>DFYJ01000152.1 GCA_002383325.1 Candidatus Aminicenantes bacterium UBA4085
ACCGTGAAGCCGGCGGCGTGGGCGTGGCCGCCCCCATCGAACCTCTCGGCGATGGCCGCGGCGTGGGCCAAGCCCCGAGAGCGAATGCTGACCCGGAAGGTCTCCTGGCCGACTTCTTTGAAGAAAAGGACGATATTGACGTCGCGGATGGATCGGGCCAGGGTGGTGATGTCTTCGGTGTCGACCTCGCTGAGCCCCAGATCGAGGAGGGTCGAGCGGCGCATGGAGATGACGGCGATGTCGCCGTCGCCGGCGATGGTCAGGGTCGAGAGCACGCGCCCAAGGAGGAGAATCTTTTCCGGCGTGTTGTTGTGGTAGAGCGATTCGCTGACCTTCAGGGGATCGGCCCCGGCCAGCACCAGCTGGTGGCAGGTCTGGAAGGCCCTGGCCGTGGTGTTCGAGAACTGGAAGGAGCCCGTATCCGAGGCGATGGCGCAGTAGAGGTTGCCGGCGATCTCCGGGGTCATGGTCATCGGCAGCCGGCCGCAGAGGGCGAAGACCATCTCGCCGACGGCCGAGGCCTCGGCGTCGACCCAGTTAAGATCGGCGTAGCCGTCATTGGAGAAGTGGTGGTCGATGTTGATCTTGAAGTCGGCCTCGATGCCGGTCATGCCGGAGCGGGGGACATTGGCGCATTCCAAGAGAACAACGGCGTCCTGGCCGCGGGAGGGGATCTGGCCGATCCGGATGCGGCGGCAGGAAGGGAATGTCGAGAAGGGGTAGGGCGTCCGATCGGCGTTGATGATCTCAACCGTCTTGCCCATCTGCTCCAGGGTCAGAGCCAGGGCCAGGGAGGTGCACAGCGAGTCGCCGTCGGGGCGCAGATGGGACGTGATGGCCAGGCGTCGGGCGGATATCAGGGCTTGGGCGATGGGATCAATCGGATTCGGGATCATGTCCGCGGGCTTTCTCGATCAGTCTCTCCAGCCGGTCGGCGAACTCGGGCGCCGGATCCAGCTCGAAAAAGAGCGACGGATTATACTTTAATTCCACTTGAGCGGCAAGCTGATGGCGCAGCTTTCCGGTCCGGCGGCGGAGGCGTTCCAAGGCGGCCTGGGGATCGGCCACTCCGAACAAGCTGACCCAGACCCGGGCTTCCATCAGGTCGGCGGTCATGTCTACCCGGGTGACGGTGATCAGACCGCCCGGCGCAGCCTCGGGGTCGCGGGACAGGATGTCGCTGAGGGCGTCGCGCAGGAGACGGTCGACCTTGCGGACGCGGAGATGGACGGGGCGCGGCATCGGATCCTCAGAGGAAGCGGCGCTCGGCCGCGGCCACGACCCCGTTGAGACGGGACTCGACGTCGCGCAGGACGCGGTCGAGGATGGACTCCACCATCGAGGCGTCGGCGTTGAGGGTCACGATCCCCAGCCGGCTCCGCTGCCAGACGTCCTGGTGATCCAGCTCGGCCACGGCCGCGTTGTGACGGCGGAGACGGTCCTTGATGCCCTGCAGCTCATGGCGCTTGTCCTTGAGCGATCGCGCGTGGGGGAAGTGAAGATCCAGAATCAGCAGCCCGACGACCATGGCCGTCCTCCGCCGCCGATCAGCGCGGCATGACCTTTTCGGTGATGAAAGCCTCGATCAGGTCGCCTTCCTGAACGTCCTTGAAGTTGGCCAGCCCGATGCCGCACTCATAGCCGCTCTTGAGCTCGTTGACGTTCTCCTTGACGTGCTTGAGGGAGGACAGCTTGCCGCGGTGGACGACGGCGCCGCCGCGCAGGACGCGGATCTCGGCCGAACGGGTGATGCGGCCGTCCTGGATGTAGCAGCCGGCGATGGTCCCGACCTTGGGGATGCGGAAAACCTTGCGGACCAGGGCCCGGCCGAGGAAGGTCTCCTTGATGACCGGCTCCAGCAGCCCGGCCACGGCCTTCTTCAGATCGTCGGTCAGCTGGTAGATGATCTTGTAGGACCGGATCTCGACGCCGGCCTTGGAGGCCTGGGCCTCAATCCCCGCTCCGGCCTTGACGTTCTGGGCGATGATGACCGCCCCCGTGGTGGAGGCCAGGAGCAGGTCGGACTCGTTGACGGGGCCGGTGGCGGCATGGACGATGCGGATCTTGACCTGGGGCGTGCCCAGGTTCGGCAGCAGGGCCTTGAGGACCTCCAGGGTGCCCTGGACGTCGGCCTTGACGACCAGCGGTAGCTCCTTGGATTCGCCCTGCTCGAGCTTCTTGAACATATCGTCCAAGGTGGCGGCCGGTCCCTTGGCTTCCACCTTGCCGCCGTGGGAGAGCCGGAAGGCGACAATGGCTTTGGCTTCCTCGGTGTCGGCGATGGCTTGGAAGAAGTCGCCGGCCTGAGGGACGTCGCCGAAGCCGAGGATTTCGACCGGGACCGACAGCCCGGCCGATTTGATCAGCCGGCCGGCGTCGTCCGCCAGGGCCCGGACGCGTCCGAACGTCGTCCCGGCGATAAAGGCGTCGCCCACGGCCAGCGTGCCGTGCTGGATGATGACGGTGGCCAGCGGACCCTTCTTCGAGTCCATCCGGGCTTCCAAAACGACGCCCTGGGCCGGCACCTTGGGATTGCCCTTCAGCTCCAGGACGTCGGCCATCAGGACGATCATCTCTAGGAGCTCCTTGATGCCCTTCTTCTCCCGGGCCGAGACGTCGACGGCGATGACCTCGCCGCCCCATTCCTCGACCTGCAAGCCCTCCTTCTGGAGCTCGCGCTTGATCTTGTCCGGGTTGGCCTCCGGCTTGTCGACCTTGTTGATGGCCACGATCAGCGGCACGTGGGCCGCCTTGGCGTGGTTGATGGACTCCCGGGTCTGGGGCATGACACCCTCGTCGGCGGCCACGACCAGGACGACAATGTCGGTCAGGTGGGCGCCGCGGGCCCGCAGCTGGGTGAAAGCCTCGTGGCCCGGGGTGTCGATGAAGGTGATGGAGCGCTTGCCGTGGCTGACCCGGTAAGCTCCGATGTGCTGGGTGATGCCCCCGGACTCCTTATCGACCAGGTTGGAGGAGCGGATGGCGTCCAGGAGGGTGGTCTTGCCGTGGTCGACGTGGCCCATGATGGTCACGACCGGAGGACGGGTCACCAGGTCGGCCTTCTTGGCCTCGGCGGCCATGCGGACCTCGCGCTCCACGGAGATGATCTCGATGGGAACATTGAGGTCCTTGGACAGCTGCGCCGCCAGGGTCTCGTCGATGATGTCGTTGGAGCCGATGGCGTAGCCGCGGGCCACCAGGCGGTCGAGCAGGTCCTTGGGCCGGACCTTGAGCTTGTCGGCCAGGGCCTTGAAGGCTGAGCCTTCGCGGATGAAGATGGCCGGCCGCGGCTTGGCCGCGGCGTCCTTGGCCGGCTTGGCGGGTTTGACGGTTTTGACGGTCTTGGCTTCGGTCAATGGAAGTTCCTTTGTCGAAATTAGGCCCGGGGCTGGATGGCGATCTTCCAGCCCGTCAGCATGGAGGCCAGCTTGACGTTGATGCCCCTCTTGCCGATGGCCAGCGAGAGCTGGTCGGCCGGCACGACGGCCTGCATCGTCTGGGCCCCGCTGTCGAGGATCTCGACCCTGTCGACCCGGGCCGGGCTGAGGGCCGACTTGGCATAGGCCGTCGGATTCGGCGACCAGACGATGATGTCGATCTTTTCCCCGCCCAGCTCCTTGCTGATGGCCAGGATGCGGGCGCCCTTGACTCCGATGCAGGCGCCGACCGGATCGACGTCCTTCTCCATGGTCAGGACGGCGACTTTGGCCCGCTCGCCGGGCTGGCGGACGATGTCCTTGATCTGGATCGTACCGCCGGCGATCTCGGGGATCTCCAGCGCCAGCAGCCGCTCCAGGAATTTGGGCGTAGCCCGGGACAGGACGATCTGGGGCTCTTGGCCCTTGGCGCCGCGGCGGACCTGGATGATCGAAGCGCGGACCCGGTCGCCCCGCTCGAAGCGGTCGCTGGGCAGCTTCTCGCGCATCGGCAGAACGGCCTCCGTATGGACAACCTCGATGTAATCGTTGCCGCCTTCGCTGCGGCGGTAGACGCCGGAGACGATCTCGCCCATGCGGGGCGCGAAATCGCCGTAGATCTTCTCCTGCTCGGCGTCGCGGACCTTCTGGACGATGACCTGCTTGGCCGCCTGGGCGGCAATCCGCCCCAGGGTCTCGGAAGGCAGGTCGACCTCGACGGTCTCTCCGAGCTCGGCCTGCAGATTGTGGCTCCGGGCCTCCTCCAGCGAGATCTCCCGGGCCGGATCGGAGGGAGATTCGACGATCTTGCGCTCGGTGTAGACGCGGAGATCGCCCTTCTCGGGGCGGAAGTAGACATGAATGGACTCGCCCCGGGTGTAGAACCGGCTTGCGGCGACCTTGAGCGACTCTTCAATGGCCGAAACGATGACGGACGGGACCACCCCCCGCTCCTTGCTCAGCTGCAGGATGGTGTTCCAGACGTTGATCTTCATCGATGGGGCCTGTATGTCTTCCGCGGCGAACCGGGATTATATCGGAAAGGGGAGGCTCGGGCAATGGGGGGCCCAAGACGTCCGCTCCTTGGCCGATCCTGAAACGAAGCGTTCCAGGGCGGTCCAGACTAGAAATCAGACCGGTTGCCCGCGAAGGCTGTAAGGACCGGCGGCGGTGATCTCGACGTCCAGGAAGCTTCCCGTCACGTCCGTCCCGGCCCGAAAGTTGACGATCTGTCCTCCCTCCGTCCGGCCCGAGAAGGCCGTCGGGTCCTTCTTTGCCGGCCCCGTGGCCAGGACCCGCAGGGTCCGGCCGACCAGGCCGCGGTGGAATTCCGTTTGCAGGCGTTTCTGCAGGGCCTGGGCTTCGATCAGGCGGCTCCGCTTGATCTCGAGCGGCACATCGTCGGGCATCCGGGCCGCGGTCGTCCCGGGCCGGGGCGAGTAGCGGAAGGAGAAGATGGCGGCGAACCGTATCTCCTCGAGGGCCGACAGGGTCTCCCGGAATTCGGCTTCGGTCTCGCCGGGGAAGCCGACGATGATGTCCGTACTCAGGCAAAGCTCCGGCAGGCGGGTCCGCAGACGGCCGACCAGATCAAGATAGACGGCCCTGGTATAGCCCCGGTTCATGCGGGCCAGAACCGTGCTTGATCCGGACTGGAGCGGAAGGTGGATCTGACGGCAGATGCGGGGAGAAGAGGCCATGGCCGCGATGAGCGGTTGGCCGAAATCCTTGGGATGGGAGGTCACGAAGCGAATCCACTCCGGTCCCGGCCGGCGGCCCATTTCCGTCAGGAGCGCGGCGAAGTCCGCTCCGCTCGCGGGATCGCGGTAAGAGTTCACGTTCTGGCCGAGGAACTGGATTTCCTTGGCGCCGGCCCGGATCAGTCCATCCACCTCGGCCCGTATGGAAACAAGGGGGCGCGACTTTTCGCGTCCCCGGGCCATGGGCACGATGCAATAGGAGCAGAAGTTGTCGCAACCCTCCATGATCGTGACGTAGGCACTGACCGGACTGTGGCGGGCTAAGATCGAGGGCGGGACCTCCTGCCAGTCCGGGACGCGGCCCGTGTCGACGACCGGGGCGTCCAGGGCCCGGGCCAGGATCTTGGGCAGGCGCGGATAGGCTCCGGGCCCGGCCACGAAGTCCACACCCGGCCGGCGCGCCGGCAGGGCGTCGGCCTCGATCTGGGCCACGCAGCCGGCCACCCCGATGAGGACTTTGCGGCCGCCGGACTTGAGTCGGCCGAGGCGGCCCAGGGCGGAGGCCATCTTCTCGACCGGCTTGGCCCGGACAGCGCAGGTGTTCAGGATCACGATGTCGGCGTCCTCCTCGCCCGCGGCGGGGACCGCGCCGGCGGCGGCCAGGATGCCGGCGATGCGCTCGGAGTCGTTCTCGTTCATTTGGCAGCCGAAGGTCCGGATGTGGAAGCGGCGGCCGCGCAGCGAATCGGACATGGGGGAGACTCCGCTCAGAGGATCGACTCGACCCACTCGGCTGCCGCCCGGACATATTCCGCGCAGCGCGTGGAGAAGAGGCTCCGGGCCCTGGCCTCGGCCATGCCTTCCGGGGTCCCCAGGTCGACTCCGAGCAGATCGGGGCATCGGATCGCGCCGAAGCGTTCCCGGAAGAGTCCGGCCAGGCGATTCATCCGCTCATAGGTCCGATCGCGGGATGCCAGATCGTCGGCCCGGGAGCGGCCGTGCTTGAGAGCGATGGCCAGGAACCCCCCGCTCAGCGCGCCACAGGCTTCCCCCAGATGTCCCATCCCTCCGCCCAGGGCCTGGCTGAGCTTGAGAGCGGCTTCCCGCTCCAAGCCGAGGTCTTCGGCGAAGGCCAGAAAGACGGCCTGGGAGCAGCTGAAGCCTTCGTTGAAGAGGGCTGAGGCGCGGGCAGCGCCGGGGGATTCGGGCATGGGAATCTCCTGAGGGCGGGAGGTCAGTCCCGGTCCTCCCGGTTCAGCATTTCGCGGGCGCTGGCCCGGGCCGCGTCGGTCACACGGCTTCCGGTCATGAGCCGGGCGATCTCTTCCACCCGGTCCTCGCCGCGCAGCTCACGGACATGGCTGAAGGTCCGCTCCCTCTCGATCCGCTTCTCGATCCGGAAATGGTGGTCGGCGTGGGAGGCGATCTGGGGCAGGTGGGTGATGCAGATGACCTGGTGGTCGCGGGCCAGGCGGCGCAGCTTCTGAGCCACGAAATCGGCTGTTCGGCCGCCGATTCCGGCGTCGATCTCGTCGAAGACGAGCGTGGGCGCGCCCTCGAGGGCACGTCCGGCGGACTTGAGGGCCAGCATGATGCGGGACAGCTCGCCGCCCGAGGCGATCTTGCGAAGGGGCTTGAGCTCTTCTCCCGGGTTGGGACTGATCAAGAACTCGACTTCGTCCCAGCCCGAGTCACGGACGCCGTCGGCGGCCTCCAGGGAAACCGGGTGCGGCGTCACGGCGACCTGAAAGCGGGCCTTTTTCATGCCCAGGAGTCCGATCTCGCGCTCGATGACCTCCTGCAGCCCGGTCGCGGCGCTCCGCCGCTTCTGGGACAGCCGGCCGGCCTTCTCCGCGTAGGCGGCGTGCAGGCGGGCGATCGCGTCGTCCGCCTCGGCCAGCTTGTCTTGAATCCCGGCCAGCCCGTCCCGCTCGGCGACAAGCTCGGCCAGGCGGGTCTGGATGTCCTCCAAAGCGCCGCCGTACTTGCGCTTCAGGGACTCGATCCGGCTGAGCCGATCCTCGATCTGGTCCAGCCGCTCCGGGGCGGCGTCCTGGCGATCCTTGGCTCGGGTCAGGTAGTCGGCGGCCTCCCTGGCGGCGATGACGGCAGGCCCCAGGGCGTCCCGGAAATCGGCGAAGGCAGGGTCGAACTCGGCCAGCTCGCCGAGGGCGGCCTGAAGCTTGACGGCCAGCTCGGCCAGGGAGGGCTCGCCTTCGCTGGCCAGGGCGATGGCCTTGTCGAGCAGGCCGCCGATCCGCTCGGCATTGCGGAGGCGGTGGCGCTCGGCCCGCAGATCTTCCTCTTCGTCGGGCTTGAGGGCGGCTTGGCTGAGCTCGCGGATCTGGTAATCCAGGAAGTCCAGCCGCTGCTGCCGGTCGCGCTCCTTGGCCTTCCAATCCAGGCGCTCCTGCCAGCGGGCTCTCAGCTGCCCGGCCAGCGCGGCGGTCTCAGTCCGCAGCCCCGGCGTACCGGCCTGTTGATCGAGATAGTCGAGGTGGCTGTCCAGGCGGAGGAGGAAGACGTGGTCGTTTTGGCCGTAGACGTCGATCAGCCCGGCCGTCAGGTCGCGAAGCCGTTTGAGCGGCACCAGGACGCCGTCACAATAGGCCTTGGCCGCGCCCTCCTCGGTCACGATTCTCTGCACGGTCATCTCCCCGACGCCGGACTCGCCGCCGAGCGGAAGCCCCCCGGCCCCCTCGGTGCGGGTCAGGATGGCCTCGACGACGGCTTCACGGCATCCGGTCCGGATGAGGTCCGCCGAGGCCTTCTCGCCGCCGACGAGACGGAGGCTGTCAATGAGGATGGACTTCCCGGCGCCGGTCTCGCCGGTCAGAACGGAAAAGCCGGCCGCGAACCGGATCTCCAGGTCCTCGATCGTGGCCAGATTCCGGACGCGAAGGTGGCGGATCATGCCGGCTCAGTTCTTCTCCAGCCGCAGCGGGACGAGGGCCTTCTCCATGTTGATCCGTCCGTAGCCGAGCTGCTCGTCTTTGCCGGTGTAGGCCGAGCCGTTGACGTCGTCGGCGGAGTATCGGATGACGTTCATGATCTGATCGGGCGTCAGGGCCGGCTTGACACCCCGGATCAGGGCGGCCAACCCGGAGACATGGGCGGCGGCCATCGACGTGCCGTCGGCGTAGCCGTAGGGAAGTGAATCCGCGGTGAAATACCAGGTCGGGACCGTGGACAGGATCCGGACTCCGGGCGCAGCCGCGTCGAGAGCCGATCCGACGTTCGACCATGCGGCCCGGGCGTCGTTGAAGTCCGTGGCGGCTACGGCCAGAACATAGGTGTCGTAGGCGGCCGGGTACTCCACGGCCAAGCCTGTGTTGCCGGCGGCGGCCACGACGACGACGCCCTTCTCATAGGCGTACTTGACGGCGTTGCGAAGGGTCTCGTCGCCGCTGGGGCCGCCCAGGCTCAGGTTGATGACCGAGGCCCCGTTGTCGACGGCCCAGATGATGCCCTGGGCGATCTTGTCGGATGTTCCGACGCCGGCGGCATCCAGGACTTTGACCGGCAGGTAGCGGCAGTTCCAGGCCACGCCGGCAATGCCTTCGCCGTTGTCCGAGACGGCCGCGATGACCCCGGCCACCAGGGTGCCGTGGGAATTGTCGTCCGTGGCATCGAAATCGACGTTGACGAAGTCGCGGCCGCTGGCCTTCATGTTTCCGGCCAGGTCCGGGTGGGTCAGGTCGACGCCGGAGTCGACGACGGCCACGGTCACCGTCTCGACGCCGGTCGTCTCCTCCCAGGCGGAGGGCGCCTTGATGTCGGCGCTGACGCTGCCGCTCGGGCTGCCTGGGACGCTGCCGATCTGCTGGCCGGTGTTGGACAGGGCGTACTGGTACTTGAACAGGGGATCGTTCGGCGTCAGGCTGGCCCGGAAGTAGTGATTGGGATGGGCGAAGGCGATGCCGGGATTCCGCTCCAGAACGGCGATCAGCTCCTCCACGGTCGCGCCCTCAGGGGTTCGGACGGCAAAGACGCCGAGCGTATCGACTTCATTCAAGGTGGTCAGGCCGTAGGCGGCCAGGATCCCCCTGCGGTTTTCGCCGGTCAGGGAAGGGTTGAAACCGACCAAAACCTGGCCGGGCACGCAGTCGGACCCGTCCGGCCGGGCGTCGATGAGGGAAGTCCCGGGCCCGCCTTTCCCCGCGCGTCGGCCGGGAAGGGTCTGGGAAGCGGAGGCCGCGGCCGCCAGAACGACCAGAAGGGCCATGGATTTGCGCAGATGGTTCGTCATGGTCATCCTCCTAGAATCCCAGAAGGACCCGGACCGTGGCGCCGTAGTCCAGGCCCAGTCCGCCGTCGATTGTGGAGAAAGGGATCAGCGTTCCGCCGAGCCTGACCCGGAAAGTGGTCGAGGGCTCGTAGATGGTTCCGAATTGCAGAGCCCAGGCTCCCGCGCCGGAGACCTTCTTTTCCTCGATGCCTTCCAGCTCCCCGATGGTCTCGATGGCCTTCATCCGGCCCCAGAGCCGGTCATAGGCCAGGCCGACGAAGGGCGAGAACAGCTCGAAGCCCCGGTAATGGAGGATCGGGCCGAGTTCGGCCCGCATCCAGGCGCCTTTGAGATCGGCCTGACCTTCGACCGCCAGGCCCTCGACGGGCAGGGTCACGGTCCGGCCGAGGCAGGCGGTGAAGCGGGCCTCGAGGTCCAGCTCCCAGAAGCCCTGGACGAAGAGCGACTTGCGGAGCTCGGCGCCGAGGATCGGCCCGCCGATCGAGCCGGACTGATTCTCGATCGAGAAGGGCAGATCGCGAAAGGTCAGTCCATTCCAGGAAGCCAGGCTGTAGCCCAGCAGAAGGCCCAGGTCCAAGCCCGGCATGGCCTCGTAGTCCACGGCCAGCAGGGCCTGCGGATTGACCAGGCGGGAGGAGCGGGTCTTTTCGTCCCAGAAGATCGTGCGGGACATTCCATCTGCCTGGAAGGAGATCGTCAGGCGGGATCCTCCCGCCGCAGATTCCTCCTGGGCCGCCGCGGGGAGGGCCGCCCCTGCGGCGGCGGCCAGGGCCAGGATCATGACCGCCGTGACGCGACGTACGCGCATAGGACCTCCTTTACTTCTTGGCCGGCGGCTTGGCCGGGGGGGCCGGGATGGGCTTGGGAGCGCGGGCTTCGGCCAGAAGCTTCTGGCCCTTAGCGGCCAGCTTGCTTTGCGGATAGTCCGTGACCAGCTTGGTCAGGAACGGGAGGGCCTGATCGGGCTTCTTCCAGCCGAGGTAGGAGGCTCCCAGCCCGTAGTAGACGCGGTCCATGCCCTTGAAGGAAGGGTAGGTCGTCAGGATCTCGGTCAGCCGGTCGACGGCCGCCGCGTAGGACTGGACCCGGACGTAGTGCTCGCCGATCAGGACGGCGTGCTCGGCCAGGCGCTCCTCGCATTCGACGATGCGCAGGCGCGCCTCCTTGACCTCTTCGGCCAGCGGGTAGGAGGCGATGAGCTTCTTGAACTCGGCCATGGCCTGTTGGGTCTTCTGCTGGTCGCGGCCCGGCTTGAGGGCCTTTTTGAAGAAGCTCAGGGCAATGCGGTACTGGGCAAACGAGGCGGACGGGCTGGTCGGGTGCAGCCGGATGAACTCGGTGTACTCGGCCGCGGCCAGGATCAGGTTGCCCTCGTCGCCTTCCTGGAAATAGGAGTCGGCGATGGCCAGCTTGGCCCGCTGGGCGTAGAAGCTCTGGGGGAAGGTGTCGATGATCTGGCGCATGTAGAGGCGGGCCCGTTCGGGATCCTTCTTGAGGTATCGCTCGCCCTCGCGGTAGAGGGCCTCGTCGGAGGAAGCGGGGGAGGAGACGGCGGGGGTGACCTGGACGGCCTTTTTCTTGCCGCAGCCGGGGACGGCCGCGATGACCAGGAGAACGGCCAGCCCGGCGATGATCTTGGATTTCATGAAGCCTTTCCTTTGCCCGGCTTCCGGCCGGCGGCCGGAGCGGGATAGATGGTTCGAATGTAGTCCCATTCGGCGGCCAGCCCGTCGGCCAGGCCGGTCCGCGGGACGAAGCCCAGCTCACGCCGGGCCTTGCCGATGTCGGCCGAGGTGTGCGGGGCGTCGCCTTTTTGGGCCGGACCGTGCCGCAGGCGGACGGGCCGGCCGCAGACCGACTCCAGGACCCGGAAGAGCCGGTCGAGCCGCTCGCGATGCCCGCCGCCGACGTTGTAGACCTGGCCCGGCCGCCCCCGCTCCAGGGCTGCCAGGTTGGCGGCCACGATGTCGTCCACGTAAGTGAAGTCGCGGGTCTGCTTGCCGTCGCCGTAGACGGTGATCGGGCGCCCCTCGTGAACGGCCTTGAGGAACTTATGGAAGGCCATATCAGGACGCTGGCCGGGCCCGTAGACGGTGAAGAAGCGGAGCGAGACGGTCGGCACGCCGAAGCACTGAAAGTAGAGGAAGGCCAAGTCTTCTGCCGCCAGCTTGCTGACGCCGTAGGGCGAGAGGGGGTGAAGGGGACTCGTTTCCCTGAAGGGCATGTCCGGCGTCAGGCCGTAGACCGAGGAGGAGGAGGCATAGACGAAACGGCGCAGAGGCAGATCCTTGGCCGCCTCGAGCAGCCTTTGGGTGGCCCGGATGTTCTGGCGGATGTAAACGTCGAATTGGCCGCCCCAGGAGTCCCGCACTCCGGCCTGGGCGGCCAGGTGGTAGACGGCTTCGGCGCCCCGCAGGACGCGGCGAAGGGGCAGCTCGTTGAGGTCGGCCTGCAGCCAGCGGAAGCCCCGCCGGGCCAGCAGAGGCTCCAGGTTGCGGCGCTTGATCCGCTCGTCGTAGAAGTCCGTCAGGCAGTCGATGCCGGTGACCCGGCAGCCCGCCTCGAGAAGGCGCAGCGAGAGCCGGGAGCCGATGAATCCGGCCGCTCCGGTGACGATGACGTTCATGCGGTCTCCGCCCGCATGCCCAACTCCTTCAGCCGGGCCGTTGCGGCCGCCGGATCGGGCGCCTGGAAGATCGCGCTGCCGGCCACGAGGACCTGGGCTCCGTCCCGAACCAGCCCGGCTGCGTTGTCGTGGTTGACGCCGCCGTCGATCTCGACCAGCGCCGGCAGGCTTCGCTCGCCGATCATCCGGCGCAGGGATCGGATGCGCTCCCGCGATCCCGGGATGAAGCGCTGGCTGCCGCGCCCGGGATTGACGCACATCAGCAGAACGTAGTCGCACTCGGGCAGGATGTCCTGCAGGACGGCCAGAGGGGTGGCCGGATTGAGAACCACTCCGGCCTTGCGGCCCGCCGTCCGGATGGCCTCTACGTCGCGGTGGAGGTGCGCGGTGGCCTCGGCATGGATGGAAATCCAGTCCGCTCCCGCCTCGACGAACCAGGGGATGACCTGGCGCGGATCGTCGACCATAAGATGGACATCCAGGGGCAGGCGGACCGTCTTTTTCAGCCTGGCCACGAGCCCGGGTCCGAAGGTCAGGTTGGGGACGAAGTGGCCGTCCATGACGTCGACATGGATCCAATCAGCCCCCCCGGCTTCAGCCGCGGCCGCGGCCTCGGCCAGGCGGGAGAAGTCCGCCGAGAGCAGGGAGGGGGCGATGAGGGCCATGCTACTTGCTGACCTCCAGGGCGATTTGATTGCGCTTCTGGACTTTATAGCCGTGGACGGGGAACTGCTTGATGATGATGCCGGGCTCCAGGCCGGGGTAGAAAGACGGGTGGATCTCGGTCACCTTGAAATCCAGGGCCCGCAGCTGCCGGAGCACCGCGTTGGCGTCCTTCTCGATCAGGTCCGGCATGATGTAGCGGTCGTCGCGGGAGCCCTGGCTGACCAGGAAGTTGACGGCCGAGCCCCGGCCGACCGTAGCGTCAAGGGGCGGGTGCTGGGCGATGATCCGCCCGGCGGCGTACTTGGAGGTGTGGATCTGGGAGACGCGGCCGCGATGAAGGCCGGCGTTCTTCAGCGATTGGGCGGCCCACTCCAGGCTGCGTCCCTCGAGCTTGGGTACGGAGACCTTCTCGCTGCCCTCGCTGAGGGTCACCTTGACGGTCCGGCGGGATTTGATGCGCGACTTGGGCGGCGGGTCCTGGGCTACCACCCGGCCCCGTTCCCAGCGGCCGTCGAACTGGTAGCCTTGCACGGTCAGCGAAGTCCTCTGGCGGGCCGTCTCGGCCCGAGCCTCGTTCAGCGTCCGGCCGACCAGATTGGGCACCGTGACCAGCTCGCCGCGCAGAAGAAGGCGGGATGTGCCCACCGCCGCGGCCAAGAACAAGACCAGATAGAGCAGAGCGCGGGCGAGCCAGTCGGCGGACTTCTTGTGGGTCATCGGCGAGACGTCTCTGATGGGCGATTCATCTATACCATAGAACCCTAACGCTGGCAATCGGCCCCCGGTTGCATCGCCTCCGGTTGGATTCCTCCCCGATCTGGGGCGTATAATGGCGGTCCGAACCGCAAGGAGGCAGGACATGCAGCCATCGGATTTCCGCAGCGACACCGTGACCAAGCCGACGCCGGCCATGCGCCGAGCCATGGCCGAGGCCGAGGTCGGGGACGACGTCATCGGGGTCGATCCGACCGTCCGCCGCCTGGAGGCCCTGGCGGCCGAGATCATGGGCCAAGAGGCCAGCCTGTTTTGCCCCTCCGGAACGATGGGCAACTCCATAGCCGCCAAAGCCTGGACGAGGGAGCTCGAGGAGGTCATCGTCGAGTCCCGCTCCCACATCTACAACCTGGAATCGACGCACCTGACCTTCATCTCCCGGGTCACCCCGCGCCCGCTCGCTTCGCAGCGGGGGGCCATGGATCCGGCCGAGGTCGAGCGGGCCGTGCGCAAGCCCAACGACCACACCCCCAGGACCAGCTTGATCTGCGTCGAAAACACCCACAACAACTGGGGCGGCGCGGTCCTGCCGTTGGACAACCTCAAGGCCCTGCGGGCCGTAGCCGACCGGCACGGCTTGCGTCTGCATATGGACGGGGCCAGGATCTTCAACGCTTCGACGGCCTCCGGAATTCCGGTCCTGGACTATGCCCGGCAGGTCGACTCGATCATGTTCTGCCTGTCCAAGGGCCTGTCCTCGCCGGTCGGTTCCATGCTGGCGGGGCCGCGCGACTTCATCTCCTACGGCCGCCGCATCCGCAAGGCCTTGGGCGGAGGCATGCGCCAGGTGGGTGTGCTGGCCGCGGCCGGGCTGATTTCCCTGACCGAGATGGTCAGGCGGCTGGCCGACGACCATGCCCGGGCCAAGCGCCTGGCCGGGGCCATCTCCGTCCTGCCGGGGATTTCCCTGGATCCGGCCGGCGTCGAGACCAACATCATCATCTTCGGCTTCGAGCATCCGCGGCTGGGCGTGGCCGGTCTCCTCGAGGAGCTCGGCCGGCGGGGGATCCTGGCCTTGGCCGCCCCGGGCGGCTACGGCATCCGGATGGTCACCCACAAGGACGTCGGCGACGAGGATGTTGCGAGGGCCATCGGCGCCTTTGAGGAAATCCTGGTGTCCTGATGTAGGATCGCTTTGCGCCGTCCCGGCCCTCAGGCGGTCGCTTCGTCCAGCAGCTGGGCGATGTCCCTGACCTCGACGCCTCCGCCGGCCTCGGTCAGGGCGTCGCCGAGCATGGTCAGGCAGAAAGGGCAGGCCGTGGCGGCGGTCCGGGCGCCCGAGCGGATGATCTCCTCGGCCCGCAGAACCCCGACGCGTTGTCCCGGCTTCTCCTCCGTCCACATGAGGCCGCCGCCGGCGCCGCAGCAGAAGCTGTTGCGTCCGCTGCGGGGCAGCTCTCGGAAGGCGTCTCCGGCCAGCCGGCGGAGGACGGCCCGGGGCGGATCCAGGACTCCGTTGTGGCGCCCCAGGTAGCACGGATCGTGATAGACCCAGGCTCCATCCCCGGCGGCCGGACGGGGGCGGAGACGCCCTTCCGCGATCAGCCGCGCGAGAAGCTCGGTGTGATGGACGACCTCGAGGGAACGAAGCCCGTCCCGCTGTTCCGGACTCAAGCCCGGGACGCGATCGATGAAAGCGGGATACTCGTTGCGGAGGGTGTTGCAGCCGTGCGGGCAGGCCGTGACGATGCGGCGGACGCCGCGGGCCGCCAGGACGGCCAGGTTGTCCATGGCCAGAGTCTGGAAGAGGTACTCCTGGCCGAGACGGCGGGCCGAGTCGCCGCAGCACTTTTCCTCCGACCCCAGCACGGCGAAGTCGAGGCCGGCCTTGCGAAGCAGACGGGCCAGCGCGGCGGAGATCGCCCGGCCTCTTTCGTCGAAGGAGCCCGCGCAGCCGACCCAGAGAAGCCAGTCCGCGCCGGGCCGTTCGGCCAGGGTCGCGATGCCCAACGCCTCGGCCCATTGGCCGCGCTGGGAGAAGCCGACGTTCCATGGATTGGCGTTGCCTTCCAGGCCGCGGAAGAAGCCGTTGAGCTCGGCCGGGAAGGCGCCCTCCGACAGCACGCGCCCCTGCCGGAGGCCGACGATCTTAGGAATGTGCCCGATCTCCACCGGGCAGACATCCATGCAGGCTCCGCAGGTGGTGCAGGACCAGATCTCGTCCTCGGGGTGCACCTGGGGCACGAGCGGAGGCTGCCCTTCCCTGGGACCGGCCAGCCGTGAGACGCCGAGGGCCAGAAGATGGGATTTCTGATCGAGAATGATCTTGCGGGGGGAGAGGGGCTTGCCGCTGGCGTAGGCCGGGCAGACGTCCTGGCAGCGGCCGCACTCCATGCAGGCCAGCGCGTCCAGGTTGTCCTTCCATTTCCAATCGGAGGCCCGCTCCAGTCCGAAGGACTCGGCGCTCTCCAGGTCCAGCGCCGGGAAAGTCCGCCCCATCCCCGGCTTGGCGAAAACCAGGTTCAGCGGCCCGGTGATCATGTGCAGGTACTTGGAGTGAGGGACGTAGGCGATGAACCCGAACACGGCCAGGATATGGGCCCACCACCCGGCCCGGAAGTGCCCGGCCACAGCCGCGTCGGACAGGCCGGATTCCCTGATGCCTCGGGCCAGGGCGGATCCCAGGAAGGCCCAGCTCTCCGTTCCTGGGTGGGCGGCCAGGGCGAAGGCCTCGAAATAGAAGTAGGTCAGGGTGACCAGGATCAAAGAGGCGTAGATGATGGCCGAGTCCTTCCTGGAGACGGCGTAAGCCGCCGGGCGGACGAGGAAGCGCCGGACGGCGAGAAAGGCCACCCCGGCCAGGACCAGGATCCCGAATAGGTTGACGGTCCAGGAGAAGATCCGCTCGAGGCCCGACCGGCCGAAGAGGCTGAAACCGTCGAAGAAGCCCTCCAGGGTGTGATTGACGGTCATCGTATCGAAGGTCAGGGCCCCGTAGAAGATGAAGGCATGCATCAGCCCGGTGAACGGACGCACCGGCTTGAGAGTGCAGCGCTGGAACAGGACGCGGCCCAGGGCCCGGGCGATCCGGCCGGCCAGGCGGTCGAAGCGGTTCTCCGGCCGGCCTGCCCGGACAAGCCTGTAGCGGAGCACGAGCGGCTGGAGGAACGCGGCGGCCGTGGCGGCGATGAGCAGCAGGAAGAGAGCCTTCTCGGGTGTTGAGAGCATCGTCCGTCTCCTAGAAGGAGATCTGGATGCCGCCCCGGATAACCCGAGGCGACTGGATCTCCGTCGCGTAGCGGAGCGGGAAGGCCGGACCGGTCCACTCGCTCTCCTCGGTGGCCAAGTGCTGGTTGAAGAGGTTGAAGACATCGACCAGGAGCCGAATCGAGCCTCCCCGGCCGAGGATGACCGACTTCTCCAGCCTGGCATCGACGGTCATGTTGTACTCATAGCGGGCCACGCCGCGGGCGTGAGCCTGAATGGCCAGCAGGCCCTGATTCAGGCCTTCGACCACGATCATGCGGGCGAAGGGCTGTCCGTCGTAGTACTTGCCTACGACGGCGAAGCGGGCGCCGAGCGGCAGGGGCAGGCTGAAGCCCAGCCGGATGGTATAGGCCCGATCGAAGCGCATCCGCCCGCGGGCGTTGATCGCCGCGTTGGGGTCGTCATAGAGGGAGCCGATCATGCCGTCGTCGTTCTCCATCTCGGTGTTGCCGGGGCCGGTCGTGCCGACGATCTCCATGGCCGTCATGGCCAGATAGAAAAGGAAGCGGCCGTCCCAGGCCTTCAGCAGACTCAGGTCCAGTCCGCGGTAGGTCGAAAACCGCGAGTCGGCCTCGGGATTGGTCAACAGGAAGAAGTCCCGGCCGAGGGCGGATGCGTTCCGATCATAGACGGTGAAAGTCAGATCGTCGTAGCTGCCCGGGATCCGGTCATCGCCGTCGTCCCGGAGCGTCAGGGCGGCATAGTCCGCGTCGGTCACTCCCGTATTGATGGTCTCCAGAAGCCGGTTAGTCCGGCGCAGGAAGCCGCTCAGGGTGAACCGCCATCCGGCGCGGAAGTCCTGGATGAAGGCCAGGGCGAACTCGTCCAGACGGGGGCGCTTCAGGTTTTCGTCGACGGCGGAGAAGGCCGGCCCTTCACGGCGCAGCAGCTCGCCCTCCTCGCCCGTATCGTAGACGCCGTTTCCGTCGGGATCCTTCCAAGCGTAGACCAGGGCGCCCGGAGCGCCCGGATCGCCCCAGAGAAGGGTGCTCAACGGAAGCTGGAGATCGTAGCGGGCCAGGTTGATCTTGAAGAGGGATGTCCGGCGGCGGGACAGGGGGATGGTCAGCTCGGCCCGCGGCGAGAGGGTCAGCCAGCTGACCGAGGCGGTCCGATTGCCGGCCGACAACCACGAGGCGTGGAGACCGAGGCGGAAGGCCGCCCCGCCGCCAAAAGTCACGGTGTCCTGGAGGAAGGCGCGGGCTTCGAGCGAATTCAGCCGGGAGCTGAAGGGTCCTGCCGAGAGCGCCACTTCGGAGGCGGCTGGGCCGTAGTATCGGAGAACGGAGTTCCCGGGGACGGTCGTCGTCATTTCGACCGAGCTCCAAAGGAACCGGGCCCCCGACTCGAGGCGGTGGTCCGCGCCAAGCCTTTCGGGCAGCAGGGCCTCGAAGTCGTAGGTGAAGGCCAGCTTCTGGCGGAAGCTGTCTTCCAGGGCGGACGGAGAGCCGCTTGCGGCGGGAGTGAAGAGGTCGGTCCGGGACGGCCCTTCGGCCTCGGCTTGCAGATCGTCCTTGGTCCGGGCCGCCGTCCAGCTGAGGCCTAGGCGGCTATGGCTGAGGCCTTCGGAGGGTGTTTCATAAACTGCCTGGAGGATGCCCGAGAGAGCGCTCCGTCGGGTGGTCGCTTCCCAGGCCACCTCCCGGCCCGCGCCATAGGAATCATAGCCCGCCGACTGACCGACCCAGACGAGCTTGAGCCAATTGCCGGCTGCCGGGATCTCGGCGGAGAAGAGACCCGAAAGCAGCGAGGAGCCGTCTTCGGGTTCGAAACCGGCCAGGTCTCGCCCCATGGATCGCTGCGACCAGGCGGTGAAAAACGTCGCCCCCCGGCGGGAGAGCGGCCCGGAGAGATGGAAGTCGTACCCGCTGGAGCGGCTGAACGAGTCGGACTCGTGCAGGTTTTCGGCTTCCAGGGCCGGAGTGATGTTGGTCGAGCTCAGCGAGGCGTCCGTATAGAAGGAGCGGAATCCGCCATGGAAGCCGTCCGAGCCGGATCGCGGCGTCAAGGACAGCTGCCCCCCCGGAGTCGAAGCCTGGATGGGGAGAACGCCGTTGGCGTGGCCGATCGAGGCCAGGCTGAAGACGTCGGGCAGGACCAGAGCCCGGCCGCCGTCGTAGGGGTCGCTGACGTCCATCCCGTTGAGCAAAACGACATTTTGGGTCCAGGAGACGCCGCCCCGAGCGCTGTAGAGGGTCGGATAAGAGGCCCACAGCCCGCCGACATCGATGCGGTTCGTGGTGGCCGAGAAGTCCTGGTTCTCGATCAGGGAGCCGAGGGAGTTGCCCGACGGCAACAGGTCGATCTGCTCCGCGGTGATGGTCGTGCGAGCTCCATTGGCGGCGAAGTCGACGACCCTGGAGGAGATCTCATCCCGCGCCCCCCTGGCGTCGGGCGCGAGGACAAGCGCAACGTCGATGTCGGGATGACCCTCGACCAGGAGCCCCCTCCTTTCAGACGCTCCGACACCGTCCTTCGAGGCCTGCAAGGCATAGAGTCCGGGGGGGACGGAGAAGAAGCCGAAGCGGCCGCGGCTGTCGCTGAGGGTCTCGGCCGCAGCGCCGCCGGCTGCCGGGAGGAGCGCCAGCGAGACGCCGGAGACGGGCCGGCCCTGCCCGTCCGTCACCCGGCCCCAGATCCTGCCTGCGGCCTGAGCGGGAACTGCGGCCAGGAGGAGGACGGCGCCGAGCAGGGGGAGAAGGCCAAGGCGACGCGGGGTACGGCGGGCGATGCTTCTCAGGGGCCTCTCCGGATAAAAAAGGAGCCCTATTTTCCTTTTGTCCCCGCGGCCTGTCAAGGACGGGCTGAGAGAATCCTCCCGTTTCTTGAATTGCGACATCGACTCGGCTGTGGTAAAAATCCCGCGAAGAGGGCCGGCGGGCTTGCGGGCCCGCGCACCGAACGAGAGGAGAAGATCATGAGCGGCATTAGGAAAGACATCGCGGTCATAGGCGGCGGGCCGGGCGGTTACGTGGCCGCCATCCGGGCCGCCCAGCTCAAGCGCAGCGTCGTCCTTTTCGAGCGGGACCGGGTCGGCGGGACCTGCATGAACTGGGGCTGCATCCCGACCAAGCATCTCCTGCATCAGACCAAGGTCTTCCGGGAGATTCGGGGCAGCAAAATCCTGGACGGCCCGCTGGCCCAAGTAACGTGCAACTGGGCCAAGGTCCAGGATGAGAAGCGCAAGGTCGTCGACAGGCTGGTCCGGGGCGTGGAGTTCCTCCTCCAGCGGGGAGGGATCGAGTTGGTCAAGGGGGACGCCGTCCTGGAGGACGAGCGGACGATCCTGGCCAGGACCGCGGACGGGGAGAGGCGGTACGAGGCGGGTGCGGTCATCCTGGCCACGGGGAGCCGGGCGGCCGATCTGCCGTTCCTCAAGGCGGATGGGCGGGATGTCGTTACGAGCACCGAGGCTCTGGCCTTTGAGGCGCCCCCCAAGTCCCTTCTGGTGATCGGGGCGGGGGCCATCGGCCTGGAGATGGGGACGATCTACTCCCGGCTGGGGACGGAGGTCACGGTTCTGGAGATCCTGCCCCAGATTCTGCCCGGAAGCGACCGCGAATTGGCCGGACGCCTGGAGCTGCTGCTGAAGCGCCAGGGAATCAAGATCATGACCCAGATGCGGATTGATTCCCACCGTCGCGGCGAGGACGGATCCGTCCTCGCCGGCATCTGCCTCAAGACCCAGACGCCCTTCGAGTTCAAGGCCGAGCGGGTGCTCCTGTCGGCCGGCCGCAAGCCCAACTCCGACGGCCTCTTCGCCGGGGCGCCTTTCCTCTCCCTCGGGCGGGGCGGATTCCTGGAAGTCGATGAAGCCCTGCGGACCAAGGTTCCGGGGATCTTCGCCATCGGGGACCTGATCGGGGGCAAGTTGCTGGCCCACAAGGCTTCGCACGAAGGGCAGGCGGCCGCCGTCAACGCGGCCGGCGGACGGGAGGCCGTCCGCCATGACGCGCTGCCGATGGCCGTTTTCACCGATCCCGAGTTCGCCTCGGTCGGGCTGACCGAGGAGGAAGCCCGCGCCCGGACCGACAAGGTCAGGACCGGAGTCTTTTCCTTCCAGGCCAACGGCCGGGCCCTGACCATGGATGCCGGCGAAGGCCAGGTCAAGATCGTAGCCGGTCCGGACGACCGCATCCTGGGCGCCCATATCCTGGGCCCCTGCGCCAGCGATCTGGTGGCCGAGCTGACCCTGGCCATGACCCGGGGGCTGACGGTCTCCGATGTGGCCGGGACGATTCACATCCATCCGACGCTGTCCGAGGCCGTCATGGAGGCGGCTCTCAAGGCCGACGGGATGGCCATCCACGCGGTCAATTGAAGACCCCGCGGGAGGGGCCCAGGCTGAAGGTTGCCAAATCCATACCTTTCCGATAATATTCCTTGGCAGAGCCAGGAAGCCCATGAACACCCTCGTCGTTGCCTTTGCCGTCTTCGGGCTCCTCAGCCTGGTCATGATCTCGCTGAACGCCCTGCTCGGTCCGCGCCGCAGGCCGGATCCCCTGCAGCAGACGCCTTTCGAGTGCGGCAGCCCGGCCCTGCAGTCGGGCATCCGGCCCTTTCCGATCAAGTTCAGCCTGGTGGCTTTTCTCTTCCTCCTGCTTGACGTCGAGGCGGTCTTCTACTTCCCCTGGGCCCTGGTCCTGAGACAGGTCAAGGGGCCGGCCGCGGCGGCCATGGCTGTCTACACCGCGATCTTGGCCGCCGGCCTGGCCTATGCCTGGGCCAAGGGCGCCTTCGAGTGGGATTGAGAAGATGCCCGGGAGCTTCCTGACCACGCGCCTCGAGGCCATGCTGGGCTGGGGCCGCAGCTACAGCCTTTTCCAGTATCCCTTCATCACCGCCTGCTGCGGCATGGAGTACATGTCCGCGGCCTGCGCCCATTTCGACATGGACCGCTTCGGGGCCGGGCTGACGCGTTTCTCGCCCCGCCAGGCCGATATGCTGCTGGTCGTCGGGACGATCACCCACAAGCTGGCCCCGGTTCTCAAGACCGTCTACGACCAGATGGTCGAGCCCAGATGGGTGGTGGCCTTCGGGGCCTGCACCGTCAGCGGGGGCATCTACGACAATTACGCGGTGGTCCAGGGCATCGACCGGATTATCCCGGTCGACGTCTATATACCCGGTTGTCCGCCCCGACCCGAGACGGTCCTGGACGGGCTGATCAAGCTGCAGGAGAAGATCAAGCGGGAAGGCAAGGACTGGCGATGGAAGAGGACAAGCTCCTAGACGCGCTGCGCCGGACCTTCTCCGGAAGCGTGCTCGAAGCGGGGCTCTCCGGGGAAGAGCCTTGGGTCATCCTGAGGCCCGAGGCCCTGCCCAGCGCGGCGGCCTGGCTGCGCGACGGGCCTCCGGGAATGCGGATGCTCCTCGACCTGACCTGTGTCGACCGGCCGGAGGAGCCCGAACGGTTTGAGATGGTCTACCATTTCCTCAGCCTGGACTCGTCCATCCGCCTGCGGCTGAAGGTCCGCCTGCCGGCCGGGAGGCCGTCGGTGGCCTCCCTGACCGGGCTGTGGAAGAACGCGGACTGGCTGGAGCGGGAGGTCTACGACCTGTTCGGTGTCTGCTTCGAGGGCCACCCCGACCTGAGGCGCCTGCTCCTTTACGACGGCTTCGAAGGCCATCCCCTGCGCAAGGACTATCCGCTCCGGCGGCGCCAGCCGCGCCTGCCCGAACGGGACGGCGGACCCGGGGAATGAGCAGCCGACTCGAGCGCCAAGCCCGTCCCGAGAGCCTTCTGCTCAACATGGGGCCGTCCCACCCGGCCATGCACGGGACCCTGCGGATCATGCTCGAGCTGGACGGCGAGAGGATCCTTTCCTCCGAGGTCGAGGTCGGGTATCTGCATCGCGGCTTCGAGAAGACCTGCGAGAACAGGACCTACTTCAACCTGCTCATCTATACCGACCGGTTGAACTACGTCTCGCCCCTGATCAACAACGTCGGATACGCTCTGGCCGTGGAGAAGCTGATCGGGCTCGAGGTCCCGGAGCGGGCCCAGTTCATCCGGGTCCTGATGTGCGAGCTGTCGCGCGTCTCCGACCACCTGACCTGCCTGGCCGCCATGGCCATGGAGAGCGGCGCTTTCACCGTTTTCCTCTATAACATGAAGGCCCGCGAATACCTCTGGGACCTGGTCGAGCGGACGACCGGGGCCCGCATGACGACGTCCTACGTCCGGATCGGAGGCGTGCGGGCCGACCTGCACGACGGCTTCGCCGGGGAGGCTCAAGAGGCGATCCGCAAGGTCCGCGGGGTCCTCAAGGATGTCCGCGGCCTCCTCGACCGCAACCCGATTTTCCTGGGCCGAACCAAGGGTATCGCGGTCATGTCTCGGGACGACGCCCTGGCCTATGGCTGGACCGGTCCCTGCCTTCGTTCGACCGGAATCTCCTACGACGTCCGCAAGGCCCGCCCCTACCTGGTCTACGACCGGCTCAGCTTCGACGTGCCGGTGGGGGAAGCGGGCGACAACTACGACCGCTACGCCGTTCGCATGGCCGAAATGGAGCAAAGCCTGCGCCTGATCGAGCAGTGCCTCGGCTGGCTGGGGAGCCACCCGGGTTCCTCCGCCCCGCCGCCGGAGTCCTGCCTGACCCCGGCCGAGGCCATTCGGGCCGCGAGGCGCCGCAAGCCCGACGGCGGGGTCGCTCTGTCCCCGAACTTGGAAGGATCCGAAAAAGCCCGCTATGGGAGCCTCTATGCCCAAGCCCACGGCTTCGTCCCCCCGCCCAAGGAGGACGCCTACACGACGATGGCCGGGCTGATCAACCACTTCCAGTTCTTCATGAAAGGCCGCGGCCCGCGGCCGCCCAAGGGCGAGGTCTACGCATCGGTCGAGGGCGGCAACGGCGAGCTCGGCTATTACATCATCTCCGACGGAAGCGACCGTCCCTACCGTCTCCACCTGCGGGCTCCCTGTCTGCATATTGTCGCCGCCCTGGAAGACCTCATCCGGGGCCGCATGGTCGCCGACATCATCCCGACCTTCGGCTCGATGAACATGATCGGCGGGGAGCTGGACCGGTGAGCGGGATCCTATCGGACGGGTTGGCGGCCCGGATCTCCGGCCTGGCGGCCCGCTACCCGGAGCCGTCGGCGGCCCTGCTGCCATGCCTGCACCTTGTCCAAGCCGAGCTGGGCTGGATCCCGGCCGCGGCCGAAGCCGAGCTGGGCGGGCTCCTGGGGATCCCTCCCATCCGGATCCGCGAGGCGGTCACCTTCTATTCGATGTTCCGCCGCCGGCCGGCCGGGCGTCATCATATCCGCGTCTGCCGGGCCCTCAGCTGCACCCTGCAGGGGAGCGGGGACCTGGGTGAGAGGCTCCGGGCCCGACTCGGCGTCGATCCCGGCCAGACGACCGCCGACGGGCGGTTCACCCTGGAAGAGGTCGAGTGCCTGGGCAACTGCGAGAACGCTCCCTGCGTCCTGATCGACTTCGAGGAGCATGGCCGTCTGACGCCCGAGTCGCTCGACGAAATCCTTGAAGGGTTGGACTGAGACATGGACGAGCTGCTGTCGCCGGATGCCGCCGGGGAAAGCTGGCGGCTGGCTGGTTACGAAGCCCGCGGCGGCTATGCCCAGGCCCGGCGGGCCCTGACCGAAATGAGCCCGGCCGCCGTCCGAGATGAAGTCCGCCGGGCGTCCCTGCGCGGCCGCGGGGGGGCCGGCTTCCCGGCGGGAGTCAAGTGGGGCTTCGTTCCTGAGGGGGATGGCCCGCGATACCTTTGCGTTAATGCCGATGAGGGCGAGCCCGGGACGTTCAAGGACCGGGTCATCCTGACCGAGAGGCCCCACCTGCTGTTCGAGGGCATGGCCCTGGCCGGATACGCCATCGGCGCCTCCGAGGGCATCCTCTACCTGAGGGCCGAGTACGCCTATCTCAAGCCCCACCTGGAGAAAGTCCTGGACGGGCTGCGCAAGAAGAAGTGGCTCGGCCGGACGATCGCCGGCAAGCGCGGCTTTACCTTCGACATCGAGATCAAGCTCGGCGCGGGCGCCTACGTCTGCGGCGAGGAATCCGCCCTGATCGAGTCGGCCCAGGGCAACCGGGGAGAGCCGCGCGACCGCCCGCCCTTCCCGGTCCAGAACGGCTACCTGGGGAAGCCGACCACGGTCAACAACGTCGAGACACTGTGCGCCGCGGCCCGCATCCTGGCCAAGGGCGCCGACTGGTTCAAGGCCTTCGGCACGCCCCGCTCGGCCGGGACCAAGGTCCTCAGCGTCTCCGGCGACTGCCAAAAGCCCGGCGTCTTCGAGGTTCCCTTCGGACTGTCCATCACGGAGCTCCTGACCATGGCCGGCGGGTCCGACGCCCGGGCCGTCCAGGTCGGCGGCCCCTCGGGGACCTGCATCCCGCGCGCCCAGTTCGATCGCAAGATCGGCTTCGAGGACCTGGCCACCGGCGGCTCGATCATCGTCTTCGGGCCCGACCGGGACCTGTTCGAGGTCGTCCACAACTTCATGGACTTCTTCTGCGAGGAGTCCTGCGGCTGGTGCACCCCCTGCCGGGCCGGCAACGTCCTGCTCAGGCGCAAGCTGGAGAAGATCATGCAGGGCAAGGGCACCGTCCGCGACCTGGACGAGATCGAGGCCTGGGGCAAGACGATCAAGGCCATGAGCCGCTGCGGCCTGGGCCAGACCTCGCCCAATCCCATCCTGACCACCCTGCAGAACTTCCGCGAGATGTACATGGCCAAGATCCACGCCGACCAGGCCTTCATCCCCGAGTTCGACCTCAAGGAGGCGGTCGGGGACGCCGTCGCCGTCACCGGCCAGAAGCTGCACGCCGCGGAGAGCGACCATGAATGAGACCATCAAGATCACCATCGACGGCCGCGAGTGCACGGCCCGCCCGGGCCAGACCGTCCTCGAGGCGGCCGCGGCCAACGGCATCTACATCCCCTCGCTCTGCCACTACCAGGGGCTCAAGCCGGCCGGCAGCTGCCGCGTCTGCACCGTCCGGGTCGGCGGCCGCTACCAGGCCGCCTGCACCTTCCCGGTCAGCGAGGGCATGAGTGTGGAGAGCGAGGTCCCCGACCTGCAGGATATGCGCAAGGCCATCGTCGAGATGCTCTTCGTCGAGGGCAACCACATGTGTCCGGGCTGCGAGAAGAGCGGCAACTGCGAGCTGCAGGCCCTGGCCTACCGCTTCCAGATGATGGTCCCCCGCTTCCCCTACCTTTTCCCCAAGCGGGACGTCGAGCCCGCCGGGACGAAGATCCTGATGGAGCAGAACCGCTGCATCAAGTGCCTGCGCTGCGCCCGCGGCATCCGGACCAAGGACGCCAAGAAGGTCTTCGGCCCCCTGAACCGGGGCAGCCATAAGAAGCTGTCCGTCGATCTCAAGCTGGCCTCGGCCCTGTCGGAGCGCTGGGCCCGCAAGGCCATGGATCGCTGTCCGGTCGGCTGCATCCTGCGCAAGGAGGTCGGCTTCGCCGTGCCCGTGGGCCGGCGCAAGTACGACAAGGTTCCCATCGGCAGCGACATCGAGAAGCCGCGCGGCTAGGAGAGCGCCATGAGCCAACCCGTCATCGCCACCGCTTCACTGGCCGGCTGCTTCGGCTGCCACATGTCCATCCTGGACATCGACGAGCGCATCCTCCAGCTCGTCGACCTGGTCGAGTTCAACAAATCGCCGATCGACGACATCAAGACCTTCACCAAGCCGGTCGACATCGGGCTCATCGAGGGCGGCTGCTGCAACAGCGAGAACGTCGAGGTCCTGCGGTCCTTCCGCAAGAACTGCAAGGTCCTCATCTCGCTCGGCGAGTGCGCCATCATGGGCGGCCTGCCGGCCATGCGCAACGGCATCCCGCTTCGCGAATGCCTGGAGGAGGCCTACTACCACACCCCGACCACCGACCCGGCCGACCCCAAGATCATGCCCAACGACGAGGACCTGCCGATCATCCTGGACAAGGTCTATCCCAACCACGAGATCGTGCCGGTGGACTATTACCTGCCCGGCTGCCCGCCCTCGGCCGACCTGATCTGGAAGGCCCTGGTCGCCCTGCTCGAAGGCAAGCCGCTCGACTTGAGCTACGGCCTGATCAAGTTCGACTAGGAAGGACTCCCATGGCGCGCAAAATCACCATCGAACCCGTCACCCGGGTGGAGGGCCACGGCAAGGTCACCATCCACCTCGACGACCGCAACAAGGTCGAGAGGGCCCGGCTTCACATCGTCGAATTCCGCGGCTTCGAGCGTTTCGTCCAGGGGCGGCCCTACTGGGAGGCGCCCGTGCTGGTGCAGCGGCTGTGCGGCATCTGCCCGGTCAGCCACCACCTGGCCGCGGCCAAGGCCATGGACGTCATCGCCGGCGTCGGCCCCGAAGGACTGTCCCCCACGGCCGAGAAGATGCGCCGGCTGATGCACTACGGCCAGATGCTCCAGTCGCACGCCCTGCACTTCTTCCACCTGGCCTCGCCCGACCTGCTCTTCGGGGCCGATGCCGACCCGGCCATCCGCAACGTCATCGGAGTCATCGCCCACGACCGGGAGCTGGCCACCCGGGCCGTCCTGCTGCGCAAGTACGGGCAGGAGGTCATCCTGGCCACGGCCGGCAAGAAGATCCACGGCACGGGCGCGATCCCGGGCGGGATCAACAAGAACCTGAGCCTCGAAGAGCGCGACGCCCTGCTCAACGGCCCGACTCCCTACAACGTCGACACCATCATCGACTGGGCCGAGGACGCCGTCGAGTTTCTCAAGGGCTGGCAGGCCAAGAACAAGGACCTGGCCGACGGCTTCGCGGCCTTCCCCTCCAACCATCTCGGCTTGGTCCGCAAGGACGGGGCCCTGGACTTCTACCACGGGGCCATGCGGGCCGTGGACGCCGAGGGCCGCCGCATCCTGGACGACGTCGACTACGCCGACTACCTGAAGTACATCGGCGAGGAGGTCAGGACCTGGAGCTACATGAAGTTCCCCTACCTCAAGTCGCTGGGCAAGGAGAAGGGCTGGTACCGGGTCGGCCCCCTGGCCCGCCTGAGCATCTGCGACTTCATCCCCAGCCCGCGGGCCCAGAAACAGTTCGAGGTCTTCCGGGCCTACACCGGCGGCAAGCCCAACAACATGTCCCTGCACATGCACTGGGCCCGGCTGATCGAGCTGCTCCACAGCGCCGAGATCATCAAGCAGCTGCTCCTCGACCCCGACCTGCAGAAGGACGACCTGGTCCGCAAGGGCAAGAAGACGGGCGAGGGCGTCGGCTTGCTCGAGGCCCCGCGCGGCACGCTCTTCCACCACTACCAGGTGGACGCCGACGACCGGATCAGCATGGCCAACTTGATCGTTTCCACGACCAACAACAACGAGCCGATGAATCGGGCCGTGGACTGGGTGGCCCGCAACGTCATCTCCGGCCAGGCCAAGATCACCGAGGGCATGCTCAACCGGGTCGAGATCGCCATCCGGGCCTACGACCCGTGCCTCAGCTGCGCCACCCACGCCCTGGGCCGGATGCCGCTGGAAGTCGAGATGATCGACGCCGCCGGCCACGTCGTCGACCGGATGAGCCGCTGAAAGGAAAAATAGGGGTACAGTATACGTAATTCCCTATTTCGGGACAGTATTGGGGAACAAGGATGCACTCGGGTGAAGACCCTTCTCATCGGCATCGGCAACCCCGGCCGCGGGGACGACGGCCTGGGGCCGGCGCTCGTCGAACGGCTGGCCGGGGCCGCGCCCGAGTCGATCCCCGAGGGAGCGATCATCGCCCTGCCGGGCGGGACATCGGCCGTCTGGAAATATCAGCTCAACATCGAGGATGCCGCGCTCATCGCCGACTACGACCGGGTCGTCTTCGCCGACGCTTCCGCCTCGGCCGCGCCCGGAACCGCCGCCCTCGAGCCGCTTCAGCCGGCGGCCTCGATCACCTTCACCACCCACGAGCTTCCGCCCGCCTCCGTCCTGGCCCTCACCCAGGATCTCTACGGCCGCTCGCCCGCGGCCTGGCTCCTGGCCATAGCCGGATCCTCGTGGGATCTGGGGCAGGGGCTCTCGGCTCCGGCCCTCGCGGCCCTCGACATCGGCGAGGCTCTTCTCCGGGCCTGGCTGGGCCAGACCGCCGGCCCGGCCGTGCTATAATTCCCGGGTTATGACGACGAAGAAGCAGCTCTACGTCCTGCAGGACATCCTCGGCACGAACCAGAAAGTGGCCTCCGAGATCCGGGCCGCCTGCATCGAGCGCGGTGTCCTGGTTCTCAACCTGATGAGCTCCCCCGGCGCCGGCAAGACGACCCTGCTGGAGAAGCTGGCCGAGCGCTTCCGGGACGCGCACCGGATGGCCGTTATCGAGGGCGACATCGAGACCGAGCGCGACGCCGAGCGCATCCGGGCCAAGGGCGTGCCGGCCTGGCAGATCACGACCGGAGGCGCCTGCCACCTGGAAGCCCGGATGATCGCCCGCGTCCTGCCCGAGGTCAGCCCCGACATCGACTTCCTGTTCATCGAGAACGTCGGGAACCTGGTCTGCCCCGCCTCCTACGATCTGGGCGAGCGCCTGCGGGTGGTCCTGCTGTCCTCCCCCGAAGGCGACGACAAGCCCAAGAAGTACCCCAAGGCCTTCCTGACCGCCCAAGTCCTGGTCATCACCAAGTCCGACCTCCTCCCCCACCTGCCCTTCGACGTGGAACGGGTTAAGAAGGAAGCGCTCGAGCTGAACCCGGCCCTCCGGATTTTCGTCATCTCGGCTCTCACCGGCGAAGGCCTGGACGATCTGGCCGCCTTCCTCCTAGAGTCGAGCCGCGAGCTGCGCTCCGCCCATGCATGAGCTTTCGGTCGTCGCCTCGCTGGTCGAGACCATCGAGGAGCTGGTCCGCGAGAACAAGGCCAAGGCGGTAACCGGGATCTGGATCAAGGTCGGTCCCCTCTCGGGTGTCGTCCCCGAGCTTCTTGAATCGGCCTTCGACATGTACCGCAAGGGGACGGTCGTCGAGAAGGCGCGCCTGTCGATCGAGAAGCCCCCCCTGCGGGCCCTCTGCCGGGCCTGCCGCCGGGAGACCGAGCGGGCCGATTATTCGCCGGCCTGCCCGGTTTGCGGCTCCACGGACCTGGAGATCACCGGCGGGACCGACCTCCTCCTCGAGCGCGTCGAGCTGGAGACCGACGAACCCGCTTAACCGCTTATTTTTCCGCGGCGTACCAGGCGATGCCGTACATCAGCCGCGATGTCTTCTCCATCAGCTCGCCGCTGGCCTTGTCCACGCTGTCGGTCGTCTGGTGCAGGTCCGGGGTCACGGCCGAGAACGGCCACAGCCAGGGGACCTTGAGGGCCGTGAACGAGCTGTGGTCGCTGTCGCCGAAGGTCAGACTGGAAGCCTTGGCCTCGCGCAGGTAGAGGTCCAATCCGACGTACTGGTTCACCCGGCGGGCCGCTTCGCCCAGGTCCGAGCCGCCGCTGAAGTTGATCAGCATGAAGTTGGAGGGCGTGATCGCCTTGAGGAAATCCGGCGAGGAGGGCAGTCCCATGGTCCGGGAGGCGAAGGCCAGCGACTTCTCGTCGTAGGCCCGGCTCATCATGTCGAAGTTCAGGTACGTCACCGTCTTCAGCTGGGGCAAGGGCGGATGGGCCACGTAGTATTCCGAGCCCAGCAAGCCCTTCTCCTCGGCCGTCCAGAGGGCGAAGATGATGGTCCGCTTGGGCTTCTGGGGATTGGCGGCGAAGGCCCGGGCCTGGTTGAGGACGCCCACGGAACCGGAGCCGTTGTCGTCGGCGCCGTTGTAGATGTAATCCTCATAGCGGCCGACGTGGTCCAGATGGGCGCCGATGACGACGGCCTCGTTCTTCAGGGCCGGGTCGGAGCCCTCGATCATCGCGACCACGTTGAGGCCGCGGGCCATCTGGGTCTTGATGGTCGAGGCGATGGTCAGGGTCGCGCCGGGAATGTCGAAGGAGGCGGGCTTCTTGGACTGGTCGATGGCCTTCTTGACCGAGTCGACCGTCCGTCCGGCAGCGGCCAGGATGGCGTCGGCGGTGCGGTTGCTGATCTGAATCACGGCCGGCTTGTCCCAGGGCAGGGGGACGGCGGCGCCGGGGATCGACATCCGCCGGTAAGGCTTATGGACGATCGGGGCGTCGTCCGGCACGCTCTTGGCCGGCAGGAGGGACCTGAAGCGGGACATGTCCTGGGAAGCCGGATTGACCATCAGAATGGCCGCCGGGCCGCGTTGGGCCAGGGCAGCCAGGCGAGGGGTCATCCCCGACATCGGGTATCCCTGCGCGCCGCCGGCGGGCGCGGACTTGACCGGGATGAAGGCCGGCGCGCCCTGGAAGGCTATGACGATCTTGCCCTTGACGTCGATGCCCTTGAAGTCGTCGTACTTGGCCTCGGGGTCGCTGACGCCGTAGCCGACGAAGGCGAGAGGCGCGGTCAGGACGTCCCCCGTGGCATTGATCGAGGAGTAGTCGGCCCCGGCCTGGAACTCGCGGCTCAGGACGGCCTGGCCGTTGCGGACTTCCAAGGCCATCCGGCTGGATGTCTCCAGCGTCTCCTGCAGGGGGAATTCCTGCAGGTAGGTCTTCTCGGCCGGACGCGGCGCGCCCATCGTGCCCGAGAAGTACTGGGCCATGCTGAAGGAGCGGGGCGCGATGTCGCCGATGGGCGTCAGGCCCCAGAGGCCGAAGAGGGAAGCCGCATACTCGGCCGCCAGCTGGTAGCCGCGCGAGCCGGCCTCCCGGCCCTCCAACAGGTCGGAGGCGATGAAGGTCAACAGGGCCAGCGAGCCCTTGGCGCTGATGGTCTCGAAGCCGGCCTTGATGCCGGCCGGGGCGGGCTCGAGCTTGGCCGCTTTGACCAGCGTCTTGGAGAAGTCCTCGGCCTTGGCCGGGGGCGTGGTTTGGCCGGCGGAAGCCAGCGGGATCAGGAAGGCGAGCAGGGCGGCGAGGGCGGTCTTTCTCATAGGTCGGTCTCCTCGGACGTCGGGTGAACAAAGGTCGGAGCGCGAAGCGCTCCCAGCATTATATACGATCCCGGAACCGGAAGAGTTGCCCGCCCCGAAAGCTAAGAGATCTCCCCGGTCAGGTAGGCCCGGGTGCGGGGATCGCGGGGCGAGGCGAAGACTTCCGCCGCCGGCCCGTGCTCCACGAGCTCGCCCAGATAGAGGAAAGCGATATAGTCGGCGATCCGGCGGGCCTGGCGCAAAATGTGGGTGACGACGATGACAGTGTAGTCGGCCTTCAGCTCGGTCAGCCGCTGTTCGACAATCCGGCTGGACTGGGGATCGAGGGCCGAGGTCGGCTCGTCGCCCAGGATGATCTCGGGCTCCACGGCCAGGCCGCGGGCCAGGCACAGCCGCTGCTGCTGGCCGACCGACAGCCGCGAGGCCGGCCCGCTCAGGCGGTCCTTGACCTCGTCCCACAGCCCGGCCGCCCGCAGCTCCTTCTCGACGATGACGGCGAGGACCGTCTTGTCCCGGATCCCATGCAGGCGGGGCCCGTAGGCGATATTGTCGAAGATGGACATCGGCAGGACCTGCGGCTTCTGGGACAGCAGGCCCATCTTCTTGCGGACCCGGGTGACCTCGACCCCGGGGTCGTTGATGTCGTCCTCGTCGACGAAGATGCTGCCGCTGATCCGGACGTCGTCGACCGAGTCCAGAAGCCGGTTGAGGGACTTGAGCAAAGTCGTCTTGCCGCAGCCCGACGGGCCGATGATGACCGTGATCTCGCGGTCCGGGACGTCCAGGCTGACGTTGCGCAGGACGGGCTGGTCGCCGAAGGCGACGCTCAGATTGCGGATGCGCAGGTGGGGTGTGCTCATGGGATGATGTGCTTTCTCAGCTTCCGGCTCAGCCAGCGGGCGGCCAGACTGACGACCAGGATGATCAGGGTCAGCACGGCGGCCGAGGCGTAGGCCCGGGCCCGGACCGCGGGGAACGGCGTGCCGAGCTGGAAGAAGATGGCCAGCGGCAGGGTGGCCACAGGCTGGAGGAGCGAGGACGGCAGGTTGTCGGTGAAGCCGGCCGTGAAGAGGACCGAGGCGGCGTCGCCCACTCCGCGCCCGAAGGCGATGAGCACGGCCGTCAGCAGGCCGGGCAGGCACTGCCGCAGGACGACCCGCACCGACGTCTCCAGGCGGGTGGCGCCGAGCGAGGCCGAGGCGTCCTTGAGCGAGTCGGGGACCAGCCGCAGGACCTCGTCCATGGCCCGGGCCATGATCGGAAGCTCCAGCAGGGCCACCACGATGATGCCGGCCAGCAGCGAGGCCCGCAGACCGATCCAGGCCATGACCACGAAGCCGAAGGCGCCGTAGACGATCGACGGCACGCCCCACAGCACGTCCAGGGCGAAGCGGAGCCGCAGGGCCGCGCCCGACTTGGGCTTGGCCTCCGTGTTCAGGAACAGGACCAGCGGCAGGCTCAGGATCAGGGCCAGCAGGGTGGCCCCGCCGGCCAGGCAGAGCGAGCCCAGAATGGCGTTCAGGATGCCGCCTTCGCCGCCCAGGTAGAAGCCGCCCTCGGGCGTCCGGGTGATCATGTCCAGGTCAAGGGCCGGGAAGCCCTTGACCACGACGGTTCCGACGATGAGCAGAAGGCTGCCCATGACGATCCCGGTCGAGGCGATCATGAGGGCCTTGAAGACCTTCTCCTCGGTCCGGCGGCGGCGGTCGCGGCTCACTCGACCCTCCTTTCGATCCGGGTCAGGATGATCCGCGCCGCCAGGTTGAAGACCAGGACGACCAGCATCAGGACCAGGGCGGCCAGCATCAGGGCCGAGTCGAAGAGCGGCACCGACATCAGGTCGCCGTAATGGTTGGCGATGAGGGCCGGCAGCGGGTAGGCGCTGTCGAAGAGCGACCTGGGGACCTTGGCCACATTGCCGACAACCATGAGCACGGCCATGGTCTCGCCGAAAGCCCGTGAGAAGCCCAGGACGACGGCGGCAAAAACGCCCGGCGCGCCCTTGCGCAAGACGACGTGCTTGACCGTCTCCCACTTGGTCGCCCCCAGGGCCAGCGAGGCGTCGCGCAGGTCCCGCGGGACCGAGGCGAAGACCTCCAGGCAGACCAGGATGATGGTCGGGAAGACCATGATGGCCAGGACGATGGCTCCGGCCAGGACCGAAAAGCCGGACGAGTAGACGCCGAACAGGCCGGCCAGCTTGGCCGTCAGCGGGACCACCATCAGCATACCCCAGACGCCGAAGACCACCGAGGGGATGCCGGAGAGAAGATCGATGAAAGTCTTGGCCGCCCCGCGGACGGAGCGCGGCGCGTATTCCGACAGGTAGACGGCCGTGAGCAGCGAGACCGGAACGGCCAGGATCATGGCCGTCAGGGTGACCCAGAAGGTGCCCAGGATGTAGGGATAGAGGCCGAAGCTGCCCCTGAGGGGCTTCCACTCCGAGCCGAACAGCAGCGAGGTCAGCGGCTTGAGGGCCAGCAGGCCGCGCGACTTGAGATAGAGGCCCAGCAGGATCAGGCCGACGAGCAGGCCGGGCAGGAACGAGATCCAGCGCATGGAGCGGCGGGCCCGGCGGTCCCGCCTGAGCCTCGCGTCGTCCCTGGCCATATCTCGCGGCCTCCCCCGTCTCCGGCGCCCCTACTTCCCCGCCAGGCGGTTCAGCTCCGCGGCCAGCTTGTCCTTGGCCAGCGGAATGTAGCCCGTCGCGGGGACAAAGGCCTGCCCCTCGGTCAGGACCCAGCGGATGAAGGCCGCCACCGCCGGCTTCTGAGGCCGGCCCTTGGTCACGAAATAGAGATCGCGGGCCGGGGGCGAAGGGTACCGGCCGGCCGCGATGGCCTTGGTGATGTCGTCGCGGGTGGCGTAGAAATTCTCCGCGGCGTCGATCCGGCGGTTGCCGTTCAGGTCGATGGGCACGATGGCCAAGCCCTCGATCGGCTTGAGGGTCTTGGCGTCATAGGCGAAGTTGATGTTGTTGTAGCCGATGGCCAGGGGGTCGCGGCGGGCCGCGTCGGCCAGGCCCGGATCGCCGTAGACGCCGATGCCCCCCAGGTCCTCCTGCCGGCCGCCCAGGAAGGCCGCCCACGTCTCGCTCGCCCCGCAGGAGTCCGACCGGGTGAACACGCGGATGGGCGCCTTGTCGGAAGTCCCCAGGGCCTGGCCCCAGGTCAACGGCTTGCCGGCGATCCAGATGTCGATGAAGGCGGCCCGGGTCAGCCCCTTGGCTCGCAGGGCGGCCAGGAACGGATGGCGGGCGCTGGCGGTGGCCACGACGCCGTCTTTGGTCACGGCCAGCGGGAAGGCGCCCTTGGCCGTCTCGGCCGGGTAGATATCGCGCGAGACCATGCCGATGTCGACCATCCCGGATAGGGCGTCGGCCAGGCCTTTGCCCGCCCCGCCCGCCTGGATATCGATCCTGACCTTGGGATTCGTCTTGCGGAACTCCTCGGCCCACTTGATGGCCATGGGATAGAGGGCCCAGGCGCCCGAAAGGCTGATCTTGCCCTGCAGGGGGGCAGGCGACGGCGTCTGCGGAAAAGCCGCGGCGGCCGCCATCAACCCGGCCAGGATAAGGACAAAGGCTTTTTTCATTTTCGACCTCCTTGAAATTCTCAGATCCCCAGCTGGAATTGGACCAGGAAGGCGCGGTTGACGACGGCGCCCGATTCGTTCCGGGTGTGCTCGTAGTTGATCTGCAGCTTGGTCCGGCCGAGGATGATCCAGTTGAGCCCAGCCGCCGCGACATCCACCCGGTCGGAGGCGGCGGCGCGGTTGATGTCCAGGGAATCGTAGCGGACAACCGCTTGAATCTTCTTAGCCACCAGGAAACAGCCGGCTTGGGCGTACCAGCCTTGCTTGCGGATGTCGGCATCCCTGGCCCGGATGATCTCGGCCCGGAGCGAGACCGCGGGCGTGACCCAGGCGGCTTCCAAGCCGGTCCGGTCGCGGGTCACGGGCGCGGCTCCCGCCGTCGCGGAATAGCGCCCGTCATAGAGGGAGGCGCCCAGGGAGAGTCCGGCCACGGGCCGCACGACGAGCCGGGCCGCCACGTCCTTCTGGCCGTTGTTATCGGCCTTGTTGATCCCGGCCCCGTTGAAGCCGCCGAGGAAATACTCGAAGATCGAGGCCTTGCCGGTCGCCACGGCGCCGATGTCGCGGCCCGACGAGCCGATGTCCTGCCCGGGAGCGAGCCTGGCCACGGCCTGGGACAGATGGATCAGGTCCAGGTCGGGCGTCGAGGTCAGGTTTTCAAGGCTGAAGGGCACCTTGAACTGGCCGAAGCGCAGGCCCGCGGCGGCTGCGGGCGTCCAGTCGATCTGGGCGTCGATGACGGCCGGGCTCTTGAGGGCTTCGACTTCGAGCTTGAATTTGAGCTTCTTCGTCACGTCGCCGGAGAGGGCCAAGCGCGTCCGGCCGAGAGACAGGCCGTCGATGCCGGCGCTCTGGGTCGTGGACAGGACCTGGGCGTAGCCGGACAGCTTGACCGGCCCGGGCGCCGCGGCCGCTGGCACGGTTTTGTCCTCGGCCCAACCCGCCGCGGCCGCAAGAGCCGCGGCGGCCAGCAGGACCAGGGCCCTCCGGGCCCGCCGGCCCGGGGCGGGGCGGCTTCCTCTCCCGATCGGTTGCAGCTTCATCGTCGACCCTTTCCCGGTCAATAGCCTATATTGTCGATTGCCATTGTCGGCTATTCCTTCAAGACGGCACGCCCTTCGGCCTCCCGATGCCTCACGCTCCGGAGGGACGGGCCGTGCGGCGAAAGCCGCGGCCCTTGGATGCGGCGAACTTGGCCCGGGCGGCCAGCGTCCGCTTGGCCAGGTCGGCGAACGTCGTCCGCTCCATGATGGCGGCCACGGCGTCGCGGGTCTCCTTCCACAGGCCCTTGAGGCCGCAGGCGTCCTCGTGGGGACAGACTTGGTGGGCCGTGACGCTGACGCAGTCGATGGGCGCCAGGGGGCCGTCCATGACCCGGACGACCTCGGCCACGGAGATCATCTCGGGCGGCTTGGCTAGGGCGTAGCCCCCGTGCGGGCCCTTGCGGCTGCGCAGGTACCCGGCCCGTTTCAGCTGCAGCAGGATCTGCTCCAGGAAGCGCTCGGGAATGTCCTGGGCGGCCGAGATGGCCTTGATGTGGAGGCTCCCTTCCTTGTGGCGTAGGGACAGCTCCAGCATGGCCCGGCTGGCGTATTCGCCCTTGGTCGAGATCTTCAATTCGGCCTCCGCCATGTAGTCGACTCTGTCAATCGACTTTGTTATCTATCACACCCCCGCGTCCGAAGTCAATAGCGCTGGCCGGAGGGGACGAATTAGGATAGAATCGCGCCGGTTCAACATGAGCGATCTCCGCTTCGAGAGGATCGGCCGCTGCCCGGCCTGCGGCGGACCGCGCCTGCGCCCGGCCCGGCCCGGCACGCTGGACGCAGCCGCCCTCAATCCCGAGGCGATCAAGATCACCGACAGCGAATACGGCAAGGTCTGGGACCTGGCCGCCTGCCTGGACTGCGGCCACCTCTTCGCCGACCCCTCGCCCCGCCCGGCCTTCATCGCCGCCCTCTACGAGGCGGTCGAAGATCCCCTCTACGACGCCGAGGCCGAGGGCCGCTCCAAAAATTTCGCTCCCATCCTGCGGCGCCTGGCCCGGCTGGCCCCGGCCAGGGGAAAGCTCTTCGATGTCGGCGCCGCCACCGGTCTCCTCCTCGATCTGGCCCGCCGGGACGGCTGGCGGGTGGACGGGATCGACGCCAGCGCCTGGGCCGCGCGCTGGGCGGCCGAGCGCCGCGGCATTCCGTTGCGGCAGGGGGCTTTCGAGGAGGCCGACCTGCCCGCGGGCGGCTACCAAGCCGTGACCATGATCGATCTCATCGAACACACGCCCACGCCCCGGGCGGCCGTGGCCAAGGCGGCCTCGATCCTGGTTCCCGGCGGCGTGCTCGCCCTGGTGACGCCGGACATCCACAGCCCGCTGGCTGTCCTGGCCGGCCGCCGCTGGTGGCACCTGAGACCCGGTCACCTGGCCTATTTTTCGCGGGCTTCCCTGGACGCGCTGCTGGCCTCGGCCGGCTTCCGGGTCGTCCTGCGCCGGCGCTATGCCTGGACCTTCAGCGCCCACTACCTGGTCAGCCGATTCTCCCTCCTGGCCGGATTCGCGGCCTCGCGCTCGTCTTCATTTTTAAAGAGGATTCAGATAAAATTGGCACTCAGGGACTCCTTCGAGATCTACGCCGTCAAGGACAACACCACGTGAGCGCCTACCTCAGAGCCATGCGCCTGGAGCGCTGGCCGCGCAGCCTGGCCATCTACTCGGGCTGCGCCGCCTATTTCTTCCTCCACCGCGAGGCGGTCGCCTGGGGCGATCTGCCCATCCTGGCCGCCCGGGCCATGGCCGCCTTCCTGCTGACCTGGGGCATCTCCACGGCCAACTACGTCATCAACGAGATCGCCGACCTGTCCTTCGACATCCACCACCCGAGCAAGAAGCTGAGGCCGCTGGTGGCCGGGCAGATCCGCAAGGGGCCTTTCGCGCTGCTCGGCCTGACGCTGACCGGGGCTTGCCTGGCCCTGGCCGTCATCCTCTTCGACCTCCCCTTCTCGCTGTCGCTTCTCGGGCTGCTGCTGGCCGGCATCATCTACAACGTCAAGCCGGTCCGGACCAAGGACATCCCGTTCCTCGACTCCATCTCCGAATCGGCCAACAATCCCATCCGCTTCCTGATCGGCTGGTTCGCCCTGGCCCCGGCGGCCCAATTCCCGCCGGCCACGCTGCTTGTCAGCTGGTGGGCCTTCGGCAACTTCCTGATGGTCGCCAAGCGGCTGTCGGAGTTCCGCTTCCTCAAGGAGAAGGCGGCCGACTACCGGACTTCGCAGAAAAGATACACTCGGAACAAGCTCCTGGCGGGGATGATCCTCAGCGCCGCGGTCTGCCTGGCGGCGTTCCTCGTCTTCGCTCATCAGGCCCGCCTCTGGACCTTTTTCGTCATCGCCCCCTTCCTGGTCGGATTCTTCCTGTTGATCTTCCGCAAGACGCTGCGCGAGGCGGAGGTCATGGAGGAGCCTGAGAAGCTCCTGGGCCAGCCCGTCTTCGCCGTCTACACGCTGTTTCTCCTGGCCCTGTTTATCCTGGCCTTCTTCTTCGACGCCGTCGGACGCTAGCCGCCGTGAAACCTGCCCGCCGGACGCTCGTGGTAGCCACCGGCAACGCCGGCAAGGCCCGCGAGATCGCCGCGGCCCTGGCCGGCCTGCCGCTGCGTGTCGTCAGCCTGGCCGATCTCGGGATTCCGGCCGACTGCGAGGAAATCGGCCGCACTTTCTCCCAAAATGCCCGCGGCAAGGCCGTGTTCTATTCCGCGCGCACGGGCCTCCCGACGCTGGCCGAGGACTCGGGCCTCGTGGTCGACGCCCTCGAGGGAGCCCCGGGCATCCTCTCGGCTCGCTTTTCGGGCCCGCGGGCGGATGATGCCCGCAACAACCGCAAGCTCCTGCGCCTGATGAAGGACGTCCCGGACGAGAGGCGGGACGCGCGGTTCATCTGCTGCATGGTTCTGGCCTGCGGGGGGCATCCCGTCAAGCAAGTCACCGGCCGAGTCCGCGGGCGCATACTGAGCCAAGCCCGGGGCGATGGCGGCTTCGGGTATGATCCGCTCTTCTTCTACCGCCGGCTCGGGCGGACCTTCGCCGAGCTTGGGCCGGAGGAGAAGAACGCCGTCAGCCACCGCGGCCGCGCCATCCGGGCCATGGCCGCCTTCTTGGCCGCCCATCCCGGGATCCTCTGACCACAGCTAAAAAGCCCCCACCCCGCCAAGCGGCGGAATGGGGGCGCGAAGGGTGGAGGGCTCACCCTCGGAGAGTGAGAAGAGTCATCCGACCGTGATCAGGTCTTTGAGCTTGGCGTAGGTCTTCTCGCCGATGCCCTGGACCTTCATCAGCTCCTCGGCCTTCTTGAAGGGGCCGTTCGTCTTGCGGAAGTCGATGATCCGCTGAGCGACCTTGGGGCCGATCTGCGGCAGCTTCTGCAGCTCCTCGGAGGGAGCGGAGTTGATGTTGATCTTGTCCCCGGCCTTGTTCGGTCCCTGCAAGGCCGTCAGCGGCGACAGGAACAGGCCGAGGACGATGACCACCGCGACGCATTTCATAACTTGGGCTCTCATGAGCACCTCCTTTCGCCCCTTCCTATTGCGAAAGGCGTGCCAGGGCGCATCAGGTCCGCGGCTTCTTTCTCCCCTGGCGATGGCTTCGCTATTCGCGAGGCCGCGGCTCTCCGTCAACTCCGGGCGGCATGGAGCCCGATTTCGGCTCTATCCGTTGACATCGAATGAGGCGGACGCCCACCGTAACGCCCGGTCTACTTGGCCCGCGGATGGCTCTTCTTGTAGACGTCCATCAGCTGCCGCACGTTGAGGTGGGTGTACTTCTGAGTCGTGGCCAGGCTCTCGTGGCCCAGCAGCTCCTGGATGACCCGCAGGTCGGCCCCCCGCCCCAGCAGATGCGAGGCAAAGGAGTGGCGCAGGGCGTGCGGGCTGACCCCGCGCCGCAGCAGCGAGCGCTTGACGTACTTGTCCACCAGCCGCTCGACCGAGCGGGGCGAGATCCGCGTGCCGCGGTAATTGACGAAGACGGCCGACTCGCCGAAGTTGGCGCCCAGCAGGGTCGGCCGCAGGCGCAGGTAGGCATCCATCCGGTCCACGGCCTTGCGCCCGAACGGCACCAGCCGCTCCTTCTTGCCCTTGCCCCGGACCCGAAGCATGCGGTCCTCCAGGCTCATGTCGGCCAAATCGATGCCGCAAAGCTCGCTCAGGCGGATGCCGGTGTCGTAGAAAAGCTCCAGGATGGCCCGGTCCCGCAGACCCAGGACGTCGACCTTGTCCGGCTCATCCAGGAAGCGGGCCATCTCGTTCTCGGACAAAAACTCCGGCACCGGCCGGTCGAGCTTGGGGGTCATGACCATGCGGGCCGGGTTGTCGTCGACCAGCCCCTGCTGGAGGCAGAACTTGAAGAAGGAGCGGATGGCGGCCAGCTTGCGGGCGGCCGACGACTTGGCGATATGGGCCGCGGACAGGTCGTGCAGGAAGCCGCGCAGGAGGACGTGGTCGACGGCGCGCAGCCCGATCTTGCGCGCCTCGCAATAGACGGCCAGCTGCAGGAGATCGGTGCGGTACCCGGCCACGGTGTGGGACGAGGCGTTGCGCCCGTGGGTCAGGTGTTCGAGAAACGCGTCAAGCGCCTTGCGCATCCTTGGCGGCCGGCTCCTTGGCCTTCGGGGCTATTGTAGCCCCCACGGCCTCCTCCCGCCAGCCGCAGACTTCGTCCTGGCAGTGGAGGTAGGTGCCGTCCTTCTTGGTGCTGTGGCGCAGGACGAACGGCTTGCCGCACTTGGGGCAGGGCTGCTTGACGGGCTCGTCCCACGTGGCGTAGCGGCACTTGGGGAAGCGGCCGCAGCCGTAGAAGAAGCGGCCGCGCTTGGTCTCGCGCTTGAGGATCGTCCCGCCGCAGCCCGTGGGGCAGGCCAGGCCGGTGTCCTCGAACTTCTTCTTCTTGATGTATTTGCAGGTCGGATAGTCGGAGCAGGCGGTGAAGAGCCCGTAGCGGCCGCGCCTCTGGACGAGCGGATTTCCGCAATCGGGGCACTTCTCATCCAGGACCACGACCTCTTTCTTGACCATGTCCTCGGTGAAATCGCATTCGGGGTAGCCCGAGCAGGACTTGAAGCTGCCGTAGCGCCCGCTCTTGAGCACGACCGGCTTGCCGCACTTGGGGCAGGCCTCGTCCAGGGGGATGCCCGTGGCCTTGACGCTCTCGACCTTGGCCGCCGCCTTGAGGTCCTTGTCCAGCTTGGCGTAGAAGGCTTTGATCGACTCCCGCCACGCCGCCGTCCCCTCCTCCACCTTGTCCAGCTCCTCCTCCATGCCGGCCGTGAAGCTGATCTCCATGATGTCGGGGAAGTTGCGGATGAGGAACTCGGTCACGAACAGGCCCAGGGCGGTCGGCACGAATTTGCCCTCGTCCTTGACCACGTAGGTCCGGTTCTGCAGGGTCGAGATGATGGGGGCGTAGGTGGAGGGCCGGCCGATGCCCTTGGCTTCCAGCTCCTTGACCAGCGTCCCTTCCGTGTAGCGGGCCGGGGGCTGGGTGAAGCTCTGCTTGGGCTCCAGGCGATCCAGGGCCAGCGTCTCGCCCGCCTTGGCCGGGGGCAGGGTCTCCTTGCCGTCGCCGTTCTCGCCCTTGGGAGTCAGGGCCAGGAAGCCGGCGAACTTGAGCACCTCGCCCTTGGCCGAGAAGAGGTACTTCTTGGCCTCGATCTCGAACTCGGTCTCCTCGATCTGGGCCGGGCTCATCTGGGAGGCCAGGAAGCGGTTCCAGATCATGGTGTAGAGGCTCAATTCCTCTTTCTTGAGGTAGGGCTTGACGACCTCGGGAGTCAGATCGGGCGAGGTCGGGCGGATGGCCTCGTGGGCGTCCTGGGCGGCGTTTTTATTCTTGTAGACGTTCGGCTTGGCCGGCAGATGCCGGGCCGAGTACATCCCCTCGATCAGGGGGCGGGCCCAAGCCTGCGCCTCGGCCGAGATGCGGACCGAGTCCGTGCGCATGTAGGTGATCAGGCCGACCGGGCCGCGGTCGCCGATGGCCATGCCCTCGTAGAGCTTCTGGGCGATGGCCATGGTCCGCTTGACGGGATAGCGCAGGCGCTGGTAGACGTCCTGCTGCAGGGTGCTGGTGATGTAGGGCGGGGCGGGATGGCGCTTCTTCTCCCGGACGTTGACCCTGGCCAGGCTGAAGGGCGTGTCCTTGAGGTCGGCCAGGACGGCGTCGGAGCCCGCCTGGTCGCCGATCTTGGCTTTCTTGCCGTCGATCTTGGCCAAGACGGCCCGGAACGGCGGCGGCCCGGCAGCGGCCAGATGGGCGTAGATCGTCCAATATTCCTCGGGCACGAAGGCCTGGATCTCTTTCTCGCGATCATAGACCAGCCGCAGGGCGATGCTCTGGACCCGGCCCGCGCTCAGGCCGCGGGCGATCTTCTTCCACAGCAGCGGGCTGATGAGGTAGCCGACCAGGCGGTCCAGGATGCGGCGGCCCTGCTGGGCGTCGAACATGTGGATATCCAAGTCGGTCATGTGCTTGAGCGCTTCCTGCACGGCCGGCTGGGTGATCTCCTGCAGCTTCAGGCGGTGGAGAGGCTTGTCGCCGCCGTCCAGCAGCTCCTTGAGGTGCCAGCAGATGGCCTCGCCCTCGCGGTCGGGGTCGGCCGCCAGGATGATGGCCGAGGCCTGCTTGGCCGCCTGCCTGAGGTCGTCCACGATCTGCTTGCGCTCGGGGATGATGTCATAAAGCGGGGCGAAGTCGTTCTCCACGTCGACGCCGAGCTTGCTCTTGGGCAGGTCGCGGACGTGGCCCATGGAGGCCTTGACGACATAGTCCTCCCCCAGGTACTTGTTGATCGTCTTCGCCTTGGCCGGCGATTCGACGATGACCAGCGACTTGTCCATCACCATCTCCTACGATACGTCTTGCCCGGGCCTTGAACGGCCAGGCCCTTGATCTCCAGGCCGAGCAGGGCGGCCAGGAGCTCCGGCACCGCCAGGCCGGTCCGCTCCGCGGTCTCGTCGACGCCGGCGGCCCGATCGGGCGTCAACCCGTCCAGCACGGCCTCCTCGGCCGCCGTCAGCGACGGCAGAAGCGGCGGCGGCTCGTCCGGGCTGCGGACCCGGATGGCGTCCCGGATCGGGCCGGGCAGCTCGTCCACCACGTCCTCCCAGCTCTCGACGAGCCGGGCGCCGATGCGGATCAGGCCGTTGGCCCCGCCGCTCAGCTCCGAGGTCACCGGGCCGGGCACGGCCATGACCTCGCGGCCCTGCTCCAGGGCCATCGCGGCCGAGATCAGCGAGCCGCTCCGCCGGGCCGCCTCCACGACGACCAGGCCGAGCGACAGACCGCTGATGATGCGGTTGCGCAGGGGGAAGTGGAACCCCAAGGGCTCTCCCCCGAGAGGGAACTCCGTGACCACGGCCCCTCCCTCCGCGACGATGCGGTCGAAGAGACGGCGGTTCTCGGGCGGGTAGATCGTCCCGAGACCCGACCCCAGGACCGCCACCGTCCGGCCGCCCCGCAGCGCCCCGGTGTGGGCCGAAGTGTCGATCCCGCGGGCCATGCCGCTCACGATGACCAGGCCGCGGCGGGCCAGGTCCTCGGAGAGGCGCTCGGCCACGGACTTGCCGTAGGCCGAAGGATTCCGCGCCCCGACGACGGCGACCGCCGGTCCCCGGAGGGCCTCCGGCCGGCCCGCGCAGTAGAGGGCCGCGGGAGGATCGAAGATTTCCCTTAAGGCGACCGGGTAGTCGTCGTCCGCGAAGGTCAGGAGAGAATAGCCATTCTTCGTCAGGGTGTCAAACTCTTTTTCCGCCCTGGCCGGGAGCGCGGGATCGAGAAGGGCCGCCGCGCGGGGCGGGTCGAGGCCAAGGGCGGCCAGGTCATGGAGATCGGCCGTGAAGGCTTTTTCCAGGCAAGGAAATGCTTTTTCGACGGCCGCGGCCCACCGGGGGTACTCGGAGAGGGCCAGCCCCAGAGCCACCCGGCGGATGCGGTCTTCGCGCGTCACGGCCACGCTAAGGTAGACGCCCCCCGCACCGAAAAGTCTCAGAGCTCTTCAAGAAGGGGTCAGGTCTTGACATTTGACATTTTTGGCCAAAAAGCAGGTTTGCCCTCTCTACAGCTTGAAGGAATGGGCTGAAGCCCGCGATCAGGAAGGGAAAATGTCAAATGTCAAGACCTGACCCCTTCCTATTTGAATAGGACGGAGCTGCCGGTGGCGAAGACGCCCGCCACGGCGCCGGTCATCAGGCAGGCCAGGGTGGCGGCGATAAGGGCCTTGAATCCGATCCGGGAGAGGTCCTTGATCCGGCTCGGGGCCAGGGCCGCCGTGCCGCCGACGAAAATGGCCAGCGAGGCGAAATGGGCGAATCCGCACAGGGCGTACGAGGCCACCACCGCGGAACGGGCGGATTGCAGCCCGCCGGCAGCCATCAGCTGGGCCAGATGCTGATAGGCCGTGACCTCGGTCGCGATCGTCCGCTCTCCCAACAGCCTGGCCACCGGCAGGATGTCCGGCCCGGGCAGCCCGAGCAGGGCGGCGAAGGGATAAAAGACATAGCCCAGGAAGGACTTGATCGACCACTCGAACTGGATCCCCAGCAGCCGGTTCAGCCCTCCGCCCGCCCATCCCAGGATCATGTCCAGAAAGGCCAAGAGACCTAAGACGGCCAGCAGCAGCGAGACGATGCCGCCCAGCAGCTTCAGCCCCGACTCCGCCCCGTTGATGACCGCGACCATGAGGTTGTCCTCGCGCTCATAGTGCGGCTTGACATCCAGGCCGAGGGTCAGCGGCCGGCCCGTCTCGGGCAGAATCAGCTTGGCCATGACGATGGCGGCCGGCGCGGCGATGATCGAGGCCGAAACCAAGTGCCCGGCGATGGTCGGCATCAGCTCGTGCAGGAAGCCGACGTAGAGGGCTAGCACGGTCGAGGCGATGGTGGCCATGCCCGCGGCGATGATGGTGCCCAGCTCGGAGACGGTCATCTCGGCCAGGTAGGGCTTGACCACCAGCGAAGACTCGACCCCGACGAAGATGTTGCTGGAGACGCTCAGGGCTTCGGCCCCGCTGATCCGCATCGTCCGGGAAAAAAGCCGGGCGAAAAGCCGGACGAAGAAGGGCATAATCCCGGCGTAGTAGAGAACGCCCAGAAAGGCGGCGAAGAAGACGATCGTCGACAGGCTCTGGAAGATCAGAATCGACCCGAGGCTGCTCTCTCCCGCCTCGTTGACCGCCCCCGGCGGCAGCGCCAGCCGCCCGAAGACGAAGCGGGTGCCGGCCTGGGCGCTCTCCAGGACCTTGACCACGGCGTCGTTGACCAGCAGGAAGGCCTTGGACCCGGCCGGGACGGCGAAGATAAAGAAGGCGAACAGCAACTGGAGACCGATCCCCCAGCCCACCACCCGCCAGTTGACCTTGCGGCGGCAGCCGGAGATGACCCAGGCGACCAAGGCCAGGGCGAAGATGCCGGCGAAGCTTAGGAGATTGTGAACCGTCACTTCAGAATGTCTTTGTACTTCTGAAAGAGCTGGCGCAGCTGCTCCTTGGTCACGATGTAGCCGTTGAGGTTGACCGAGACGGTGGACCGAAGCGGATCGTTGGACTTGAACAGGACGAATTCGCGGATGGGGCCCATGCGGCTCTTCAGGTCGAGCCGGACGACGACATCGGCGCTGGCGCCGGAAGCCACCCTGACCGGATAGACGGCCGGCCGGCCGCCCATGAGGATCCTGGCGCCCGACAGCTGGCACTCGAAGCGCAGCTCGAGCTCGCCCTTGTTGTAGATCGTGATCGGGGCGACCAGCTCGTCTCCCTCGACCAGCAGGCCGGCGTCGAAGGAGTAGCGGTCGAAGTCGATCCGCGGCTGGGGCGGCACGTCGATGGCGGCGCTGACCCGCAGCTGGATGCGCGGCTGGACGGGGTCGTCGGACTCGACATAGATGTACTTGACGACCTCGCCGGAGTAGCCCTGGGTGGCAAAGGTCACCTTGAGCTTGCCGGTCTGGCCGGGCTCGAGCCGCTTGGTCGAGAGGAGGACAGCCGTGCAGCCGCAGGAGGTCTCCACGTTGGCGATCTTCAGCGGAGCGTCGCCTTGATTGGAGAAAATGAACTCGTGGACAAGCTCGGCTCCCGCCTTGGCCCGGCCGAAGTTCCAGGCGTCTTCTTTGAAGGCGATCTTGGGCTTGGCCGGATCCGAGGCCGCCAGGACGGGCACGGCCGCAACGACCAGCAGAGCGACGGCAGCGATTCGAACGAGGCGCGAGTGAGGCATGGAGATACCCTCCCGGCGCCAATTTACTCCATCGCGCCTCCCTGTTCAAGCGGGCCCGGAGGGAAAATATGCTTTTTCTCACGCTTCCGGGAATGGCGTTCCGGGTTGCCGGTCCGGCTAGAAAAGCCCTGGGAAGATCGATATAATCCGCGGGATATGAGAAACAGGCCCGCTTCC
>DFYJ01000018.1 GCA_002383325.1 Candidatus Aminicenantes bacterium UBA4085
GATCGAGCCAGCGCCGGCGGGCCCGCTCGACCTCGGGCTTGCAGTAGGCCAGGCCCGGGCCCCGGCCGCGCGGGCGGGCTTTGGCCGCGGGCTTGTCGAAAGTCCGCTCGATGCCCTCCAGGACGACGTCCAAGGGCAGCCCGGCCTTTTCCCAAGAGGCGATCAGATCGACCTCGGCCGCCGACAGGATGAGGGGCGCGCCGCGGCGGTCCAGGAAGGCGCGCGCGACGCTCTGGAAGTAGGTCATGGGCCGGCGCTCAACGCTCCGGCGGCGGGGGCACGTTGCGGTCGTAGACGATACGCAGGCCCTCCAGGACCAGGTCGGGCTCGTAGAGGGAGATCTCCGGCACCTCGGCCGCCATCATCCGCCCGAAGCCGCCCGTGGCGATGACGGAAGCGGCCGGGTCCAGCTCGCGTCGGATCTCGTGGATGATGTTGACGGTCAGCCCGACGTAGCCGTGGTAGAGCCCGGACTGCATGCTGGCCACGGTCGTCTTGCCGACGGCCTTGGCCGGCTTGCGGACCTCGATGCGCGGCAGCTTGGCGGTCTTGAGGTAGAGGGCCTCGGCTGAGATCTGGACGCCGGGGGCGATGGCCCCGCCCAGGTATTCGCCCTTGGCCGAGACCGCGTCGAAGGTGGTGGCCGTGCCGAAGTCGACCACGATGCAGGCCCCGCCGGCCCGCTCATAGCCGGCCACGGCGGCCACGATGCGGTCCGCGCCGACATCGGAGGGCGGCTCGTAGAGGATGGGCATGCCGGTCTTCAACCCGGGGCCGACGACCAGCGTCCGGGAGCCGGCGAGCTCGGCGCCCAGGTCCTGGAAGACGGGCGTCAGGGGCGGCACGACGCTGGAGAGGATCGCGGCGCGGACCGCTTCGGAGCCCGGCCCGGCGCCCTGCAGAAGGCTGCGCAGGAGGACGGCGTACTCGTCGGCCGTCTTGTCCCGCTCCGAGCGGATGCGCCAGGTGCGGACCAGGCGGCGGCCGTCGAAGAGGCCGATGGCGATGGTGGTGTTGCCGATATCGAAGGCGATGAGCATGGGCGTGTCCTCGGGGTGATTCCGGCCCCATTATATCGCATTTCCCCGGCCCCCCGCCTGAGAAACAAGACCGCTGGATCCATAGCTGGTTTCTTCTCCCATCTCCGAGGGAGCTTAACCTGAACGGCGGCCCCGGAACGCCCTCCCCGGAGATGAAAGAAGAACTTAACGTTATAAGATCGGAGCATTTTGCTATAATCGACCCATCCGTCCGGGAGGGACCCGCCATGCCCGCACGCCGCGTCCGCCTGCTTTGCGCAGGCGCCGTTGCCGTCGTTTCTTTCATCCTCGCGATCCCGGCCGCCCAAGCCGCGGCGGCGCCCGAGCCGCGCGACGTGACGGCCTCGGCGGCCGTCTTCATGGAGATCGGCCAGTCCAACGAATGGACGTTCCGAGTCGTCGCCGACCCGGCCGTCGTCCGCCTCCGTCCCAATCCCGACGCCCCGGCGATCGACTCGTTCGCCAAGGGCGCCCTGGTCAAGTCCTACGCCCCCGAGGGAGCCTGGATCCGCTTCATCATCGCCCGCCAGGACGGCTCCGTCATCATCGGCTACGCGGCCTCGACCGACCTGGAGCTGGTCGAGACCAGGGAGCAGGCCGCGGCCGACTTCTGGACCGTCGAGGAGGACGCCTATCACGGCCGGGGCTTGAACTTCCGGCTGACCGCCGCCTACGGCATGATCGGCGGCGGGGATCTCATCGCCGGCTCGAAGAACCGCTTTCAGGACTCCGTCGAATGGTTCCAGGCCAGGGACTATGTGACCATGGACAATCCCCCCGTGGTCTTCTCGTCCCGGTCCGGATTCGGGGCCGAGCTGGCCTACAATCTGACGCCCCGCTTCGGCCTGGGGCTGGGCGCGACCATCTCATGGTCGCGGACGTTTCCGGAGAGCGTGTTCGACAAGGGGTACATCACGCGCCAGGCCAACGCCGACGCCGAGCTGAACCTGAGGACGATGGACTTCCGGGCCGTCGCCTCCTACCTGATCCCGCTCAACAAACTGATCTCCATCCGGCTGTACGGGGGCCCGCTGCTGGCTATCGTCCGCTACTGGTACCACGGCATGAACTCGGGCTTCGAGCAGCAGCAGAACTTCGTCCAGCAGACGACGGGCCGGGGATTCGGAGTCCACGCCGGGACGGCCCTGGAGCTCAACATCAACGAGCAGGTCTCGCTTTACCTCGAGGCCGCCGGCCGGGCCGGGAAGATCTCCGGGTTCACGGGCCTGCAGTCGGACGAGATCACCGTGGGCAACTCGTCCAACACGGAAGAGCTGAACGGAACGCTCTACGCCGTCGACGTCGGCGGCAGGACGCTCCTGATGGTGCTGGCCGACCCGAGCCTGGCGCCCGGGACGTGTCGCGAGGCCGTCTTCGACCTGCTGGGTCTGGACGCCCGATTCGGATTCAAGCTCCGCTTCTGAGGGAGAACGACCATGAAAACCATGCGGATCAGCGCCCTGGCGGCGGCCCTTGTCCTGGCGGCGGGGATCGGCGCGGAATCAGTCGGAGCAGCCGATCTGGCCAAACGGCATCGGACCTGGCTCGAGGGCGACGCGGCCCTGATCATCACCCCGGCCGAGCGCGAGGCCTTCCTGGGACTCGGATCGGACGGCGAGCGCGACCTGTTCATCGAGGAGCTCTGGCTGCAGCGCGACCCGACGCCGGGGACGCCGGCCAACGAGTACCGCAGCGAGCACTTCCGACGGCTGGCCTTCGCCGACGGCGCCTTTGGCCGGAAGCGCGGCACGGACGGCCGCACGACCCCCCGCGGGCGCATGTACGTCAGGTTCGGATCGCCGCTGGAGGTGGCCCGGATCGAGGCGCGGGACCTGCGGCCGCTGGAAGTTTGGACTTACCTCCACGGCCCGGTCGCGGGGCGGGAAGGCCTCTTCCGCGTCCTCTTCTACCGGCCGGCCGGAAGCCGGGAGTACGCGCTTTACGATCCCGGCGCGGACAAACCGAGCNNTGGGAGGCCCTGGAGCAAGCGGCGGCATCGCCGGCGCCGTTCGAGAGTGATCCGCAGTGGGGCCCGGCCGACCAGGCCGCGTTCCGCATGATCGCCGCCACCGCCGGTCCCGAGGCCGCCGAATGCACCCTGACCTGTCTGCCCGGCGAGCGGGGCCCGGGAGCGGCCCAGCTCTCGTCCGATCTGCTGGCCGGGCGGGATGGAGCGGCCGCGGCGCGCGTGGACGACGGCT
>DFYJ01000119.1 GCA_002383325.1 Candidatus Aminicenantes bacterium UBA4085
TAGCGCAGGTCGATCTCGTGCTGGCCGTGGGCCACCTCGTGATGGTCGTATTCCGTGGGCACGCCCATGCGCTGCAGGAGCAGGAGGGTCTCCTTGCGGATCTCGCCGTGGCGCCCGGCGAAGAAGTAGCCGCCCTGGTCGAGCGGCCGCGGCTCGCGGTCATTGGGGAAGATGAAGAACTCCAGCTCCGGGCCGACCAAGAAGCCGTCGAAGCCGAACTCCTTCCTGGCCCCGGCCAGGGCCCGCTTGAGGACGTGGCGGCTGTCGGCGCCGGAGGGCTTGCCGTCGGGCGTGACGATGTCGCCGAACATGATCCCCTCGCGCCAGACCGTGTCGTCGGCGGCGCCGCGGTAGGTCCAGGGCAGGACCCGGAAGGTCTTGGGATCGGGCTGGATGATCAGATCGCTCTCCTCGATCCGGACGAAGCCCTCGACCGAGGAGCCGTCGAAGCCCTTGCCTTCCCGGAAAGCGGCCTCCAGCTCCGAGGCGGGGAAGGAGAATTCCATGGGCCGGCCGAGGATATCGGCGAAGAGGATCCGGATGAACTCGATCCGCCGGGCCGGGTTGCGGACCTCCCTGAGGACGTCCTCGGCCTGGGCAAAGCCGAAGTTCTTGGCGGGGCGGTTGGCGATCGGGGTCATGATGTCCTCCTCTTCCGGCCTGGGCTTGTGGAATGCCGTCCGATCCCGTAGACTGAGCTCCGACGGCGGCCCCGGAGTCGGTTTTTGTGCGCTATCTTAGACCCGTCTCCCGGGGGTGTCAACTCCGCTAAGGAGAGAGGCATGATCGAGGCCATGGACCGCAAGCTGGTCAAGGCGCTGAACGCCAACGCGCGTAAAAGTTACCGCGAAATCGCCAAGGAGCTCGGCACCTCGACCACCGCCGTCATCCGCGGCGTCAAGAAGCTGGAGGCCTCGGGGGCCATCTCCGGCTACATCCCGGTCGTCGATCCGGCCTCAATGGGACTCGACCTGACCGTGGTCGTCTCGCTGCGCATCAACCAGGGCCGGCTCCTGGAAACCCAGCGCCTGATCGCCCGCGATCCCCACGTGGCCCTGGTCCTCGACGTGACCGGAGAGTGGGATTCCCTGATCGTGGCCCACTTCCTGGGCCGCGAGGATCTTAACGCCTTCCTCAAGCGGATCAACGGCAACAAGTACGTGGCCCGGACGGTCACCCACATCGTCCTCAACACCATCAAGAACGACCGCCGCGTGGCTGTCTGACCGTCAACCCGAACAGCGGATATTTCCCCGGATCGCAAGCGGCGCTTCTCATATTGACAGGGGGGACGGATGTGCCATAATGCCCCTGTTTCGATTGCTTTGCCGTTGCAGGAGGAAGGATTGCCCAAAAAGATCTACGAGCCGGTCGGACACCACTACATCGTCGAAGCCTCGGGATGCAATGCCAAGGTCATCGGCAGCGTCGAGAAGGTCCAGGACATCCTGGTCAAGGCGGCCGAGGTCGCCGGGGCCACGGTCTGGGCCATCTCCTTCAGCAAGTTTCCGCCCAGCGGTGTCAGCGGCGTCGTGGTCATCTCCGAATCCCACCTCTCGACCCATACCTGGCCGGAGCGGCGCTACGCCGCCCTGGATATCTATACCTGCGGCTCCCACGTCGATCCCGAAAAGGCCGTCATCTATGCCCTGGAGGGATTCGGCGCGGCGTCCTCCCACATCACCGAGATCACCCGCGGCATCGACGAAGGGGACTCCCGGTTTTTCCACTCCTTCGTGACCTGGGAGGAGGACTTCCGCAAGCACCTGGACAAGCCGTCCTCCAAGTGATCCCGTAAACTTATTTTACGCCGCGTCGCCTTCGGAGCCGCTCCGCCGCCCGTTGACCTCTGGAGGAAGCGGCTTGGCACAAAACGTGCTTTTGAAAGCGGCAGATGCGCTGCGTGAGACTGATGTCCGCCGCCCCGACGCGATATAATACAAGGGTGAAGGGCTCGATCCGGAAGTTGATAGGCCTCCTGGCCGTCTTCTGGACCGCCGCTCTGGGCTCGGCTTACGCGGGACCGATCCAGACATCCGCTCCCGACGCCTTTTGGGAAGGTCTCAGCCGGGCCTTTGCCTCCGGCGATTTGAGCGGCTATGCCGAAGCCTTTGTCCCGAGGCTGCGGGACAAGGAGCGCCTGCGGGCCGAGGACCTGCGTAAGACCTTCGGCATGACCAGCGTGCTCTTCCGCGTCGCCGGCCGGTCGGCCGACCCCGACGGGACGGAGCGGATCTTCCTCCAGGTCTTCTTCCAGAACGAGCTCTCGGCCATGCTCGAGAACTGGCAGGTCGTGCCGGTCTCCAGCGGCGGCGCCTGGCTCATCGCTGAAAAGACCGTCTCGGGCGGCCTTGGCGTCCTCTACAAGCTGCGCCTCCCGTCCGGCCGGGCTCTGCGGGCCGGCCGGGTCGAAGTCTCCCACCAGGACTTCAAGCTGACCTTCACGGAGGCCTTCGTCTTCCACGATAACCTGCCCGACCTGGAGACGGGTCTGATCGTTCTGGGCGAGGGACGCCTCCGCTTCACGCCGTCCCACGCCGCCGAGCGCCACCAGCTCGAGCTCCGCTACGGGACGCCCTACCTGGAGGACAAGATCGAGTCGGCCTACCTGCGCTTCTCTCCCGGCTACTTCCAATCCCACGTCCGGATCGAGTCGGAACGGCCGATCGAGCTGTCCGCGGAGAAAGCCGAGGCTTTGGCGGCCAAGGCGGCCGCGATCTTCCGGGACCGCTACGGCGCCTCCTTCACGGTCGAGAACTCCCTGACCGGCGAGCCGATGACATTCCTGCCGCGGGACGAGCAGGCCGTGTTCGATCTCCAGGCCCGCCGGGCCGGGGCCCTGACCTACGTTTACTCGCCCTACGCGGAGGACGAGATCCATCTGGCCTCCCGCCGGCCCGACCGGATCATCAGCCTCTACACGCCCGACTCCGAGGGCCCCCCGCTGCGGCGGATGTATCTGTCCTTCGACCGCCGGGCGGATATCCGGAATTGCACCATCGACGTCGATGTCCAGCCCGATCGGAAATACCTCTCCGGCCGGGCCCGGCTGGAGTTCAAGGCCCAGGTCGACGACGTCGACAGCCTGCGCTTCAACCTCCATCCGGCGCTGGACATCCTCCGCATCCAGGACCAGGGCGGCCGCTCCTTGTTCTTCACCCAGGACAAAACGCGCGGCCTGCTCTATGTCTTCCTCCTGGATGCGCTCCCCAAGGGAGGGGAGGCCTGGATCGAGGTTCTCTACCGGGGCGTGCTGAATCCCCCCGCGCCGACGGCCGACGATCTGACCGCCGGCCAGGCCGGCGGGGCCGCGGCCATGGGTGGGCCCGCCTACGAGACCCTTCTCTACAGCCAGTCGGCCTACTGGTATCCCTCCCCGCCCGAGGACGATTTCTTCCAGGCCAGCCTGCGGGTCGTAGTGCCTCCCGGGTATACCTGCGTGGCCAGCGGGCTGGAGACGGAAAAGGGCATCGTCGACAATCTCGGCCGGGTCACCGCCTTGGAGAAGGTCGGGCACCCCTATTTCGGCTTCCGGAGCCGGGAGCCGCTGCGCTACCTGTCCTTTTTGGTCGGACGGCTGACGCCCATCGGCGGCGATCCGGGACCGGATTCCGGCCCGCCGGTCGAAGCCTTCTATGCCTCGGATGTCCGCCTGCCCAGCACGTCGCTGCCGCAGGACAGCCGGGACATCCTCCGTGTCTTCGGCGAGCTGTTCGGCCCCTACCCCTTCGCCAAGCTGACCGTCGTGCAGAGACAGTGGCCGACGGGGGGAGGGCACAGCCCCGCCTCCCTGGTCGTTCTCAACGACCTGCCGCGGGCTTCGGACGGCACGCGTCTCCTGGCGGCCAATGCCCCCGTCAACCTGGGCCGCTTCCGGATCGGCTACCTGGCCCATGAGATCGCCCACCAGTGGTGGGGCCAGGGCGTTTCCTGGGCCACCTATAAGGACCAGTGGCTGAGCGAGGGGTTGTCCCAGTTCTCCGCCGCGCTCTACCTGCGCGGCAGGCAAGGGGAGGATGCCTACCGCAGCTTGATGCAGCATTTTGCCCGCTGGACGGCCCGCAAATCCCGCCTGGGGCCCATCATTCTCGGCACCCGCTTGAGGCACCTCGACTTCAGCGCCTACCAGGCCATCGTCTACGACAAGAGCGCCCTCGTCATGGGCATGCTCCTGGACCTTGTCGGCGAGGAGCGCTTCTTCCGCGGCCTGCGGGACTTCTTCGCCCGCAACCGGGGACAGGCCGCCCGGACCCGGGACTTCATCCAAGTCATGAGCGCGGCCGCGGAGCGGGACCTGAAGCCGTTCTTCGACCGCTGGCTCGGCAGCCATCTTCTGCCGGAGATCCGGGCCAGCCACTCCGTCCAAACCGTGGCCGGCCGGCCGGTCCTGCGCGTCCAGGTGACCCAGACCGGCCCGGCTTTCGTCTTCCCGCTCTGGATCGCCTGGACCGAGGATGGGCGGAAGGTCCGCCGCAGCCTGGACATGGATGCGGCGTCCAAGACCTTCGACATCCCCTGCGCCGGGCATCCGAGCCGGGTCCGCTTCGATCCCGACGGGATCTTCCCCGGTAGCATCCGCTGATCCTAGAGCCGCCTGTCCCCTGGAAATGGGCCTTTTCGCAAGATTTCGGGGAACAAAGCGGTTTGGGGTATCGGACAACGGCGAGATAGCGAGGGCTCAGCCTTTTTCCATAGCTCTCTGAGGGAACCCAGCCCTTGCGGGGACTGTCGAAGCGATGTCCCTTCGAGGGCTACGCAAGCTC
>DFYJ01000097.1 GCA_002383325.1 Candidatus Aminicenantes bacterium UBA4085
GCTGCGCCGCGAGCAGCGGGCCGAGCTGCCCGACTGGCTGAAAGCCAAGCGGCCGGCCTCGCGCCTGCCGATGCTGGAGGCCGCCGCGGCGATGTTTCGGGCCGCCGCGGGCGGGGCCGCGGAGGCGCCGACGACCCGGAGAGCCGGACAGACCGCGCTCCCGGAGATGCGCCACACAATCCGGATCGAAGACCTGCCCGACGTCCGAGATCCCCTGACAGCAGGGGTGAAGAGCCCCATCCCCACGGTTGCGGCCTCTCCGGCGGCTACGGATAGGGAGGATCGACTCCTGCTTGGTTACGCCGAGCCGGGCGACGGCAGCCGCGAGATGATATCGGTCTCCCCGGCCGGCCTGACTCAGCATACGGTCGTTCTGGGGGGAGCAGGTTCCGGCAAGACTGTCCTGGTTAAGCGGATCGTGGAAGAGGCCGCGGTGGCCGGCATCCCCTCGATCGTGATCGATTGCGCCAATGACCTGGCCGGGCTGGGCGACAAGCCGCACCTCATGCCGCCTAACTGGACCTCCGCCGAATCAGCCCAAGCCGAGCGCTACTGGAGGAAGGCTGAGGTCGTCGTCTGGTCGCCGGGACGGCAAGCCGGGAATCCCCTGATCCTCGATCCCCTTCCGGATTTTGCCGGCCTGGCCGGCGAGCCGGAAGCTTTGGATCAGGCCATCGAGATGGTCAGCGAGAGCCTGGAGGACATCCTAGCCGGCGGAAGGACGGACACAACCCTGCAGAAGATGGGCGTCCTGACAGCCGCCCTGCGCTATTTCGCCGGGCGCGGCGGGGGCGGAATGAGGGATCTCATCGCCCTGCTGGCCGACCTGCCCGAAGCGGCCGGGGCCGGAATCAGCGGGGCGCCGCGGCTGGCTGTCGGCATGGCCGATGGGCTGCGGGCCCGCATGGCCATCGATCCGCTGCTTGGGCGCGCGGGCAAGCGTCTCGATCCCGGGGTGCTTTTCGGGCTGAAGCCGGTCAGCTCCAGGACCCGAATCTCGGTCATCAGTCTGTTAGGATTGGAGTCCCTAGCCTCCCGCTGCCGTTTCCTCAGCCAGCTGGCCATGACCCTTTTCACCTGGATCCGGAAGAATCCGCCCGTTCCCGGCAAGCCTCTGACCGGATTGTTTGTCCTCGACGAGGCTAAAGACTTCGTGCCCGCCGTCAGGACGACCGGGTGCAGCTCCGGCCTCATCCGGCTGGCGGCCCAAGCCCGCAAGTATGGTCTGGGGCTCGTCTTCGCCAGCCAGGAGCCCAAGTCCATGGATCACCGCATCACGGCCAACGCTTCGACCCAGCTCCTCGGCCGCTTCAATTCGCCCGCTTCCATCGAGGCGGCCCGCGGCTTGCTGCGGGACAAGGGAGGCGACGGCGAGGATATCGCGCGCCTGGCCACGGGCCGATTCTACGTCGTTTACCCCGAGCTGGCCGCCCCGCGCCGAATCTCCGTCCCGATGTGCGCCTCGGACCACATAACCCTGACCGATGCTGAAGTTTTAGCCCGCGCCGCCGCCAGCCGCAAATAATAATTGGGGGACACCATACATAACTCCCGAACTTTTCGTTGACGTTTTCGCCCCATTCCTTGACGCCCTTCCCCCCTTCCCGGACGTAAACAAATAGATCGGGAGTTATGTATGGTGTCCCCCATCTTTCGAACCCGGATGCCATGGCTGCGTATTAAGGAACGGCCCTTGGCGTTAAGCACCCTTTGGGCTAGAATGCCGCATAAATAGGGAATTACGTATACTGTACCCCTATTATTGGTGAAGGAGAACGGAATGGGCATCGTCCTCAAAGTCGAACATCTGAAGAAGCGCTATGGACAGTTGGAGGCCGTCAAAGACGTGGGCTTCGAGGTCCACGAGGGAGAGATCTTCGCTCTGATCGGCCCGAACGGCGCGGGCAAGACGACCACCCTGCGGGTTGTCGCCACCCTGCTCACGCCGAGCGAGGGGACGGTCACCCTCAACGGCTTCGACATCAAGAGCCACCCCGAAAAGTTCCGGGAGCGCATCAGCTACTTGCCCGAGGAGGCCGGCGCCTACCGCAATCTCAAAGCACGTTCCTACCTGGAGTTCATGGCCCGCTTCTATGCCGACTCGCCGGCCCAGGAGAAGGAGATCCTCAACCGGGCCGAAGCCATCTGCGGCTTGGGCGCCCGGCTCGACGACAAGGTCGGGACCTACAGCAAGGGCATGGTCCGCAAGCTCCTGCTGGCCCGGGCCCTGATGACCCGGCCCGCCCTGACCATCCTGGACGAACCGACCTCGGGCCTGGACGTCATCAACTCGCTCGAAGTCCGGGAGATCGTCAAGCGCTACGCCAGGGAAGGGATCTCGGTCCTGCTGTCCTCCCACAACATGCTCGAGATCGAGTATCTGTCGGACCGGGTGGCCTTGATCGACAAGGGCCGCATCCTCGATTCGGGCACGCCGGCCGAGCTCAAGAGCAAGTACAGCGCCGAGAATCTGGAAGTCGTTTTCAGGAGCGCCCTGCGATGAAGAAGTTCACCCATCTGCTGAAAAAGGAAATCCGCGAGCTGGTGACCAAGCAGCTGGTCGCCTCGCTGCTCTTCACCATGGCTCTTTTCTACTTCATCGGCGGCATCACCAAGCAGGAAGTCAAGAAAATGTCCGGGGTCCAGAAGATCTCGGTCCTCGACCTCGACAAGTCCGACATGTCCCGCTCGGTCCTGGGGGCCCTGGGCGCGGCCCGCTTCGAGGCCGTACCGGTCCAGGCCGCGAACGCAGCCGCCGCCGTGGAAGCTTGCCGCAAGAGCCAGACCAACGTCCTGCTGGTCGTCCCGGCCGGGTTCGGAGCTTCGATCGACGGCCTCGAGCCGCTGAAGATCGAGACCTACGCCTTCCTGCGCAACTTCTCCGTCACCGGCGTCCGCCGGTCCGAGATCCTCAAGGCGGTGCTGGGGGCGATGAACGAATACCTTTCCAACAACGTCCTGAAAGAGCGCCTGCCGGGGATCGACCCGGCCGCGGTCAAGACGCCCATCAAGACCCGCGACTACGTCCTCATCCGCGACCGCATGGCGGAAGGGACGGCTTCGTCCATCACCGGCATCGTCATGTCTCAGTCGCTGCTTGTCCCGATCATCCTGATGATGATCATCATCTACTCCTCCCAGATGGTCATCTCGGCCATCGCCATGGAGAAGCAGGACAAGACTCTGGAGACCCTGCTGACCGTGCCCGTCTCGCGCACATCCATCGTAGCAGCCAAGATGCTGGCCGCGGGCATCGTCGGCCTCCTCTCGGCCGGTATCTACATGCTCGGCTACAAGTCGATGATGGGCGGGATGACCGGCGACCTGCAGACCGGCACCGGCCAGTCCGTAGCCGCCCAGCTGGGTCTGACCCTGAGCGGGAACAGCCTGGTCGTCCTGGGCATCTCCCTCTTCCTGGCCATCCTCTGCGCCCTGGCCCTGGCCACCATCCTGGGCGTCCTGGCCGAAGACTTCCGCAGCGCCCAGAACCTGATCATGCCGGTCGTCCTGCTGGTCATGATCCCCTACTTCCTCACCATGTTCGCCGACATCAAGACGCTGTCCCTGCCGGTCAAGGCGCTCCTCTATGCCATCCCCTTCTCCCACTCCTTTATGGCCGTGCAGAACATGTTCCTGGGCGATACCAAGTCGGTCCTGTTCGGGATGGCCTATATGCTGGTCTTCTTCCTCATCCTGGTCTTCCTGGCCGGCAAGATCTTCTCCTCGGACAAGGTCCTGACCATGAAGCTGAGTCTGAAGAAGAAGAAAAAGATCGGAGCCTGAGGGGAAGCGCCATGAAGATCGATAGCGTCCCGTTCTCCGTCACCGACTGGAATCGCATCCCGGCCATTGAGCATAAAGGAAAGACGGGGACCTCGCACTGGCGCTCCTTCGAGGGCGGAGACGTACGGGCCAGGGTCGTCGACTACTCGCCGGGCTTCGAGTCGGACCACTGGTGCCCGCGCGGGCATATCCTCTACGTCATCGACGGCGAGGTCGAGATCCGGCTCAAGAGCGGCGCGACCCACCTACTGCGGCGGGGCTCCGGCTTCGCGGCCGGCGACGATGAAGCCGATCCGCACATGGCCGTCAGCGCCACCGGGGCCCGCGTCTTCATCGTCGACTGAAAATAATTGGGGGACACCATACATAATTCCCGAACTGTTCGTTGACGGTCTCGAGTAATCAATTGGAGACGCCGAATATCCCCCCTGAGCTTTAATTGACGTTCGTCACTGGGGGAACGCCGGAATTAAAGCAAATTGGACCTCCCGCCATCCCGCCCTATCGCTGAAAGCTAAGAAAATTCCCCGAAGACATTAGAGTCTCCTTGCCCGCCGCGGGTCGTCAACAAATGGATTCGGGAATTATGTATGGTGTCCCCCTAATTATTATTCCAGTTCGGTGGCTCGAGGCCCATTAGGGCCCGGACGAAGAAATCGTTGCGCTTGCGCTCGCCGTAGGTCCCGCCCGAGGTATGGCCCGCGCCAGGGATGACCAGCAGATCGAAGGCTTTATCGGCCTTGATCAAAGCGCTCACGACCTGGAATGTCGAGGCCGGATCGACGTTCTGGTCCATCTCCCCCACAACCAGCAGAAGCTTGCCCCTCAAACGGTAGGCGTTGTCCACGTTGGACGAAGCGGCGTAGTGGGGGCCGAGCGGCCAGCCCATCCACTGCTCGTTCCACCAGATCTTGTCCATGCGGTTGTCGTGGCATCCGCAAGCGGCGAAGCCGGCCTTGTAGAAGTCCGGGTGGAAGAGCAGACCACCCAGGGCGCTCTGGCCGCCGGCCGAGGTGCCGTAGAGGCCGACGCGGGTAATATCGTAGGAGGGGTACTTCGCGGCCGCCGCCTTGTGCCAAAGGATGCGATCGGGGAATCCGGCATCGCCCAGGTCCCGCCAGCAGTAGTCGTGGAACTCCTTGGATCGGTTGCTGGTGCCAAGGCCGTCCATCTGGACGACGATGAAGCCCAGCTCGGCCAAGGCTTGCATGCCGCTGTAGGCGGAGAAGGTCTTGGGCGTGAACGATCCCTGCGGCCCGGCGTAGATATTCTCGATGATCGGGTATCTCTTCTTCGGATTGAACAAAATCGGCCTATAGATGACCCCCCAGATGTCGGTTTTCCCATCGCGCGCCTTGGCGACAAAAACCTCGGGCGCCTTCCAGCCCGCCTTGATCAGCTCCGAAATATCCGTCGCTTCAGCCGTCATGACGACTTCGCGGCTGAGAACGCGGCGGGCCTCCATGACCGGCGGGAGGTCGACGCGGGACCGGGTGTCGATCATGTAGGCCGCATCAGAGGAATAGACGACGGCATGGTTGGCCTCCCCCTCCGTCAGGCGGGTCAAGCCCGTTCCGTCCAAGTTGACGCGGAAGGCGTGGATGAAATAGGGATCGACGCCCGGTTCCATCCCGGAGGCCTGGAAGTAGACCTGCCCGGACTGCTCGTCGACCTTGTCCACCGAGCGGACAACCCACTCGCCCTGAGTGATCGGGTTGATGACAGATCCGGTCGTTCCGTCGACGAGGTAGAGATGGTTCCAGCCGCTGCGCTCGGACATCCAGATCACGCGGCGCCCGTCGTCAAGGTCGCGGCGGAACTTCTTGCCGCTGTAGCAGAAGAAGGTTTTCGGCTCTTCGCTCAGGACGGCTCTAACGGCTCCGGCCGTGCCGTCCGCCTCGAGAATCCGGTAGACCTGGTGGCCGCGCTGATTGTACTCGAAGGAGAAGGACCGCGAGTCCTTGCGCCAGACCGGCGGGGTCAGATCATAGGGATTCGGGAAGAGGGCGTTGTCGATCTTGACGGCGCGGCGCTCCTCGATCAGGAAGAGCGCGGGCTGGTCGAGGTCGAGGATGTCGCCCGGCTTGGCGTACTCGATCTCGGTGGCCTTCGGCTGGCGTTGCTCCATAGGCGAAGATTCGATATAGGTTATGTAGCGGTGAAAGCCGGGCTTGATCTTGACGGCGGCAAGCTTCTTCGAGTCGGGCGCCCAGGCCAGCGAGCGGTAGGTGTAGTATTCGCCCTCGCCGCCGTCGAAGCTCAGGGGCAACTCCGTTTTCCGGTCTTTCTCCTTATCTTTGGATTTGGGCCGGATGAAAATATTGTAGTCGCGGATGAAGGCCTCCCACTTGCCGTCGGGAGAGGGTTTGGACTCAGCCGAAGCGGCTTCGGCCGGCGGGCCGCCCTGCCCCAGTCCCCCACCCTGGCCGCGCGGCTCGACCGGGCCGAGCTTGGCCAGCTTGCCGTCCGCCAGCTCGTATTTCCAGCGGAAGCCTTCGGCCTCGAACTGGACAGCCTTCTCGCCGTCCACGAAGAGGATGGAGGTGAAGGGAAGCTTCTTGGGGTCGATTCCTTTGTCCAGCGCCCCGCCCAGGCCAGCGGCCAGGCGGACGTGGTCGAAAGCGGGCGCTTTGGAGGCCTTGCCGGCGTCGGCCAGAATGAACTCGAATCCGCCCGACACTGTCCTGCGGTACCAGAAGCGGTGGCTGGCCCCGATCCAGGCCGGCTGCTCGGGCAGGTTGAGGGCCAGCCCTTGCCACTTTTCACGCAAACCGGTTGCGCGCTCGTAATCAGCCCGAGTGCCCTGGGCGGGCAGAGCCATAGGCAGCAGGAAAAGCCACAGGACGGAAATGACAGGCCGGGGCCAACGTCGATGATTCATGCGTCTCCTCGCAAGGGATTGGTATCCGTACGAATCTCCGGAATCGCTCTATCGTCATGACGGGTTCCCTGAAGCCTTTTCTCATATCCCCGGCTATTTTACCGGAAAACGTCCTGCCCGGAGCTTTCCCTCGGAATTCCCGCTGGGGCGAATTGAAAACACGCCCGGGATGAGGTAAAAGAGGAGGTCCGATCCGATCCCCAAGGAGGACCCCATGACCGGCTCCCGCCGCATCGCTCTCGCCGCCCTGATCCTCATCCCCCTTCTCGGCTTCTCCCAAGCCGGCGTCCCCCCGACGAACGGGGACACCATCGCCCGCATCCGCGAGGAAGGCCTGCAGCGCTCCCAAGTCATGGACATCGTCGGCTACATGACCGATGTCATCGGACCCCGGCTGACGCTGTCCGAGGGCATGAAGAAAGGTCAGGCTTGGGCCAAGGACAAGTTCGTCCAACTGGGTCTGGAGAACGTGGCCCTGGAGCCGTTCATGGACTACGGCGTCTCCTGGGACAACGAATACGTCTCGCTCCATATGATCGAGCCCGATTACCAGATGATGGTCGGCTACCCTCTGGCCCACACCCCCGGCACCAAGGGGAAGCTGACCCTGCCCGTGGTCATCGCCGACATCCAGACTCGCAGCGGCCTGGAGAAGCTCAAG
>DFYJ01000098.1:0-19278 GCA_002383325.1 Candidatus Aminicenantes bacterium UBA4085
CTTGGCCGTCGGGTCGGCCGGGGCCTGGGTCGTCTGGGCCGGGGCGTCGACGCCGCTGACGGCGGACTTGCCCTCGCGGCCGGACAGGATCCACAGGTTGAGCGAGGTCACCATGAACAGGATCGCGCCGATCGTGGTGACCTTGGACAGCAAGGTGGCCGAACCGCGGGGCCCGAAGGCGGTCTGGCTGCCGCCGCCGCCGAAGGCGCCGGCCAGGTCGGCCGCTTTTCCGGATTGGAGCAGAACGGCCAGGATCAGGACGATGCAGACGATCACGTGGATGACGGTCAGTAGCGCGGTCACTGGACTTCCTTGTATGCCTTGACGGCCTCCCCGGCTATGCGGATGAAACTCTCCGCTTCCAGGGACGCCCCACCGACGAGGAATCCGTCGATGTCCCGCTCTTTGAACAGGGAATGGGCATTGGCGGGCTTTACCGACCCGCCATAGAGGATGATAGCACAATCGGCGGCTTCATTTCCAGCCCCCTCCGCCAGGCGAGCCCGGATAAAGGCGTGGACCTCTTCGGCCTGCTCGGGAGAGGCGGTGCGGCCCGTTCCGATGGCCCAGACGGGCTCATAAGCAAAGATGGTCTGGGCCCGGCCGGCGGCGTCGATGCCTTCCAGCCCGGCGGCCAGCTGGCGGCCGACAACCTCGAACGTCCGCCCGGCCTCCCGTTCCTCCAGCGTTTCTCCGACGCACAGGATGGGGCGCAGGCCGGCCCTTAGGGCGGCCCGGACCTTGCGGCCGGCGTCCTCGTCGCTCTCGCCGAAGACGTGCCGCCGCTCGGAATGGCCGACGAGCGCGTAGGCGCAGCCGGCATCGACGAGCATGGAGGCAGAGATCTCTCCGGTGAAGGCGCCGTGGTCCTCCCAGTGCAGGTTCTGGGCGCCCAGCCCGGCTTCCGACCCGGCCAGGGCGCGGGCGCAATCGGCCAGAGCGGTGAACGGAGGCAGGATGACCAGGGTGCCCGGACGCAGCCCCGGGGCGGCCTCGCGGACCGCACCGGCCAAGGCCGCGGCCTCCGGAAGGCTCTTGTGCATCTTCCAGTTGCCGGCGATGAACGGGGCGGTCCGGCGGCGCATTCAGGCCTTCTTGTCCAGGGCTTCGATGCCCGGCAGGGTCTGGTTGGCCACGAACTCCAGGCTGGCCCCGCCGCCCGTTGAGATATGGGTGATCTTGGCGCTGACCCCGGCCTTGTCGACCGCGGCGATGGAGTCGCCGCCGCCGATGATCGAGACGGCGCTTGAGGCGGCCACCGCTTCGGCGATCTTGATCGTGCCCTGGGCGAAGGCGGGCGTCTCGAAGACCCCAAGAGGCCCGTTCCAGAAGATGGTCTTGGCCTTGGCGATGACCTCGGAATAGAGAGCGATCGTCTTGGGCCCGATATCCACCCCCATCAGGTCGGCCGGGAAGGGGAAACCTTCCTGGACTCTTTCGACGACGCCGGAGGCTATGGACTTGGTCATCAAGTTGTCCAGGGGCAGGAGGAAGCGAACGCCCTTCTCCTCGGCCTTCTTCAGGATGCCCTTGGCGATCTCGACCTTGTCGGGCTCGACGAGCGAGGCGCCGACGGCGCGGCCCTGGGCCAGGAAGAACGTATAGGCCATGGCCCCGCCGATGAGGATGGTGTCGGCCTTGGCCAGGAGGGTCTCGATGACCGGGATCTTGTCCTCGGTCTTGGCCCCGCCCAGGATGGCCACGAAGGGCTTGGCGGGGTTGACGATGGCCTTGCGCAGATTGTCGACTTCCTTCTTCATCAGATAGCCGGCGGCGGCGATGGGGACGAAATCGACAATTCCGACGACCGAGGCGTGGGCCCGGTGGCTGGAGCCGAAGGCGTCGTTGACGAAGATGTCGATGCCCTGGGCCAGGGCCTTGGACAGGGCCGGGTCGTTCTTGGTCTCGCCCGGGTGGAAACGGACGTTTTCGAGGAGGAGCGCCTGCCCTTCCTTGAGGCCGGCCTTGAGCGACTCCACTTCGGGCCCGACGAGGTCGGGAGCGAACATCACGTCCCGGCCGATAAGTTCGGCCAGACGCGTAGCGACGGGCTTAAGGCTCATTTTGGGATCGGGCTTGCCCTTGGGGCGGCCCAGGTGCGAGGCGAGGACGAGCTTGGCGCCCCGTCCCAGAAGGTACGTGATGGCCGGCAGGGAAGCCTTGATGCGCTTGTCGTTGCGGATGGTGCCGTCGTCATTGAGGGGGACGTTGAAGTCCACCCGCAGGAAGACGGTCTTGCCCTTGACGTCCAGGTCTTCGATGAATCGCATGACCCTTACTTGCCGATCAGGCGGACCAGATCGACGAGCCGGCAGGAGTAGCCCCACTCGTTGTCGTACCAGGCCAAGACCTTGAGGAAGTTGTCGCCAAGAACCTTGGTGGACAGGCCGTCGACGACGCCGGAGTGCGGGTCGGACATGAAGTCGACCGAGACGAGCGGCTCATCGGTGTAGCCGAGGATGCCCTGGAGCGGGCCGGCCGCGGCGGCCTGGAAGGCGGCGTTGACGTCCTTGTCCGTGGCCGGCTTCTTGAGCAGGACGACCAGGTCGACGATTGAGACGTTGGGGGTCGGCACGCGGATGGCGATGCCGTCGATCTTGCCCTTCAGCTCGGGCAGGACCAGGCCGACGGCTTTGGCGGCGCCGGTCGTTGTCGGGATCTGGGAGACGGCGGCCGAGCGGGCCCGGCGGAGGTCCTTATGCGGGGCGTCCAGGATCTTCTGGTCGTTCGTGTAGGAGTGGATCGTGGTCATGAAGCCCTTCTCGATCCCGTAGGTCTCGTGCAGGACCTTGGCCACCGGGGCCAGGCAATTGGTCGTGCAGGAGGCGTTCGACAGCAGGTGGTGCTTGGCCGGGTCGTAGGCCTTGTCGTTGACGCCGAGGACGATGGTGATGTCGGGGTCGGTGGCCGGAGCCGAGACGACGACCTTGCGGGCGCCGCCCTTCTCGATGTGCTTCAGGACGTCGGGCCGCTTGGTGAACTTGCCGGTCGATTCGATGACGACATCGACGCCGAGGTCCTTCCAGGGCAGCTCACCGGGGTCCTTGACGGCCAGGACCTTGATCGAGCGGCCGTCGACGATGATGGCGTCGGCGGCGGCTTCCACGGTGCCATTGTAGCGGCCGAGGACGGAGTCGTACTTGAGCAGGTGGGCCAGGGTCTTGGCATCGGTGATGTCGTTGACGGCCACGAACTCCAGGGACGGGTCGCCGGCGGCGGCCCGCAGGACGTTGCGGCCGATGCGCCCGAAGCCGTTGATGCCGATCTTGATGGACATAGGAAACCTCCTGGGGATATCCGGGGTGAAGCCCAAAAAGTACCGGGTAAAATACCACGAATCGGGGGATTCGTAAAGAGAGGGCTCGCGGTACGGAGGGCAAAACACGTTCGCGCCCCCGGCGAGGGCGCTCACTCCGGCCGGCTCGGTCGCTCCCGCCCCCTTCGGGGCCGGTCCATGCCCGCTTCCTCGCCGATGGGTTTTGCCCTCCGTACCTCTTGCCCTACCGACAGGAAACCGCAGATAGGAATCGCGATAATGAACACCCGAATTCGTGGTTAGGGAGTGAGCGAAAGAGGAGGAGGGGCGACGACCTCGAGCTCTCCGGTCCCGTCCGGGTGGGGGAATCGGATTTTCCAGGAGTGTAGGAGATACCCGCAATCGCCTGGGCGGGCGGCATTTTCGCCGCTTGGGACGGGGCGCGGCAGGCCGCCCGCGGCGTAGAGCGGATCGCCGGCTAGGGGGAAACCGGCGTGGGCCAGATGAATCCGAATCTGATGGGGCCGACCCGTCGGGATAGTCACCTCGAGAATCGACGCATCCTCGTCTGGGAGGCGGCGGATGACGCGGACATGGCTGATGGCCCTGCGGCCGGCTGGAGAGTAGGCGTTGATCGTTCCCCCTCGGCCGTCGGGGACGGGGCCGATCGGGGTATCAACCGTGAAGGAATCCGGCATCGCAAGGCCGGAGGCCTTGGCCAAATACACCTTGCCGATCCGGCGCTCGACCATGGCCTTGGTCAGAAATCGGGCCGCTTGATTGTGCAGGGTGAAGAGAATCGCCCCGGATGTTCCGCGCCCCAGACGGTGCAGGGGGGAACAAGCCGGTCCGAAACGCTTGCGCGTCAAATGAAGGAGGGTGTTTTCCAGAAACCCGCCTCCCGGCAGGACCGGCAGTCCCGCCGGCTTGTCCAGGACAACGAGGTCGCCGTCTTCGTAGAGTACTCCGAAGGTGAGGGGTGCGTCGGGCTCTTCCCAGGGCGGGCGGCTGTAAACCAGGACGTCTCCGGCCGCCAAAATATCCTCAGCTTCAGCAGGGCGGCCATTGCGGGTGACCCGCCCGGCCCGGATGTGCTCGAGCCAGGCTTCCCCAGTCAAGTGGGGATAATACCGAGTGTAGAACGCCTCGATGGAAATTCCCTCATCGGCGAGGGCGATCCGGTCCTCGTAATCGAAGCCTTTGTTGAGGATGGCCATGTTCTTTGCCGGACGTATCATACCCGATCTGCGGCGGCCGCCGCGAGACGGACGGCCCGGCTGCGTCCTTTCATAGGGTCCCGATGATTATGATAGAATTCCCTCGTGCCATGACGAAAATCCTGACTTCCCAACAGATGCGCGCCGTGGACCGGACGACGATCGACGAGATCGGCATTCCCGGCCCCGTGCTGATGGAGAACGCCGGCCTGCGGGTCGTGGCCGAGATCCTGAGATGCTTCCCCGACCCGGCCCGGGAGCGGATGGTGGTTGTGGCCGGCAAGGGCAACAATGGCGGCGATGGCCTGGTCGTGGCCCGCCATTGGCGCCAGCGCGGCGGCAAACCCGTGGTCCTGCTGCTGGCTCCGAAGGAGGAGGTCAAGGGCGACGCGGCCCTCAATCTGACGGCGGCCGAGAAGTCCGGCGTTGAGGTCATCGACACGTCCACCGAGCTGTGCTGGAGGAAGCAAAAGACAACCCTGCTCCACGCCTCCGTCATCGTCGACGCGATCTTCGGCACCGGGCTGGACAAACCGGCCGGTGGGATCTATGCGGCCGCCATCGAGGGTATCAATAAGGCCCGCGGCTTCAAGGTCGCGGTCGACATCCCCTCGGGCCTGTCGTCGGATTCCTTCGCCGTCATCGGGCCGGTTGTGAAAGCGGACCTGACGGTCGCTCTGGCCGCGCCCAAGATCGGGCATATCTTCGCCCCGGCCTCCGAGTGGGTCGGCCGGCTGGTCATCGTCGATATCGGCATCCCCCGATATCTTCTGGAAGCGCCGGAGCTCAAGCTGAGCCTGACGGGTCCGGGTGATGTCCGGCCGATGTTCGCGCCGCGAAGGCGCGACGGGCATAAGGGCACTTATGGACATCTGCTGGTCCTGGGCGGATCGGTCGGCAAGACGGGAGCGGCCCTGCTGGCGGGCAAAGCCGCCCTGCGCATGGGCGCAGGCCTGGTCACCGTGGCCACAGCGGAGCGCGCCGTCGCGGCCGTAGCCCGCGGGATGATGGAGCTGATGACCGAACCGCTGCCCGAGACGCCCGCCGGGACGATAGCCGCCGAAGCCCTTCCCGTCATAGAGAAGATCCTCAAGGGCAAAAACGGCATCGTCATCGGTCCGGGGATCTCGACCGATCCGTCGACGGCATCCCTGGTCGCGTCGCTCCTGCCCAAGCTGAAGGTCCCGGCGGTGATTGATGCGGATGGATTGAATATCGTGGCCGAGCGCCGGGATGTCCTGAAGAAGATGACCGTGCCCGTGGTGCTCACGCCCCACCCCGGCGAGTTCGCCCGCCTGACGGGTGAGACCATAGCCGAGGTGTTGGCCAAGCGCCTCGAGATGGCGCCCGCCTTCGCCCGCGAGCACAATGTCATCCTGGTCCTCAAAGGCCACCGCACCATCATCGCGGCGCCGGACGGGCGGGTCTTCGTCAATCCGACCGGAAATCCCGGCATGGCTACGGGCGGATCGGGCGACGTCCTGAGCGGCATGATCGGATCGATGCTGGTCCAGTCCAAGGATGTCTTGGGTGCGATTCGGGCTGCAGTCTATGCCCATGGCCTGAGCGGCGATCAAGCCGCAGCCAAGCTGGGCGAGAGGTCCCTCCTAGCCGGTGATCTCATTCGTTTCCTGCCGGCAGCGGTCAAATCGCTGGAGGACGCTGCCCGATGAAGACGACCCGGGCCCAGCGAACTCAGTCGCCCGGGAGGACAACATCCGGCCGTACCTACCCAGCGGCGAAGAAGAGACCGGCCAGTGTCCGCAAAGGACCCTCCTCGTGCGGCATCTTCCATTCATCGAGCGAGAAGCAGACCCGGGACTTCGCGGCCCGGTGGGCTCGGACCTTCAAGGGCGACGAGGTCATCTTCCTGGTCGGCGAGCTGGGTGCGGGCAAGACCGTCTTCGCCAAGGGCATCGCGGCGGGGCTGGGCCTGAAGGATATCGGCGAGGTCTGCAGCCCGACCTTCACCCTGATGAACATCTACCAGGCCCGGGTGCCCATCTACCATCTCGACCTCTACCGTCTGGGGAACGCGCCCGAGATCCGGGATCTTGGCTTCGAGGATTATGTCGGCGAGGGCGTCATCCTGGTCGAGTGGGCCGAGAAGATCGATTTCCCGATGCCTGCGATAAAAGTCTCGATCAAGGTCGAGCCCGACGAAACGCGACGCATTTCTTTCAAATAGCAGACACATACCAATTTCTATTTTCAGACACATACCAATTCCCGGGAATCGAAAAAAAACCTCTTGAATATTGAAGAAAACTCGTTGGTGGCAAGCCAGAGCCGGGGAGCATTAATAAATGTTCAATGGCCATTTGAATATTATGTTCCTGATCAATAATTTAGTATGTGTCTGGAAAATAAATTAGTATGTGTCTGCTAATTGCGGGGAGCGTGGAATTGCGCTAAATTAGGCCCGCTTCGCAAGGAGAAACGCGCATGAACACAGCTCCGCTTAAGAAGAAGATCCTCGAGGTCAAGGACTACCCCAAGCCCGGCGTCGGGTTCAAGGACATCACCCCGCTGGTGGCTGACGCCAAGGCCTACAAGGAAGTGGTCGACTGCCTGTCCGCCTGGGCCCGCTTCAAGAAGCCCGACATCATCGTCGGCGTCGAGTCGCGCGGCTATCTCTTCGCCGCTCCCGTGGCCCGCGACCTCAAGCGCGGCCTGGCCGTCATCCGCAAGAAGGGCAAGCTGCCCCGCAAGACGGTCTGCGTCCAGGCCCCCAACGAGTACGCCGTCGAGTTCTTCGAAATGCACGCCGACGCCATCAAGCCCGGCCAGCGGGTCCTGATCATCGACGACCTGATCGCCACCGGCTCGTCTTCGATCGCCGCCATCAACCTGGTCAAGATGCTTCGGGGCGTCCCGGTCGGCTTCGGCGCGGCTGTGGAGCTGCTCTTCCTGGACGGCCTCAAGGCCATCCGCAAGGCCCACCCCGACGTAGCCATCTACAGCCTGATCAAGTACAAAAAATAGGTCCGCCGGGGCGCGTCATGGCTTCGCCGCTGGATCGCTTCTTCCATCTGACCGAGCTGGGCACGAACGTCCGCACCGAGGTTCTGGGCGGGGCGACGACGTTCATGACCATGTCCTATATCATCTTCGTTCAGCCGGCCATTCTTTCCGCTACCGGCATGGACCGGGGCGCCGTCCTGACCGCCACCTGCCTGGCCTCGGCCCTGGCCACCCTGCTCATGGGCTTGCTGGCCAACTATCCCATCGCCCAGGCTCCGGCCATGGGACACAACGTCTTCTTCGCCGTCATCGTCTGCGGGGTCATGGGCTACTCCTGGCAGGCGGCGCTGGGGGCCGTCTTCCTGGCCGGCGCGCTTCAGATCGTCCTCTCGATCGCCGGCTTCTACGAAAAGCTGGTGGCCGCCGTGCCCGACGGGCTCAAGCACGCCATTGCCGTCGGCATCGGCCTTCTCATCGCCCTGATCGGCCTGGAATACGGCGGCATCGTCGTCTCCAGTCCCGGAACCTACATCGGTCTGGGCGATCTGACCGCCAAGCCCGTCCTGCTGGTCCTGGCGGGCACGGCTTTCAGCGTGGTGCTGATGGCCCGCCGGATCAAGGGCGCCATCCTGCTGGGCGTGCTGGGCACGGCCGTCGCGGGCGTGGCCCTGGGCGTCATGAAGTATCACGGCTGACCCAGAGCATCGCCGAGGGCATCGCCTTCGGCTTCATCTCTTACGCGCTGCTGAAGCTGGCCTCGGGCCGGGGCCGGCGCGTGCACGCGCTGGTCTACATCTTCTCGGCCCTGTTCATCCTGCGCTATGTTCTCGGATGACCGACCCGGGCATGGGAGCGGAGCGATGACGGAGGATTTGGGGCGCGCCATCCGCGATAAACACGGTCTGAAATGAAAGCTTCACCCTCAAGCGATCCCGCTTCGACATTCACCCGCGCCATCGTCCGAACGCCTGGGCCCGATGCGGGCTCGGGCTTGACCACGGCCAAGCTTGGCCGTCCCGATATACGGCTTCTCCAGGCCCAGCATACCGCCTATATCGAAATCCTTCGGACGCTGGGGCTCGAGGTGACGGTCCTGCCGCCTCTGCCCGGATTCCCCGATGCCTATTTCGTCGAGGATGCCGCCGTCGTCACGCCCGCGATCGCGGTGATCACCAGGCCGGGCGCTCCTTCGCGCCGCGGCGAAATCGAATCGATCGAAATGGTCCTGGCGCAGCTGCTGCCGGTGGCCCGGATCGAGCCTCCGGGAACTCTTGACGGCGGCGATGTGCTGCGCGTCGAAAACCGCTTCTATATCGGGCGCTCCGTGCGGACGAATGATTCCGGCGCCCGCCAGCTCGGCCGGATCCTGGACAAGCACGGCTACGAGGGGCGCGTGGTTCCCGTGGGACCCGGACTCCATCTCAAATCGAGCGTCAACACCCTCGGCGGACGGAATCTCGTCTTTGCGGCGGGCGCGCCGTTTCGGGATGCCTTCGCCGACTGCCGGTCCATTGTCCTCGGCCCGGGCGACGACTACGCCGCCAATACGCTCTGGATCAACGGCACCCTGCTCGTCCCGTTCGGCTTTCCGGAAGCGCGAGGGGAGATCGGGCGGCTCTCTTTGCCCGTCATCGAGGTCGCTATGAGCGAGATGCGCAAGATGGACGGCGGACTGACCTGCCTCTCGCTCCGGTTCTGATATCTGCGGCCGGTCCACACCCAGGCCACGTTCTTGACACCGGTCCGGAGCCGAGGCTAGGATGGGCCCGCCATGAGAAAACCCCCGTCTCGGCTTCTCCGCGCGATCCGTTCCGTCGTCGTTCTCGGCTTGACCGTATTCTTCATCTCGACCGCTTCCTCCGGCTTCACCCAATCGGCGGTCAACCCTAGCGCCAAGTCTTCGGCGGGCCTGACGCCCGACGGCGCCCGCTGGGTCGAGAAAACGATGCGGCGGCTGAGCCTCGAGGACAAGGTCGCTCAGATGATCGGCTGCCGTTACTCGGGCGAGTTCCTGCCGGCCGACGGGGATCAGCTGGCCTACCTCAAGCGCCTCGTATCCAAGCACAAGATCGGCGGCCTGGCCATCTTCCTGGGCGAAGCCTACGAGACGGCCATCCTCAACAACGCCCTGCAGTCCGCTTCCGATGTCCCTCTGCTGATGGGCTCGGACCTGGAGCGTGGCGCCGGAAATCAGATCAGCGGCGCGACCCTCTTCCCGACGATCATGGGCTTGGGCGCCGCCGGCAGCGAAGAGCTGGCCTACGCCATGGGGCGAACGACGGCCTTGGAGGCCAGGGCGGTCGGCCTGCACATGACCTATGCGCCCGTGGTCGACGTCAATATCAATCCCGACAACCCGATCATCAACACCCGGGCGGTGGGGGAGGATCCCGCCCTCGTCGCGCGCATCGCGGCCGCCTTTGCCCGCGGCTGCCAGGACAACGGCCTGATCGCCACGGCCAAGCATTTCCCCGGCCACGGCGACACGGACCAGGATTCGCACATCCTCCTTCCCGTGATCAAGGCCGACCGGGCCCGCTTGGATCGGGTCGAACTGGCCCCCTACCGCACGCTCATCGCGGCGGGCGTCGGCGCGATCATGATCTCGCACCTGACAGCGCCCGCCCTCGATCCGACGCCCGGCCTGCCCGCGACGCTCTCGCCCGCCATCCTGACCGGCCTTCTGCGCGGCGAGATGGGCTTCCAAGGCCTCATCGTCACCGACGCCATGGAGATGGGCGGGGTGACCAACGCTTTCGGCCCGGCCGAGGCGGCCCTCAAGGCCATCCAGGCCGGCTGCGATATCGTCCTCCTGCCGCTCGAGCCGGAGACCGTCGTCGAGTCGCTCAGGGAGGCGGTCCGCAAGGGCGTCCTGACCAGGGAGAGGATCGATGCCTCCGTCCGCCGCATCCTGGAGGCCAAGGCCCGGCTCGGTCTTCATCGCCAGCGCCTGGTGGACATCGCTTCGCTGCCGTCCAAGCTGGGGACCAAGGCCTTCACTGAGCAGGCGGCCAAGACCTTCGAGGCGGCCGTGACGCTGGTCAAGAACGAGAACGCCGCCCTGCCCCTGCCTGCCTCCGCAAAGAAGCTGGCCGTCTTCTCGCTCAGCAGCGACAAGGGCGACTACTATGCCGGGCGGACGTTCGCCAACGCGGTGAAGGCCCGCAGAGCCGGGACGCAGATCTTCTATGCCGACGGCGACACCGGGCGCGACGCCCTCTACGAGTCCGTTCTCCAATCGGCCGGGGCGGACGCCTACCTGGTGGCGCTGTTCTCCAGCCTGAGCGCCTGGAAGGGGAGCGTCGGCCTCGATCCGCGCCACGTCGAGCTCATCCGTTTGCTCGCGGCGGGGGACAAGCCGGTCATCGTGCTGTCCTTCGGCAGCCCCTATTTCCTGCGCGATTTCCCGGCGGTCGACGCCTACCTCTGCCTCTATCGCAACCAGCCACAGATGCAGACGGCGGCGGCTAAGGCCGTCTTCGGCGAAATTGACGTGACCGGCCGCCTCCCGGTCAGCATTCCCGGCTTGGCCCCGGCCGGGACCGGAGTTCTCCTCAAGCGGCGGCCTTAGCCCCCCGCTTCCGCCGGACATGCCTGGATCTCATTGACTTGCCCGCTGCCCGGGATTATTTTGGAGGCAGCGGGGAGGAGAGTCATGTCCAGGAACCGGGCTTGGATAGCGGGGATCGTCGTAGCGCTGGTCGGGCCCGTCTTCGGCCAATCCGTAGCCGATCCTTTCGCGCAATTCGGCGGCTTGTCCCTGGGCGGGAGGATCCAGCGGATGGTCGCCTCGCGGGACTACCTGATCATTCATCGCGTCGTCGGCCCTGACGAGGAGATCGTGGAATGCCTGGTCGAAGGCCAGTTGACGCTCGGGTGGAGGAAGACCTATGTCTCGGTAGGCGAAGAGATCATCCTGGAAGGTAATCGGGTCGCCTTCACGGCGGCGGAGCAGAAGCCTGAATCCTCCTCGGTCGGGCTGCATATCCTGGATGTCCGGACCGGAAATAGGGTGGCTTACAGCCGGGCCGGCATCCTCGGCCGGGCCGGACGCTTCTTGGCCGTCTCGGGCGATGCGATCATCGACATGACGGACGGCTCGCAGGTCTTCGGACACGTCTTCAATGTCCGGCACGTCCGCTTCCTGGCCGCGATCGGGGACAAGTTCCTCCTCCTCGTCTCGCAGGCCGCCGACTGGAACGCCCGACGCCCCGTACTCTACGATCCGGTCACCAAGACGGACCTTTGGGCCGGCCGGACATTCTCCGCCGAGATGGTCGAATTCCTGGACAAACGGATCGGCCACGGGCATGCGGATGATTTCGCCTTCGATGGTTTTCCGGTCCTTCTGGCCGAATATGTTTCCAGCCGGTTCGGGCCGGCCTTCAAGTTCATGCTCCTGAAGGCGGACGGCCAGGCCGTCTTTCTCAATAGGGCCTCTTTCGGCCTGAGCGAGCCGAAGCCTTTCGCCACGGTCGATTTCTCCCACATCTGGAATTCCCCGAACGGCCCCCGGCTTGTCGCCGGCATCAACACCCGGCATCTGGGGAAGATCGATGGGGAGAAGATCATCATAGCCGTCTTCGACGCGGCCGGGACCAAGCTGGCCCAGGCGGTCCTTGACCCGAAGATCGATCCGCTGGCTTGGACGGGCCTCGACCCGGCCGGGCGGCTTCTGGCTTTCATCAACCGCCATGGCCCGCGACCGCGGGATTTCATCGTCTCTTTCGCCCTGCCTTCGCTGGCTAGAACGCAGGTCGAGAGCGCCTTCAACGCCCAGGTGAACTCGCCGCCCGGCCTCATCGACGATAAGCTCTTCTTCTGGGACCAGGAGGAAATCTTCCCCCGGGGAGCCAAGATACCTCCTCAGGCTAAGACCCGGCGTCCGCTGGTCGCGGCGCTGGATTCCGCCTCCGGGGCGGTGACCTCCTACTACCCTTTCGACGACTCGACCTGGGATCTGATGAGCTACGCTCGGGACAGGATCCGGCATATCTACAACGAGAATCACCTCTTCCTTCCCTTCCAGAGCGCTGATCGGAACCAGAACAGTTCGCTGGTCCTGCCGATTCCGCGCCAGCAAGTCAGCGGCTGGCTGAACGCGACCTTCAGCATCTCCCCCAGCCCGGTCTATACGGACTCCGATGCGACGATCTCCTACACCCCGGCCGGCGCGACCGTCTCGATCAGCACCGGCCGCCTGACTGGATTGAAATGGCGCTCCCCGTCGAATCCGGACACGACCTGGGCGACCGTGTCGATGGGCGGCTTCTCCCAGATGTTCGAGGTCCCGCTCCTGGCCCGACCCGTCAATCAGCCCCCCGTGGCTAAGTTCAAGGTCCCGCCCCGGGCCGAGGGCGCTCTGTGGGACGTCCCCGTTGTGCTGGACGCCTCGGCCTCCAGCGACTCCGACGGCCGCATCGTCTCGTATTCCTGGAGATTCGATCGCACCCTGAAGGACTACCCGACGACCTCTCCGTCTTTCAGCCACGAATTCGAGGGCGGCGGCGCGCACGAGGTGAGGCTGACGGTCACCGACGACAAGGGGGCGACCGGAAGCCTCACCCGGATCGTGAACGTCCCCAAAACCATCGATTATGGAGGGAAGAAGCGCTGCGGTCCGGTGTCGGTGGGCCTAGCCCAGCAAGCCGGTTACGACATCGAGATCGCGACCGGGACCCCGGACGGAGCGGGAACGGATGCCTGGGTCTACGTGTCCCTCTACGGACCGCTCAATGCGGATGGCGAACGGACTGGGACGACGGAATTCACCCTCTACGACGCCATCTCCGAGGCGAAAGCGGATCCCTTCGAGAACGGGCATACCGACGTCTTCAAATCCCATCAAGGCCAGGCTGCCGGCATCCCCGACTCCTCCAGCCTGGACAAGATCGAGTTCATCACCATCCGCCACGACAACAGCGGTGATCGGCCGGATTGGTATGTCAAGAGCGTCAAGATCCGGAACCAAAGCAATAGGATGGAGTGGTACTTCGAGCCGAACGACTGGCTGGACTGGAGCAAGGGGACGCTCAAGTCGGTCATGGGCAAGTTCACTCCCGCGCCCGGCGACTATCCCCGGGGCATCCTCTTCGGCGGCGCCCAGCGCTCCTGGGGCATGACCGAAGCCAGCGACAACGTCTACGTCCTCAAGGCCGGGGCCGACAAGTTCTATTTCACGTCCCTCGACCGGGCCAGCCAGATCGAAGTGTTCCGCGACGGCGTGATCGTCGGCCGCCAATACGCCCGCGGCTCGGGGCTCGTCACCGCCCCTTACATCTCCCGGCCCGAGTTCGGAGCCGAATACCAGGCCTCCCAGATCACCCGCCCGACCCAATTCAGGGTCAGGATCACCCGTCCCGATGCGTCGACCGAGGAGGCCTTCGTCTGGGTTTTCCCCTCGAATTGGGCGGGCTCGCCGAACGAAGCCCGGCGGGCGGCTCTGGTCTACCCGCTCAAGGGCTCGACCTCGTTCTTCAATTACGGCGACGAGGTCCGCCGCTTCATGGGCAGCGTTTACACTTTCGAGACCAGCCTTAATGTCGCGCTGAGCGTCGTCATGGGCTACGCCGGCTCGGCCCTCGGCATCTTCGGCGGTCCCGGCGACGACAAGCTCAAGGGGACGATCGAGGAGCGGGTCGGCTTGTACGTCTCCAAGGGCTTGAACGGGGTCCTTAAAGTCATGGGCCTGACTCTGGCCAACAGCATCTTCAGCCAGACGATCGGCTTGTTCGAATCCATGATCAAGGCCCGGGAGTGGGCCGAGCAGCTCGGGTCGGTGCAGGCTTCCGCGGCCGCCGCAGCCGGAGGGCTCCAATACCTGGGCCGGCTGGCCAACTGCAGCCCTTGCCTTCTGGAGGCCGTCTGGATCCTGGACGAGATCAAGAATCGTCTGGATCAAGCCATAACTGCTCTCGACGGCAACGATCCAACGTCGTTCGCGGTCCGGATGGGCGAGATCCGGACCCTGGCCGTCGGGAACGATCCCGCAAGCGCCCTCCCAGCCGACTATATCATCGACTATGGGGCGTTCGGGATTTCCGAGCCCGGCACCGCCAATACTCCCGCGGACAACTACTGCCTGAGCCTGGCCTGCCTGCTCGAGTATAACAACATCCAGCGCTGGAAAACCGGCAACGAGATCGGACCCTGTTTCCCTTCGGACGCCTTGATCGGCTGGACCGACGCCGAGAAGAAGGCGGAGACCCAATGGGCCATGGGCGCCTACGAGCCGCTCTTCAAAAACATCATGATGGTCGCGGGGGTGGCCATCTCGATCGCCCTGCTGGACTGACGGTTGGGTTCGGCCGGAAGCTCCCTTCGCGGCTTTAAGGGGGGCGGCAGGGGCGCCCCCGCTTGACAATCCCGGTGCGGGATGAATAATCCGCTCCATGAGCGCGAGGAAAAAAGCCCTTGGCATCGGCTTGGCGGTCGTCGGACTGATCCCGGCGATGGCCTTCGGCTACGGCAACGACGGACCCGGGGGAGGCCCCCATCGCCGCCTCAACGCCATCGCCCTGAGCCGTTTCATCCAGGCTTCGGCCAAGGACCCTATCCTCAGGTATTATGACTTTCGCCCCACGCCTGAGCGCTATGGACTGCCCGCGGCGAGCGGCTTTTTCACGGTCGAGTCGAAGACCGTGACCAAGTCCGGCTCCTGGCACCGCCACGAGCCGCTCTGGCCGGGCGTGACGGCGACGTTCATCGAAGAGGGTCTGGTCCGCTCGCCCTTCGCCTGGTGGGTGGAAGAGGGCGGCTACACGGCCGACGAGCCCGAATCCTACATGGCCCTACGGCACTTCTACGATCCGCTGGCCCGCGGCTACGACCTTGAAAACGGGGCTTATGCTTCCTACCTGACCGACGCCTTGGATCCCTGGATGTCGCCGATTCTCATGGGCCACAACCCGCGCATGGATGCCAAGACCTGGGCCACCTCGGAATCGCCGTATTCCTGGGGCCGCGCTCAGCAAGGGTTGGACTACATCGACGCCCTGGACTTCGCCGATCCCGACCGTGGCAAGGAGTTCGGAGCGGTTTGGCGCTCCTTGGGGGAGATCCTGCACCTTCTGGCCGACATGACCCTGCCGGCCCATGTCCGCAATGATGCTCATCCGGGCGCCTGGTGGCCGAAAGCCTTGAGCGGCGACCCCTATGAGGATTATGTCACGGCCGACGTGGTCTCGCGCTGCGCGGCGGGAGCGGCGCCCGAGGCCGTCCGCGCCCTTCTCAAGGACGTTCAGGATCCCGGCTCGCTGATGCACGGCCTGGCGCTCTTCACCAACCGCCATTTCTTCTCCAAGGACACCATTGTCGGCCGGGACGGAGCGACGGGCGGGCTCGTCGAGCCGGCCAACGGTGCTGCGCCTTATCCCGCGCCGCGGCTGGAATCCTACCGCTTTGAGGCGGCCGGAGGGGGCATCGGATTCTACAATACGCCCAACGGCCTGTTCGCCTCCGCCCAACGTCTACGCGACGGCAGCCATACCGTCTCCTCGCCGACGGCCACCGGCCAGGCCCTGGCCCTCATCCCGGCCGCTGTCGAGGCCGAAGTCAAGATGATCGATCTCTTCATGCCGCGCCTGCGGGTGGTCATCGACGGCTTCGATGCCAAGAGCGGGCGGCTTCGCTTCCGCGCCATCCGCGTCCAGGCGGATGAGTCGGGCGCCTACGGCCGGGACGGATTGCCGGCGAACCTATGGTCCAGACCCGAAGCGGTCGTCCTCCTGGCCGTCGGCGGAGACAAGCGCGCCTTGACGGCCCGCATCGAGCCGGGGGAGAGAGCCGGTTTGATCCTGGATCTCTCCACCGCGCTGGAGCCTCTGCGGAAGCGGGCGGCCGAGATCGGCCAGCCCGTCGAAGCGTCTTGCGCGGTCGGCCTGGACATGGGCGGCATCCTGGTCCGCTCCGATCCGATCCCGCTGGTCCTGGCCGCCCCGCCCCGGCCGGCCGCTCCGCCGGCCGGAAGGAAGCCGGTTCCGTCCGGAGATTCCCTGGCTTCCCTGCTCAACCGCTGCGTCGGCGTCCAGGCTACGGTCTATGGCAAGTTCCCGGGTCAAGGATCGCGCCTGGAGCACTCGACCAACGAATTCACGGCCGGCAACTACGACTGGTTCACCCGGCAGAACCTGCGCCGCAAGTATCCCCTGCGCTGGACCGGAACGCGCTTCGCGGCCTCCTACTCCTACGCCGAGAAGGGCACGCCGACGGCCCAGGACCCCGATCCCGTCATCACTTACACAGGCTCGATCACGGGCCGGGTCTCGGAAGACGGCCGGACCTTGGCCGAACTGTCCATCACCAACGCCGTCTCTTCCCCGGGCGGGGAGCAGAGGACCGTCATCCGCCTGAATGGGATCGCGCTGGAGAGCTTCAAGTCGCCGGCCGGGCGGATCGAAGTCGTCTTCCGCTCAGCGGCCGCCGCCTCGGTCTCGGCCGAGTACGTCAACAAGGTCTTCAACGATCCACTGAACTACTACAGCTGGACGGCTTCGACCGGTGGCGGCACATTCGACCAGGTCCGGGTCTGGTTCGTCAACTAACCGGCCTCGCTGCTTGTCAGGCCGTCCCCGAATCGATAGAATCGGCCCTCACCCCACCGAGGAGGACGCTCATGAAAACGAAGAGGATTATCCTGTCTCTGGCGACGGCGCTGCTGATGCTGCCCGCGCTCCTGTCGGCCGCCCAGCAAGGCCAGGGGAAAGGACGGGCCGCGGCGACTTTCCTATCCGTCCTGGGTCGGCCCAAATACGTCGTCATGCTGGCCTTGGGGCTGATCGCCCTGATCCTGCTCCTGACCAAGAAAATGCGCAACGGGATCAAGATCCCGCTCTTGCTGCTCTCGACCTTCCTATTCGGGATCGCGGCCAATCTGCCGATCAAGGTCTTCAAGTCCTTTTCCATGCACCCGTCGCCGGTCTGCGCCGCGACCAAGTCGATTCTCTACGGCTTCGGAATGCCGCTGGTGGTGACCCTGGCCGTAATCGTCGTCCTGACCCTGGTTGGCCCGAAGCTGTTCTGCGGCTGGGTCTGCCCGGTAGGCGCCGTGCAGGAGCTCGCCGCCATGCTGGCCGACGGTCTGAAGATCAAGCGGATCAAGTGGAACTTCACCTTCAGCCAGATCGTCCGGACAGGCCTGTTCCTGGCTTTCGCCTTTGTCAGCGGCAAGGGCATCTACCACACCGTCGTCGAGGGCCAGAAGACAGCGTTGTCGATCTACGACCCCATCAACGCCTTCCACGGCTTCGAATTCGGCGCCCAGCCGTCCTTCTGGGCCGGCCTGCTCCACTACCTGCCCCTGCTCCTGACGATCGTCCTGGCTTTCAAGGTCTATCGCCCCTTCTGCCACCTGGTCTGTCCCGTCGGCCTGCTGACCCATTGGTTGGAGCAGATCGCCCTGTTCCGGGTGACGCTGAGGAAGTCGGACTGCACCGATTGCGGCGTGTGCACGGCCGAGACGCCCTGCGCCGCGGTGCCCGAGATCCTGAAGGACGCCAAGCTGCGGCCCGACTGCTTCGCCTGCAACGCTTGCGTCGGCGCCTGCAAGAGCTGCCGGGCCTTCAGCTTCGGGATCAAGCGGACGAGCTAGAGGCGGTCCAGCCGGAAGCCCGAGCGGGCGATCGCGTCCCGCAGCAGCGGTACGGCTTGCCGGGCCGATGCCCAGGCGGGATCCGCGGCGCCGATCGCCTCCAGCCACCCCAGGAGCCGGTCGGAGGACTCCTGGTGGAAATACTCGACGCCCTGATATTCGTTGACCAGCAGGGCGGCCCGCAAGTCCGGGTCGGTTCGCATCCTGTCGGCGATCTTCCGGGCGGCGGACTCGGCCGTCTCCTTCGGACCCAGGACGGCGTCCGGCCCGGAAAGGGCCCGGATGGCATGAACGGCCTGCCGGGCCTTGAGTTCGTCGCCGGCCGCTTCGCGCCAAGACTCGGCCAGGGCGACATCCAATCCGAAATCGGCCGCCCGGGCCGGCCCGAGCGCGCGCAGCACCGCCCATCCGAACAGCGATGACCGGGCCAGTTCGGCGCTGAAGGGTGAGGAGGCCGGTCCGGTTTCCTTCAAGCCGGCGGCGAGAACGGCCTCGAAGCCGCTTCGGATGCGGGCCGCAAAAGCCGCCTCGTTCAGGGCGTCGGGCCCGATCTCGTCGTTGACGGCCCGGGCCAGGGCCAGGGCTTTGCCCTCGATCTGTCCTCCCGCCTCGTCCAGCTCCGTCTCGTCCCCGCTCCGGGCTGCCAGCCAATCCAGGAAGCCGGGGTGGAGGATATCCAGGAAAGCCCGCCGCGCCGCCCGGGTCCGAAGCTCCCTCAGGGCCGCCTCCAGGCTCGGGACGCCGCCGCCGCGAAGCTCACCCGCCAGACGGCCAAGGAGCCCGCGCCGGTCCTCTGGGATCTCACGGAAGTCGAGGTAGACCCGGCACTCGTAGGCGTGCAGCTCCAGATACAGCCCCTTCTCGCACATCTCCCGGCTGTTGCGGAGATGCTCCAGTCCGGAGACGTGGTCGCGGAAGACGACCCAGGAAGAGGGCTCGCCGGAGAGCGCCAGACCATCGGACAGGGCTTTGTGGACCAGGACCTTGCTGCCGCCGGAGCCGACCTTGGCCGCGTAGGCGGCGGCGGTCCGGATCCAGCCCCGCGTCTCGGCGTACTTGTTGTGGTAGACGACCAGCGACCGCTCGCCGCCGGCCCGGTTGGAGAAGGCGAAGACGTTCTCGTCCACTCCGCCCTCGGGCCGGTAGAAGTCGTAGAGGAGGAAGCCGGCCGCTTCGGCGAACAGGCGGCGCTTGTGAAAGAGCGGGAAGATGCGGCGGGCGTGGCCCTCCAGGAGCCAGGGCTTGGGCTGCTC
>DFYJ01000098.1:19323-49070 GCA_002383325.1 Candidatus Aminicenantes bacterium UBA4085
TCGGGGTTGTTCATGAAGTTGACGTAGCGCTTCAGCACTTCCGGGTCGAATTCCAGGGTATTCTTGATGACCCGGCGGAACTTGGCGTTGTCCTCGTCCCGCATCATGTGCATGAAGGCGCTGTTGTAGACCCGGTGCATGCCGAGGGTCCGGACGAAGTAGCCCTCCATCAGCCAGAAGGCCTCGGCCAGGAGCAGGGTGTCGGGAGCCTCGGCCGCGACCCGGTCCACCACATCCCGCCAGAACTCCTCCGGCACGGCGGCCTCGAAAGCCTCGCGGCTCATCCCGTGCTCGGAACGCGAGGGGATGGCCCCGCCCTCTCCAGGCTCGGGATACCACAGCCTCTGCAGGTGCCGACGGGCCAGGGTCATGGCCGCGTCGAAGCGGATGACCGGGAAGCGGCGGGCCACATCCAGGATGGTCCGGATGACGGCCTCCCGGACCTCGGGCTTGAGATAATCGAGCTGGGCGGTGTCGTTCCAGGGGAAGCTGGTGCCGTCGTTGCCGTGGTAGATGTAGCGGGTCTCGCCGGTCCGCTTGTCCCAGCGCTTGAAGACGACGGCCGCGTCGCTGCGGTCGAAGTAGTGGTCCTCGACCTGGATGCCGGCCCGGTCGTCCTCCGACAGGTCGGGCCCGTTGAAGCCGTAGGCCGGGTAGGGCGGCTGGGGCAGGCTGATGAACCAGTCCGGGTGCTCCATGACCCAGCGCGAGTCGATGCCCATGTGGTTGGGGACCATGTCGGAGGCCAGCCGGATGCCGCGGGCCGCGGCCCTGGCCTTGAGGTCCTGCAGAGCCGATTCGCCGCCCAGGTCCTCGGCGATGGCATAGTCGTAGAGGGAGTAGGCGGAGGCGACCGCCTCGGGATTGCCCATCATCTGCTTGATCCGGCGCGAGGCGCGGCTCCGCTCCCAGAGGCCGATCAGCCACAGGCCCGTGATGCCGGCCTGGCGCAGGGAATCGAGCTCCTGATCCGGGATCTGGTCGAGCCGGTGGATGGGCCGGTCGTGACGGCGCGACAGCTGGTCCAGCCAGACATAGGTGTTTTTGGCCATGAGGACCAGGTTGGGCATCCAGTCCAAGTCGGCGCTGAACTGCTCGGGCTCGGGCTCGCCGGCCCGGCGCGAGCCGCCGAACAGGCCCAGCGAGCCGGACAGGGTGTCGGGGCCGAAGGACGGGACCCGGGCCGGACCCGGCCCGCCGAAGACGGCCTTGGTCTCCTCGCGCAGGTAGTCCAGAGCCCGAAGAAGCCGGTCCAGGAAGCCGCTCAGGAAGGGAGCCCAGTGATCGCGGATGAAGGCCAGCTGGCCGGCCAGCGAATCCGGAGAGGCCAGGGCCGGTCCGCGCAGGAAGTCGATCAAGTTCATGCCGTCGGGTCCGAAAGGCGGCTGCGACTCGAAGTAGGCCCGGGCATCCTTGAGCACGTCGGGGTAGGCCTTCGTCTCCGCCAGGGGCTCGTCATCCATCAAATCGCGCAGGGGCCCGAGGGCGGGATTGAGATTGGCCAAGCGGACGAGCCAGGCCGCCTGCAGCTCCGTCGGACGGCGCGGCTCGCCGTCGTCGGCTCCATCGAGATAGGCTTGCGGATTGAAATTCCCTTGCCGGGCGGCCGGAGGAGGAAATTCCTCGACCAGGCGGAGGCAGAGCACCTCAGCCGCGTCCTGTCCCTGGGCTTCGGCCAAGCCGTCCAGGGCTCCGGCCAAACCGGCCAGGCCGACCTGCTGACGAAACCAGGCGATGATCTTGCGCTGGCAATCCTGGATCAGGGCCAGGGCGGTGATTTCCGAGGCCAGGAGGGGCGGCCGGCCGGTCCGGACGGCATTGATCGTGCGGGCCCAGAGCCGGGCGGTTTGTAGATCGTCCGCGGGTGAGCCCTCGTCCGGAGCGGACGGGGGAGCGTCCAAGGCGAAGGCTTCGCGGGCGCGCCGCGAGAGACGGAGATCGGTCAAGGACATGCCGGGCCTCCTTGAATGCGAATCAGCATATCAGGAAACGCCGTCCGGCAGAAGTCCCCGCCGGGACCCAGGTTGACCGCGCTTCCCGGCCTGTGCTATGGAGTGTCCTTCGGCCAAGGCTGGATTCCAAGGAGGTCGCATGCGCACACCCAAGACTACCCTTCGCCTGATCGTCCTCGCGGCGCTTATCGTCCCGCTGGCCATGGCGGGCTCCCTGACCGGACAAGCCCCGGCCGCGGCCGGACTGTTTAAAGCCATCTCCTACCGACCCATCGGCCCCTCCGCGCAAGGCGGGCGCTTCACGGCCTTCGCCGTGCCCCTGCAGCAGCCGGGCACCTTCTACGCGGCGGCCGGCTCCGGCGGCCTGTGGAAGACGGTCAACCACGGCGAGACCTTTGAGCCGATCTTCGACCTCGAGAGAGTCTACTCCATCGGGGCGGTGGCGGTGGCGCCGAGCGATCCCCATGTGCTCTACGTGGGGACAGGCGAAGCCAATTGCTCGCGGTCGACCTACTGGGGCGACGGCGTCTACAAATCCGTCGACGCCGGGAAGACATGGAAGAACGTGGGGCTGCCGGAGTCGCAACATATCCCGCGCCTGGTCATCCACCCGGCCGATCCCGACGTCGTCTATGTGGCCGCCTTAGGCCATCTCTATAGCGAGAATCCCGAACGCGGCGTCTTCAAGACCGTCGACGGGGGCAAGACCTGGGACAAAATCCTGTTCGTCGACAACCGGACCGGGGCCGTCGACATCGTCCTCGATCCCAAGAACCCGGAGATCGTCTACGCCGCCATGTATGACAAGCTGCGGCTGCCCTGGACCTACATGGTCGGCGGCCCGGGCTCGGGCATCCACAAATCGACCGACGGCGGCAAGACCTGGACCAAGCTGGCCGGCGGGCTGCCTGCCGGCATGCTCGGCCGCATCGGGCTGACCATCTTCCCCAAGAACCCGGACATCCTCTACGCCGTCATCGAGAACGCCAACAAGCCCGGGATGGCGCCTGAGGCCCGCTGGCAGGAGATCCTGCTGGGCAAGTCCAGCGCCGGCATGATCGACGGCGAAGTCTACCGGACCGAGGATGCTGGGGCCACATGGCGCAAGGTCAGCCCCGAGAAGCAGGCCATCTCAGCCAACCCGGGCTACTACTACGCCGACATCATCGTCGACCCCAACGACGACCAGCACGTCTACGCCCTGTCGGTCGGCGTCCAGGAATCGCGCAACGGCGGCCGCACCTGGGCCGCGCCGTTCCGCTTCGGCGGCGACAACCACGCCTTGTGGATCGATCCGGCCGAGTCCAAGCACATGCTCCTGGGCTATGATCACGGCCTGGGCGTGACCCACGACGGCGGCAAGACCTGGCACAGACCGGACCACCTGGCGGTGGGTCAGCTCTACGCCCTGGACTACGACATGTCCCAGCCTTACCGGGTGGCCTGCGGCCTGCAGGACAACGGCTCGCTCATCGGGCCCAGCACCGGCAAGAACGGCGTCCCCATCGACTTCGAGGACTGGACCACGGTCGGCGGCGGCGACGGCATGTACAACGTCTTCGACAAGGCGACCAACCGCTACCTCTACACCGAAAGCCAGTTCGGGCCGCTGGCCCGGCTCGACCTCAAGACGGGCCAGAGCAAGAGCATCGCTTACCGGGGCGGGGCCATGAAGCGCTTCAACTGGAACTCGCCGGTCCATATCTCGCACCTCGACTCCGACGTCGTCTACCATTGCGGGAATATCGTCGTGAAATCGGTCAACCGGGGCGAGTCCTGGACGGAGATCAGCGGCGACCTGACGACTAACGATCCGGCCAAGCTGCCCAACGGCACCGGCGGCGACGCCAATATCCAGTACTGCACCATCACCACCTTTGCCGAATCGACCCTGCAGCCCGGGCTGTTGTGGGTCGGCACCGACGACGGCCTGGTCTGGGTCACCCAGGACGACGGAGCTAAGTGGTCCAAGGTCAGTGATAAGATCGCCGGCAACCCGGGTTACTGGGTCAGCCGGGTCGAGGCGTCCTCGTCCCAGCCCGGCACCGCTTACGTTTCCTATACCGGCTACCGCAACGACGACTTCCGGCCTTTCCTCTACAAGACCACGGACTTCGGTCAGACCTGGACGTCGATAGCCGGCGGCCTGCCGCCCGGGCCGATCAATGTCGTTCGGGAGGATCCCCGCCATCCGCTCCTGCTCTTCGTCGGAACGGACTTCGGTGTCTGGGCCAGCCTGGACGGCGGCAAGGCCTGGGACTCTCTGCAGTCCAACATGCCCGCCGTGGCGGTCCATGACCTCAAGATCCATCCGCGCGACCGCGACCTGATCGTCGGCACCCACGGCCGCTCCGTCTGGATCGCCGACATCGCGGCCCTGGAGGAGATGACGCCGCAGGCCATGGCGGAGGACGTCCGCCTCTGCTCGGTCGAGCCCCGCATCCGATGGACCCGCGGGTTGCGGCCCGAGGCGGCCGGGAACAATATGGGCGGTGTCAGCGAGCCGGCCGGGATGGCCATCCGCTACTACCTGAAGGCCCGGCCGAAGGGCGAGGTCAAGGTCCAGATTCTCAAGGGAGAGGCGGTCGTCAGCGAAATCAAGGGGACGGCTGAAGCCGGGCTGAATTCGGTGACGTGGAACATGCGCCGCGACCCGAGCGCCGCGGAGAAGCAGACCGCCGCCGCGCGAAGGAGCCGCTTCGGCGGAGCCGCCGGACCGGAAGCCCCGACAGGGGAGTACACCGTGGCCCTGCTGGTTGATGGCAAGAAGTTGACGGCTCCGGCGGTGATCCTGCCGGACCCGGCCAACATCGAATAGAGTGACAGATGTAAATCCGCTTTACATCTTCCGGGACACATCCAGGCTGGCCTCCCCCGGACGGAGCTGGCACGCCGCTTGCTGGGGATAAAGCGGCGGCGCCCATCGCCGGGGAACGGGAGGACCGGGCATGCTCGAACTTCGCGGGGTGACCAAGTGCTACAGCGTCTTTCCGGCCGTGGACAACGTCAGCTTCTCCGTCCGCCCCGGCGAGGTCCTCGGCTATCTCGGTCCCAACGGGGCCGGAAAATCGACCACCATCAAGATGCTGGCCGGGCTGCTGAAGCCGACATCGGGTGAGATCCTCTACGAAGGCCGGGAGATCCGCCGCGACCTCCATGCCTTTCGCCGGCGGCTCGGCTACGTTCCCGAGCAGGCCGACATCTACCCCCATCTCAGCGGCCTCGATTACCTGATACTGGTCGGGCGCCTGCGAGACATCCCGGAGCGGCCTTTGTACGAGAAGGCCCGGGCTTTCCTGCGGGCCTTCGACTTGGATGTTGACCGGGACAATGCCGTCGGCGCCTACTCCAAGGGCATGCGGCAGAAAGTCCTCCTGGCCGCCGCCCTTCTCCACGATCCCGACGTCCTCTTGCTCGACGAGCCCCTTTCCGGCTTGGACGTGACCACCGGGCTGATCGTCCGCGACCTCATCGCCCGCCTGGCCGGCGAGGGCAAGATCGTCCTCTACTCTTCGCACGTCCTGGAGGTGACCGAGAAGGTCTGCACCAAGGTCATCATCCTCCATCAAGGCAAGGTGGTGGCCGACGACTCGGTGGTCCATCTGCGCGAGCTGATGAAGCTGCCCTCGCTGGTCGAGATCTTCAGCCAGCTGACGGCCCAGACGGACACGGATGCCATGGCCGGCGACATCGTCGCGGTGATGAAGGGGTGAGGCCGATGGGCCGCCTCTTCACTTTCGAATATTNNGGGCCGGCCCGCGCCACTCTCGTCCTGGGCCGCCATTTCTTCCAGCGGCTTTTCCAGAACGATGTCTTCTCCTTCGAGGAGCAGATGAAGGAGAAAGTCTACCTCCTGCTGGCCATGGTCGCTGCCGCGGGCTGGGCCCTGACCACCACGCTCTTCGGCCAGTACATGTTCGTCCAGGACTCCGGCCAGTCTTGGCTGGAGAAGCTGGCCTTTCTGACCATCTTCATGCTCTTTCTGGGGCTGGCCGTGGTCTTGGAGTGGGACGTCCTCTTCCCGGATCGCCGCGACCACCTGAACCTGGCCCACCTGCCGGTGCGGCCGCGGACCGTCATCGCCGCCAAGTTCGGCGCCTTTGCCGTCTTCGTGGCGGCCTATACGGCGGCCGTTTCGTTCTTCTCGGTGTTTGCCATCTCCTTCTTCCTGCCGCGCTGGAACGGGGATACGCTCGGCAGTCTGATGAGCTATGCCGTCGCCCATGTCGCGTCCCAAGCGGCGGCCTACACCTTCGTCTTCCTCTTCTTCCTGCTGTTGGAGGCGCTGCTGATGGCCGGGCTGGGCGAGCGGATCTTCCGGGCGGTTTCGCTCCTGGCGAGGTTCGCCCTCGTCCTGGGCGCGGCGGCCGTCATGATCCTGACCCTGACCGACCTGGGCGTTGTCCAGAGCCTGCTGGAGAAAGTGGCCTGGCTGAAGGAGAGCCGGCCAGCGGCGCTGCTGTGGTGGCCGCCGGTCTGGTTTGTCTCAATATACGAGTGCTTGATCGGGCGCGCTTCGGAGTTTTACAAGGCGGGTGCGAACATCGGGCTGGCCGTCCTGCTCGTCCTGGCCCTGGCCTGCCGGCTGGCCATGGCTGCGGCGCTGCGGAGCCACTATCGGAGGGCGGGGGAGGTCCGGACCGCGCGGCCGGGTCTAGGGCGGCGCCTGGGCCGGGCTGCGGCGGGCGCCTTCGACCGGGTTCTCTTTCGGAGCCAGCCGGAGAAAGCCGTCTTCCACTTCATAGCCGGGACGATCCGCAAGAGCGCGGTCCACAAGGTTCGCCTGGTCGGCTGGTCGGCCGTCTCCCTGGGGGCGATGTTCCTCATCGCCGGGTCGCGGGGCGCGGTATGGACGAGCCCGGCCCAGGCGGGCTTCGGCNNGTCCTGGGCTTCTTCCTGCTCCTGGGCCTTCGGTCAACCTTCGATGTCCCGTACGCGGCGGACGCCGGCTGGGCCTTCCGGGTGACCGAGGGCGCGGACCTTCGCCCTTACTTCGCGGCCGTGAAAAAGATCATCGCCGTCGGGATGCTCCTGCCCGTGGCCGGGCTCACCTTCGTCCTTCATGCCCGATTGTGGGGGACGGGTCCGGCCGCCCTGCATGCCCTGTACGCGCTGGCCTGGCTGGCGTTCGGCGCCGAAGTGATGTTCTGGAGGCATGCCCGCATTCCGTTCGTCTGTAAGGTCGTGCCGGGCAAGGCCAAGCTGCACGCCATGTGGCTGCCTTTCGCCGTGGGCTTTTTTGTCGGCCTGAGCCTCCTGACGTTCTGGGAGAAGGCGCTGCTGAGGACCCCGCTCCGGCTCACGGTCTTCCTGGCCGCTCTGGCCGCGATCATCGTCGGGCTGGAGATCTGCCAGCGTCGCTTCGTCTACCCGCGCCTTTTCCTTGTTTACGAGGAGGAGCCCGAGCCGATTCTGGTCAGCCTCTAGCAAGCCTCTTGTCGGCTTGAGGCCCCTGAACGGTTGTGATATACATCCCCCCGATTACCGAATCCCCCGGGTTGGGAGGCCGCCATGATTAGTTTCCAGGCCATAGACTGGGTCGTCGTCGTCGCCTATTTCGCCGTCGTTCTGGGCATCTCCTTCTGGAGCTTCAAGCAGAAGCAGAAGAACACCGAGGACTACTTCCTGGCCAGCCGCCACGTCGGCTGGTTCGTGGTCGGCGCCTCGATCTTCGCTTCCAACATCGGCGCCGAGCATATCGTCGGACTGGCCGGCACGGCGGCCAAGAGCGGCGTCGTCATGGGCCACTACGAGCTCCACGCCTGGCTGGTCCTGATCCTGGGCTGGTTCTTCATCCCGTTCTATATGCGGAGCAAAGTCTTCACCATGCCGGAGTTCCTGGAGCTCCGGTATTCGCCCAAGGCCCGCTGGTTTCTCTCGATCATCACGCTGATCGCTTACGTCTTCACCAAGATCTGCGTCAATGTCTACGCCGGAGCGGTCGTCTTCCAGACCCTGATGGGCATCGACTTCTGGACCGGGGCTCTGATCATCGTCGTCCTGACCGGGATCTACACGGTCATGGGCGGGATGAGGGCCGTGGTCTATACGGAAGCCCTGCAGACGATCATTCTGGTCGCCGGCTCGATCATCGTAACGATTGCCGGGCTGATCAAAATCGGCGGCTGGTCGGCCTTCGTCCAGGCGGCGGGCGCCGATCACCTCAGCCTCTTCCTGCCGGCCAACCATCCGGAGTTCCCCTGGCCGGGCATGGTCTTTGCTCCCCCGATCGTCGGATTCTGGTACTGGTGCACCGACCAGTACATCGTCCAGAGGGTCTTGGCCGCCAAGAACGAGCAGCAAGGCCGGCGGGGGACCATCTTCGCCGCCTTCCTCAAGCTCCTGCCGTTCTACATCTTCATCCTGCCCGGCGTCATGGCCTATGTGCTGTCCAACGCCGGCAAGCTGCCGCTCGCCTCGGCCGACCAGGCCTTCCCGACCATGGTCATGACCCTCATCCCGATCGGCATCCGCGGCTTGGTCGCGGGCGGCCTGCTGGCAGCCCTGATGAGCTCGCTGGCTTCGACCTTCAATTCCAGCGCCACGCTCTTCACCATGGACATCTACAAGAAGAAGCGTCCGGCCGCCAGCGAAAAGCAGCTTGTCCGGGTGGGGCGGATCGCCACGGCCGTCCTGTGCGCCTCCGGCCTGGCCTGGATCCCGCTGATGAAGTATATCTCCTCCGAGCTCTACCATTACCTGCAGAGCGTCCAGTCCTACATTGCGCCGCCGATTGCGGCCGTCTTCCTGCTGGGCGTCTTCTGGAAGAGGATCAACGGCAAGGCGGCCGTCACGACCCTGGTCGGCGGATTCATCGTCGGCATGGCCCGCATCGCCCTGGAGCTCAACAAGGAGCATCTGACGGGTGTTCTCAAGGCTTTCGCCTCGATCAACTTCCTCTACTTCTGCATCATCATGTTCGTCGTCTGCATCGCGGCGCTGATCGTCATCAGCCTCCTGACCGCGCGGCCCGATTACGCCAAGCTCAACGGGCTGACTTACGCCACCACCGTGGCCGCGGACAAGGCCGCTTCGCGCGCGACGTGGGGCTGGAAGGAAGTCGTCCTGTCGCTCATCGTCGTGGCGATCGTGGCTTTCTCGCTTATCTATTTTAGTTAGGGGTCAGGTCTCAACATTCAANNTTGAATGTTGAGACCTGACCCCTAATTGAGGGGTCCGCAGACGGCTTCGGCGGAGCGGACAAAGTCGCCGCGGCGGATCATCTCCCTCACCTTGGCGACTTCGGGTTTGAGGTAGCGGTCGGTCGAAAGATGCGGCACGGCCTTCCGCACCGCCCCGTAGACGGCTTCGACACCCGCCCCCGGCCGCAGCGGCTTGTGGAAGTCCAGAGCTTGGGCGGCCGATACGATCTCGATGGCCAGCACCCACAGGGTGTTCTCGTAAATCTGCCGCGCCTTGCGGCAGGCGATCGTGCCCATCGAAACGTGGTCTTCCTGGTTGGCGCTGGTCGGGATGCTGTCGACGCTGGCGGGGTGGGCCAGAATCTTGTTCTCGGAGACCAGGCTGGCTGCCGTGTACTGCGAGATCATCAGCCCGCTGTGCAGTCCGCCCTGCTCCGCGAGAAACGCCGGCAGGCCGCTCAGGGCCGGATTGAGCATCTGCTCCACCCGGCGCTCGCTGATGTTCGCCAGCTCCGCCGCCGCGATGCCCGCGTAGTCGGCGGCCAAGGCCAGCGGCTGTCCGTGGAAATTGCCACCCGATATGACCCGCCCTTCCTCCGGGAAAACCAGCGGATTGTCGGTGACCGAGCCCAGCTCGACCTTCAACACCTCCAAGACGTGCCGGACGGCATCCCGGCTGGCCCCATGGACCTGCGGTACGGCCCGCAGCGAGTAGGCGTCCTGAACCTTGGCGCAGCTCTCGTGCGAGAGGCGTATCTCGGAATCCCGAAGCAGAGCCCTCAGATTGGCGGCTGTCTCGATCGCCCCCGGATGCGGCCGCAGCCTGATGACCGCCTCTTCGAACGGGGCGTGGCTCCCCTTGAGCGCCTCGAGGCTCATGGCCGCGGCGATATCGGCCGTAGTCAGGAGCACCTGCACGTCGGCCGCGAACAACGCCAGCAGCGAAGTCATGGCCTGAGTTCCGTTGATGAGCGCCAAGCCTTCCTTGGCCTCCAGGACAAGAGGGGAGAGCCCCGTCTCGCCCATGACATCGGCCGTCGGCCGCACCTCGCCCTTGTCCTCGACCTCTCCCTCGCCGATCAGGGCCAGGGCCATGTGGGCCAGCGGAGCCAAGTCTCCGCTCGACCCGACCGATCCCTGCGACGGGACGACCGGGTGGATGCCATGGTTGAGGAAGGCCAGCAAGGCCTCGACCACGACTTCCCGCACGCCGCTGTGGCCGAGGGCCAGGCTCTGGGCCCGCAGGAGCAGCATGCCTCGCACGACTTCGGCCGGGAACGGCTCGCCGACCCCGATGGCGTGCGACAGGATCAGGTTGCGCTGCAGATCCTTGAGCTTGTCCGCCTCGATCCGGGTGTTCTGAAACTTGCCGAAGCCGGTGTTGACGCCGTAGACCGGGATGCCGACGGCCAGGATGGCCTCGATGCGGTCCCGACCCCTGCGGATCCGCTCCCTCGCGGCCGGTCCGATCTCCACCCTCCGGCCTTCACGAACCACGGCGATGAACTCTTCGAGCATCAGGCGGTCTTCGAGCACGAGCATGGCGGGCCTCCGGACCGTGACTATAGCGGCCCGCGCCGGAGCCTGTCAATCCGCTTCTCGGCCGCTCCGGATTGAACCTTTTCGGCGGATCGGTTACATAGAGTCGATGAAGATTTCGGCGGTTCCCACCGGCGAGGCAGGGACCCTGGTCCTGGCCGAATGGGCCGCGGCCCATGGCTCCCGTCTCCTGTCCGCGGCCCGGGCTTTCTGCGGGGACGGGATCGAGGCCGAGGACCTCGTCCAGGAGACTTTCTCGGAGGCGGCGGCCGGATGGGCCCGCTTCGAAGGCCGATCTGCCCCCTATACTTGGATCTACGGCATCCTGCGCCGGCGTTTTCTGCTCCAATGCCGCCGCAAGCGGCGCTTTCTCCATTGGGCGTCCTCGGCCGGCCGCCGCTCCTCCTCAGCCGAGCCCGCCGATCCACCGGCCCCATTCGATGCCGACCCCGAATCCGCCCGCGACCGGCGCTTGGATCTCATCGCGGCGGCCGTTCGCGGACAAAGCGCCAAGCACCGCGAAGTCCTCCATCTGCGCTACGTCGAAGGCCGCACGATCGCCGAAATTGCCGCCCTCGTCGCTATTTCCGAAGGGACCGTCAAATCCCGGCTCCATCATGCTTTGCGCCGGGTTCAAACGGTCGTAGGCCGGGAAGCCGAGCCCCGTCTCGCCCCGGCCCGGGAGAAAGCCCATGAGCTGTAAGTCCTGCCGCAGGAACATCTTCGATTGGCGAGATGGGACTCTCGATGCCTCCAGGAGGAAAAACGTCGAAGACCATCTCGAGGGCTGCCCCGGCTGCCGTGCTTTCTACGAGGAAGAGGCGCTCCTGGGCACGGGAGTTGGGGAAGTTTATAAACGGATCCGGGCTGTCCCTATGCCTGCGCCTGCGGAGACAGCTTCGACGGCGTGCCCATCCGCCGCCCCCCTCCGGGAACGCCGCAACCATCCGCGCCGCCTGCGCTGGATCGCCGTGGCCGGGACGGCGGTGCTGCTCGCGGCCGTCTTCATGTTCCGGCCCAGCCTGGCCCCGCCGCTCATCGAACCGACCTCATCCGAGCCGGTCGTCCTGGATGATTTCCCGGACCCGCTCCGCGACTGGGTCGAGGGCCGGCTCATCATCACGGTCGAAGAAGCTTCGGGCGGCTCCCGGCAGAGCTACCTGGCGACCCGGGACGGCTCGATCCGCCGGATCGCCGAAAAGGGGAGAGGTTGATGATCAAGAGACTCTTTCTGCTGGCGCTCTTCCTGCCATCGGCGGTGCTGGGCCAAGCGCCTGCCGTGCCCGCTCCGGCGGCTCCGAAGGAACAGCCTGCCGCAGTCATCCGCTTGGAGCGAGTCAAGGACTTCGGCCAAAGTCAAGACTGGACCGGGCTTTTCCGGAATTATGAGAGCCGCGGCTCGTACAAGGGCGTGGTCAGGCTGCCCGACGGCCGGCTCCTGGTCGCCGACACCAGGACCTACAACTTCCTGATCTTCGATGCCCGCGGCCGCTTCTTGGGGAAGTTTTGGGCCAAGGGACGGCGCAAAGCCTCTTCCAAGACCGCCTACAACCGGCCGGAATGGGCCTCCCTGTGGGACGGCAGGCTGCTTTTCGTCTCGGAGCTGGGCCGGGTACGCGTCTTCGATCTCGACGGCCGCCAGGTCCGGACGGCCGTGGTGGATCATCCCGTCTCCTGCCTTGCGCCCCTGAGCGAGACGACCGTAGCCGTGGCCGGCTGGGTACTTCAGGCGGATGCTTCGAGCCGGTTCATCATCGCCCTGGTCGACCTTTCCACGGGACGCGAAACAGTCCTGCGCGATATGCTGGAGGATATGCCTGAGCCGGTCCGGACCAAGGACGGCCGGATCGTGAGAGCTCGAGCGCCTTATGACCGGATCCGGCCTTTTGTCAGGGCCCTGGGGCCGGATGCGTTCGCGGCCGGATTCTCCAACTGGCCCGAGATCGAAGTCTTCGATGCCGCGGGCAAGCCCGTGCGGCTCTTCCGCCTCCGCGGCGAACCGGCGGCCATGGTGGCGACGATGGAGGACCTGGGCCGCTACGCCGACCCCTACGACAGCTCGAATAAGAGCCGGTTCCGCGGCCAATTTTTCGTCGCTCCCTATGATCCCGACCGGGGAATCCGATTCTTCAACTTCGTCCTCGACGACAAGGGCCGCTTCCTCGTCTTCTCCTTCCCTGAATCAGGCGCCGATCCCGTGCTCCGGATCTATTCGTCCGTCGGCGATTTGCTCAAGGAGGCCAGGCTCGAGGCCGGGGACCTGAAGATCGCTTTCAGCCCCGGCGAGGCCGGCCCCGTTTTCGACGGGGAATGCCTCATCACGCTGGCCGAGGAAAAGGAAGCGAAAGGCGTCCCCCTGCGGCTCGTCAAGCTTCGGATGATCGGGCTCTAGAATCGGCCGCACAAGATCCTGGATGCCTTAAACAAACTGCGGCCCAAAGGCGTAATAACAATAACGATCGATCGCCAAGGAGGGGCACGCTCATGAGGGCTATCTTGAGATTCCGGAAATCCGCGTTCATGGTTGCCGCAGCCATCCTCAGCTCAGTCACGATCGGATCCTCCGCCGCGCCCGGGACTATATTCCCGCAAGACAAGGCCGTCTCCGCGGTACCCAGGATCGCCAATCTCATCCAACCCCGTGACGGCATCCTAACGCCCAAGCTGACCGAGCTGTGGTCGGTAGGCGGCGAGGACGATCCCCAGGGCGAGCTTATCAACCGCCCCTTCGAGATCCGGCTGGCCTCCGACGGCACGGTCTACGTCCTGGACTGGGGGGACACCTGTATCCGCGTCTTCGATGCCCAAGGCAAGCTCCTCCGCCAAGTCGGCCGCAAGGGCCAGGGGCCGGGTGACTTCGACACGCCTTGCTGGTTCGATGTCGACGGGGGCGGCCGCATCCATGTCGTCGACATGCGCAATATGCGGGTCACCCGATTCGATCCTTCGGGCAAGTACGAGTCGAGCTTCCGGCTGGAGAAGATCGCCTCCGGGATCCGGGTCGACGGCCGTGGCCGCATCTGGTGCGGGGAGATGTCGACGGGCGAGCCCGAGTTGACCTCGGAGTTCAAGATCGTCCAGCGCATGCTGACCCTTGTTCGCTACGACGCCGACGGCAGGAACCCCCTCCGCGTCGAGCCTTTCCCCTCCGAGAAGATGATGATGAAGGCTGTGGGCGGCGGAGGCGTGGTCTCCGGCTCCTCGCCGGCGGCTCCGTCGGCCGGCTGGGGCATCGCTCCGGATGGGAGGGTCTGGCTCGGCCACAATCAGACCTACGACATCGGCGTCCACGATGCCGACGGCCAGCTGCTCTTCCGCTTCGGCCGGGCCTTCAAGCCGGTCCGCAACAACGACTTCTATGAGATAGCGCCCGCGAACCGCAAGAGCACTGTCGTCCCGGAGACATTCCCCGCCTTCGCCCCGGATTTCTTCTTCGATGAGGCGGGCAACATCTGGCTTCGCATGTTCCGCAATGACGATGCGGGCGAACCGCACCGCTATGACGTCTTCTCGCCTCAGGGCGTCTACTTGAAGCAGCTCGTCCTGCCCTGCCGGATCTACCAGGCCCGCCATGGAAGAATGATTGGCGTGGTTGAAACGGAGGAGGGCTTCCGGGTGTTGAAGTGCTATCGATACTAGAGATCCGCCCGGTTCCGGCGGCGATGATAATCCGCCGGGTCCGGGACGTCTTCTAAAATGGAGGCTTGCGCGGAAAATGCGCTGCCGTGCCCCAGGGGGCGATTTGCATCGACGAAAAGAATGCATATAGTATGAACCTATTCGGACAAGTCATGGGAATGATTCAGGGGGTATCCCCCTCTTCGGAATTTTTCGAAAGGGAAGCGATCCCAGCGTGGACGTCGGCCCTTTCAAATTGGGGTGAGCGATGGTCATGTCCAAGAAAGCCGTAGGCGTCTCGCTGCTGGTCCTGGCCCTGGCGGCGGCGGGGTATTTTTTTATCGTCAAAAAAGGCCTTCTCAAACCCGGCGGAGCGAAGGCGGGGGAGAGCGGGGAAGCAGCCGCGGCCGCTTCCGGAGGCGCGGACATCTCAGGCGCACCCGGACAGAAGACCGAAGCGGCGCCCATCCAGGTCAAGGCCGTGACCGCGGTCGTCGGCGATCTTGTCATGACCCTCAAATCGCCCGGCGAAGCCTACACCGAGAAGAAGATCGCCTTGAAATCCGAAGCTTCGGGCACCATCCAAAAGCTGGCTGTGGCCGAAGGCCGCCATGTCGCGGCCGGCCAGATCCTGGTCGAGCTCGACGACCGGGAGGCCAGGCTGTCGCTGGAGCGGCTGGAGGCCGTGCGCCTTAAGAATCTCTCCGATCTCTTCCTCGAAAAGCGCTTCGCCGAGGCGGATAAGGAAATCGCCCCGGCCGTCCTGGACAAGCTGGCCAAGGCCCAGGCTGTCTTCGAGAAAGCCTCCGAGGCCTTCGGCCGCGCCGAGGCTTCCCAGGCCGACCTGGAGAAGGCTCAGAAGGACTACGAGCTGGCCTTGATCGAGGCCGGCCGCAAGAAGGAGGAGATCCTGGCCTCTTCCAAGAACCTGACCCAATCCGAGATCGACGTCAAGCTGGCCCGCCTGAGCCTGGAGAAGACCCGCATCAAGGCCCCTTACGCCGGTATCATCACCGAGATCAAGGTCTCGCCGCAGGAGCGGATCGAAGCCGGCCGGGAGCTTTTCACCCTGGTCGACCTGTCGCAGATCAAGGTCAAGGCCAAGGTCCTGGAGAGCGAGATTGGCAAGATGCGGGCCGGGCGCGAAGTCTTCCTCCAGTTCGCCGCTTATCCGGGCCGGTCGTTCAAGGGCTGGGTCGAGGCGGTCAGCCCGATCGTCAGCGCCGAGGACCGGACCTGCTCCGTCCACGTCGCCGTGGCCAACGCCTCCGAGGAGATCAAGCCGGGCATGCACGCCGAGGTGGAGATCGCGTCGGACATCTACAAGGACCGCCTGACCGTCCCCCAGAACGCCGTGCTGGTGCGCAACGGGAGGAAGCTGGTCTTCGTGGTCGAGGGCGGCCTGGCCAAATGGCGCTATGTGGAGATCGGCCTGGAGAACGAGAAGGCGGCCGAGATCCTGCCCAGCACCGAGCCGGGCTGGGGCATCCAACCTGGCGAGCAGGTCATCATCGAAGGCCACTTCAGCCTGGCCCACGACGCCAAGGTTGTGGTCAAGAATTGAGGCGGCCATGAGGAAACGAAGCGGAGCGATCATCGGTCTGATTCTGATGGCGGCGGCCGCCGCGGCAGCCCAAGGCCCGCTGTCCCAAGCCAAGCCGGGTCCGGCGGGGGCGATGACCCTGGCCGAGTGCATCGAGAAGGCTCTGGCCGCCAATCTCGGCTTGGCCATCGAGGCCCTCAACCCGGCCATCTCCGATGAGTCGCGGCGAGGCACGCTGGAGCAATTCCTGCCCCAGTTTCAGGCCTATTCTCAATTATACGACCAGAAGATCCCCTCGACCTGGGGCGTGGAAGGACCGACCGTCAAGACCCAGCAGGACTATACCCAATTCAGCCTGTCCGAGCACCTCGCGACCGGGACCGATCTGACGATCAGCGGCTATTCCTCGCGGACCGACACCACTCGGTCCTACACCACGGTCAATCCCTCCTACCACAGCGAGCTGCGATTCACCCTGAGCCAAAAGCTGCTGAAAGGCTTCGGGCCGGCCGTCAACCGCTACGAGACGACCAAGGCCGAGCAGGCCTACGACCAATCCCTGGGCACGCTCAAGGCGGCCGTCCTGAGGACGGTCTATGACGTCGAGGAAGCCTACTGGAATCTCGTCTATGCCCGCGAGAGCCTGCGGGTCATCGAGGCCTCGCTGGCCCAGAGCCGGGAGACCTTGACCCGCGACCGCGAGGCGGCCCGCATCGGAGCCAAGACGTCGGTGGATGTACTGAGCGCCGAAACCGAGGTGGCCTCGCGCGAGACTTCGCTCCTCTCCGCCCGGGCCGGGCTGGAGAAGATGGAGAACCGCCTCAAGGCCCTGCTCAACATGCCGGTGGGAACGGACGAGGAAGGCGGACGGGCTCCGATCGTCCCGGCGGACGCGCCGACGGCCGAGCGGCGCACGATCGCCTTGAGCGATGCCCTGCGGATGGCCCGGACCGAGCGGCCGGAGATCGCCCAGGCCGAGAGCCGGCTGGCGGCGGCCGGACTGGACGTCCGCTACCACCGCAACCAGCTTTTACCCGACCTGGCCCTGAATTTTAACATCTGGAATCCCGGGCAGTCCGGCGTCCGCTTCATCTACCAGGACGACAATCCTCTCAGCGGAATCATCCTGGATAAAGTCGAGGGCGGGCGCTGGGACTCCTTCCGCGACCTGGTCAAGCAGAACTACGGCAACATCTCCTTCAACGTGACCCTGACCGTGCCGCTGGCCGGCCTTCTGTCGAGGTCGGCGCTGGCCGGCGCCAGACTGTCGCAGGACAAGGCCAAGCTGGAGCTGGAAAAAGCCGGCCGGGACCTCGAGGCCGAGGTCCTGGAGGCGGTCAAGGATCTGGAAACGGCCGATAGGAAGATCGAGGCCTCGATCCGCTACCGGGAGCTGATGGAGAAGAAGGTCGAGGCGGCCCGCGAGCGCTACCAGATGGGGCTGGTCGAGCGGGAATGGCTGTTCAGCTACCAGAGCAGCCTGGACCAGGCTAAGGCCGACGAGATCCAGGCCGTCACCGGCTACCGGATTGCCCTGGCCAGACTGGAGCAGGTGATGGGCACGACCCTCAAGGCCAAGGGTCTCAAGTTCCGCGGCTATGCTCTCTGAAGGGCTTGGGCGGGCGGTTGGGAAAGGAGGATATCCATGAAGGCGTTGTCCGTGTTAGCCGCCTGTACGATGCTGATGGCTTCTCCTCTCGCCCCCCAGACTTGGAAAGGGACGAGCGTGAGGCAGGGAGACATCGTCGTCGTCAAGAATCCGAAGACCCCCGTGTTCTCCTCGTCGGGATTCCGGTTCTTCGATGAGCTGACGATCGGCGGGGGTACTCTCTCACCGGAAGCCGCCCTCGGGGGCATTCGCGACGTGGCCGTCGCCGCGGACGGAAGCGTCTTTATCGCTGATTACAAGCAGGGCAAGATCCTGACCTTCGGGCCGGATGGCCAATACCTCTTTTCCTTCGGGAAGAGGGGGCAGGGGCCAGGGGAGTTCTCGTCGCCCAATCAAGTCTCCGTTCGCAACGAGCGGAGAGAGATCTTCGTCGACGGCTCCAGAAAAGGCGTGGTCTTCAATCGGGAGGGCCGCTTCAAGGAGAATACGACCTATCCCCTCGATCTGATGATGGTTCGATCGGACGAACGCGGCGCTCTCGCCGGCACGGTGGTGGACAACACCCAGCCCAAGGGCATCTATCGGTTGATCAAGACGGGCGGGGACATCGGGACGCCCCTGATTCTCGCGACGGCGCCGCTCATCGATCTGAACGCGCCCGACCCGTTCATGCCCCGGCTGGCCTGGGATCTTTGTCCCGATGGCTCGATAGCGGAAGGATTTCCGGAGACATATGAGATCCACATCCATGACCCGGCGGGAAGGATCCTCCGGACCGTCTCTCGGGAGTACGATCCCGCTCCCGTCACGGAACGGGACGAGCAGGCCTACCTCAAGACGGTTCCTCCCGGCGTCATGGCCGAGACCGGGAAGCCCCGCTTCTCCAAGCGCTTCCCGGCTTTCCAGCGGATCGTTGCGGACGAGCGGGGCTGGCTTTTCGTGCAGACCTATGAGCGGGCTCGGGACGGAAAAAACTTCTTGACGGATATCTTCGACTCGGACGGACGATATATGGCTCGATTCGGCGAGGGCGGAACGGTCTTCCGGGCTCGCGGCGGGAAGATGTACGTCGTCAGCGAGGACGAGGAAGGATTCCCCATCGTGAAGCGATACGGCTTGGAAGGAAACAAGTGAAGTCATGTTCGTGACGACGCCGATCCTCGCCTTGACGCCCGCCCGCCTGCTTGATCAGAGGATTCCCTCATGAAAATCATCCGAGCCGCCGTCGACCGGCCCGTCACCGTCTACCGGATTGCCTTCGCCAAGCTGGAGCAGGTCACGGGCACGACCCTCAAAGCCAAGGGGCTGCGGTTCAGGGATTACGAACTCTGAAGCCTGACAGGAGGGAAAGAGCCGGCCGCAATGAGCACGCTGCAGATGAGGATTGCTAGATGACCAAGCGAGGCGCGGTTTTTGGGTGCCTCTCGGCTCTGGCGATTTCTTCTCTGTCGGCCCAGACCTGGAAGGGGACGGTCGTTAAACAGGGCGATGTGGTTGTGGTCAAGAATCCCAAGACGCCGATTTATAAAGACCCGATTTTGACACTCAGAGTGGAATTGACAATCGGAGGCGGCGAAACGAAAGAACCCGCCATGTTGGGGGAGATCTCTTCTCTTGTTGTCGATTCTTCCGAGCGGATTTATATTCTGGACGGGACGTCACTCCAAGTGAAGGTGTTTGATAAGTCGGGGCGATATCTGCGCTCGATAGGCCGTAGAGGAGAAGGGCCTGGCGAGTTCATGGATCCTTACCGGATGATGATTGATGGTAGAAACAACCGCCTCTTTGTGAAAGATGTGAAGTTCGGATTCGTCATTTTCGACAGCGGGGGAAAACATATAACAAACCTCTCTGGAGACGATGCTAGGCGCTCTCAGAATTCCGCGATCGATTCGCGTGGTTCAATCATCCTGGATAGCATCAAGATCCAGGATATGGAGCATCGCTGGGACGTCCTCAAACGGTTCGATGCGGAAATGACAGCTGGAGAGGACATTCGATTCGTCGATATCGGCTCTCCCTACAACGTCGCGGCTCCGCTTGTGGTCTGGGCGTTGGCATCTAACGATGACATCGTTTTCGGGTATCCGGATACGTACCGAGTCGAGCGGATGGATTTCTTGGGACGGATCAAGCGAATTATCGAAAAAGAACATACCCCCGTAGCCCTCGACGCAGAGGATAAGGCGAGAATCGCTAAGGCGATTGCAAGCATCCCTTTTCCGCCGGAATCGGGTCAAAAAGGGAGCTTCCCTATGCCGCAGGAGTTGGCCAAGAAACTGGGGGCTTCGAAGTATCGTTCAGCTTACCGGAAGATCCAAGTCGATGATAGAAACCGGCTTTACGTCCAGACGTGGCAAAAAAGGGGCGATTCTTTTGTGACGGATATCTTCGACGCCGAAGGGCGATATATGGTCGAAGCCGTCTTCCCGGTAAGATCGGAGTTTTTTGGGGACAAGCTGTATGCGATTGAAGAGGATGCGGACGGATACCCGATGGTGAAGCGGTATTCTATGCAATGGATTTATTGAAATGAAATCGAAGCAGGTCGCCCTGTTCACCGTCCTATGGGCGGTTGGCGTATCTTGCCTACCTGCTCAAACATGGAAGGGGACAGTCGCTAAGGACGGGGACATGATTGTCGTCAAGAATCCCAAGACTCCGATGTATCCCGATGGAGTGGAAAATTTAGACCCATGTCCCTGACCACACTCGACCTCCTCCATGAACCGGAGCCCCGGGTGCCCCGGTGGAAGCCCGCCCGGGCCCGAATCCGGAAGTGGTGGAGCGCGCGTCACGGGCGATTCGCCATCGTTTTGGCCGAGTCCGCAAGCGCCCATATGGCGATCATCATTCTCCTAATCGTAACGCATTCCTCCTCGTTGGCCGGCCGTCGAGCGCCGGTCGAGTCGAATCTGGAGACGATCCGCCAAACCCTGGCCGAGCTGTCCAGGAACCCGGATAACGCGGGTTTCAAAGGTGGAACGCCGGAGGAAGAGGAGGCCCTTGCTAAAACGCTCGATGAAGCCTTGAAATTATCGGCCGACATCGACCGCAAGCAGAAGGGCGAGATTATTAAAGCCATGATTCGGTCTTTCTACCGGATGCGCGACGTTCAAGGAGGAACCTACACCGACCTGTCGAATATGACCCTGGATGAAGTCCAAGCTCTGTTGGAACAGAGCGGTATCCTCCGGTTGCCTTCGGGCGAGAAGGCGTTTTCGGCCAAGGGGGCCGATCCGAACAAGGGATTCCAGCTCTACAAACTGGACAAAAGTCGCGAGTTCCAGGTCGAGAGACTCCAGAGAGGCCGTCAAGACGAGAAGGAGGCGGCCGATAAGTTCGGAGACCAGGTCCGTATCGGATCGCGGTATCCGACCAAGTCAGGCGTTAAATCCATCCCCCAGGAAGTCTATTTCCGTAAATGCCCTTATGAAGGGCTATTGGCCCGCGGAGCTTCGCTCTTCACCGCGGCTCGGGGCTTTCCCCGTTTTGCTAGCGAGCTTCGCGGTGCCGGCGGCGAGACGGATGGGCGCGCCAAGCCCAAGGCGGCGGCTACGAAGGCCGATCCCGAGTTCCTGACCGTCTACTTGATCCATAACGCACCGCCCGACGGCGGAGGACGGCCGGGCGGGACGATGACGCCCCCCGAAATCGACATCCGGACGATCAATGAGCTTTTGGACGAGTGGATGGCTTTGCCGGAAGCCAAGCAATGGGCCGCGTTCGATAGGGATTTCCTTCGCCGCTTTCCCGCCAACAGCGAAGATTTGGCCCGGATGGCCAAGCGGTTCATCGCCGCGAATCTGAACGGAGTCTTCTACATGACGGATGACTTCGCCATGGCCTTCGATTTTATCGAAGAGCTCTATTATAAGCGGCCGCTCTACGATGCCTTGAGCGTCTACGCCCTTCGCCACCCGGGCACTCGGACGGCGGCTGAGTTCCTGTTCAGCCTGGCGGATGCTTATGATTTCGAGAGACGGACTCTCGTCTTCCTCGATGCCGTCGCGGCCGATGCCGCCGATATGCTGGCCAACCGTGCTCGGAGAACAAGCGCTTTTGATTACAAGGCCAAGGCTTTCGTGCTGCAGGAGATGGCGGACGATGTCCGTGCGGATCTCAAGCGGCGGGGATTCGGGAGCCTCGACGAGGTGGCCCGCCGGTACAGGAAGGAATCGTTGGCCATCTATGGCCTGCTGGCTGAGATGGGCGGAGAAATACGAGACCGGGCTCTCTATGCGTCGGGTTTGACTATCTGGGAAGACGGCCGGCCTGCCGACGCCTTCGCCGTCTGGAAAAAAGTCAGTGAGGCCTTTTCGCTGCCGGTGTTCAAGCGAATCCGGCCCTATCTTGATCGGAGCCGGGATGCCCTCTTCGAGGCCGTCTCAAGGGTCGGCGGCATCCTGGCCGAGGGAGCCCAGGCGGGGAGCGCCCCGCTTCTCAGCCGCCAGCTGAAATACCATAAATGGGCGGTCCGCGCGGACTCCCTGCCGAAGGGAGACCGACCATGATTTCGGGAATTACGTATACGGCCCTCTTCTCCTTCGAAAAAGAGAGCGGCTCAAGCCCGTCCCTAATTCGCCATAGGATGCCCTCATGAAAATCATCCGAGCCGCCGTCGACCGGCCCGTCACCGTCTACATGCTCTACTTGGCTGTGATCCTGCTCGGCTTCGTCTCCCTGAGGGAGCTGAGCGTCGACCTGCTGCCCGACATCAGCTACCCGCGTCTGTCGGTCGTGACTCGCTTCACCGGCGTCGCCCCGGAGGAGATCGAGACCCTGGTCACCCGGCCCTTGGAGTCTTACGTCAATCGCATCCCCGGCCTGCGCCGGGTCGAGTCGATCTCCAAGGAAGGCGTCTCCTTCATGACCCTGGAGTTCGATTGGGGCACGAACATGGACTTCACCATGCTCCACGCCCGCGAGCAGCTGGATGCGGCCCGCGACGCCCTGCCCGAAGATGCCGAGAGCCCGACCATCATCCCGCTCGATCCGCAGAGCCAGCCGATCATGACCTTGGCCCTGACCGGGGGGCGCAGCCTGCTGGAGCTCAAGGAGCTGGCCGAGGAGCTGATCAAACCGCGCCTGGAGCAGGTGGAAGGCATCGGGGCGGCCGAGATCACCGGCGGCGTGGAGCGTGAGATTCACGTCGAGGTCGATCCCTCGCGGCTGAGCCTCTACGGCCTGACCATCGCCGAAGTCGCCTTGCGCATCGACGCCTTCAACCGCAACCTGCAGGGCGGGACGATTCGCAAAGGCACCTTCAAATACGCCCTGCGGGTCGTCGGCCAGTTCGAGTCCCTGGACGAGATCGGCGAGATCGCCATCAAGACGACGGCTGATCGGGGCGTTGTGCGCCTGCGGGACATCGCCCGGATCGAGGACGGGATTAAGGAGCGCCAGGGCATCACCCGCATCGACGGCCGGGAGAGCATCGGCCTTCTGGTGCGCAAGGAATCGGGGGCCAACACGGTCCAGGTCACCAAGCTGGCCCAGGCCGTCCTGGACCAGATCCGGCGCGAGACCGAGGGCATCGAGATCCGGGTGGTCAACGAGCAGGCCCGCTCCATCCGAGAGGCCATCGGGGCGGTGCGCGACGAGCTTATCCAAGGCGCCATCCTGGCCTTCTTCATCCTGCTCATCTTCCTCCAGGAGTGGAAGACGCCCCTGATCATCGATACGGTCATCCCCATCTCGGTCATCGGGACGTTCTCGCTGCTGTTTTTCAGCAAGATCTCGATCAACATCATGTCGCTGGGCGGCCTGGCCTTGGGGGTGGGCATGCTCGACGACTGTGCGGTGGTCGTCTCGGAGAACATCTTCCGCCACCGCAGCCTGGGCAAGAGCCCGGCCCAAGCCGCTTACGACGGGGCCCGCGAGGTCTCCGGCGCGGTCATCTCGACGGCCCTGACGACGATCGTCGTCTTCCTGCCGGTCATCTACGTCCACGGCGTCAGCGGCCAGCTTTTCAAGGACACGGCGCTGACCGTGACTATCTCGCTGCTGGTCTCCCTGCTCGTCTCGCTGACCCTGCTGCCCACGCTGCAATCGCGCTCGTTCAAGGTCCAGGGTTTGGGAACGGCGGGGCGCGGGAAAAGCTCCCTCATCCCGCGCTGGCGGAAGCCCAAGTCGCCGTTCGGCTGGCTGCTTCTGCCGCTCTTCGGCCTGCGCTGGTTGCTGACTGTCATCGTACGCGGACTGGGCTTCGTCCTCGACTTTCTCTTCAGCTGGCTGGTTCAGGCTGTCGTCCTTCTGGCCAAGGCGGCAGCCTGGCCCTTCAAGCCCTTCTTCAAGCTTCTCTTTCGGGGCTTCAACGCCGTCTATTCCCGCTTCACCGCCTGGTATAGCCGGGCTCTGACCTGGAGTCTCGACCATAAGAAGGCCGTTTTGGGCTGGTCGCTGGCCTTCTTCGGGATCACTTTCGGGCTGGGCTTTCTGCTCAAGAGCGAGTTGATGCCCCGGCTCAAGACGACCAGCTTCGAAGTCCGCCTGAAGGCGCCGGTGGATTACTCCCTGGAGCAGACCTCCGAGATCGCCGGACAGATCGAGGCGCTGATGAGAGGGCGGGCCGAGGTCAAGACGGTCCTGGCCCAGGTCGGGCTGGTCTCCGAGATCGAAAGCGCCGACCCCGACCTGTCGCTCAACTCGGCCCGGCTGTTCGTGGAGGTCCGGAAGGCGGAGCAGTTGGAGGTCGTTCTGGAAGCCCTGAGGGGGAGGCTGGCCGGCCTGCCCGACATCTCCGCCACCGTCAGCCGGGAGCAGACCACCCTGTCCCAGTTCCTGTCCTTCAGCGCGGCCGAGATCGGCCTGCGGATCAAGGGCGACGACCTGGAGCGCCTGCGCGAGATCTCCGAGGCCCTCATGGCCAGGCTGCGGGAGATTCCGGGTGTCGTCGACGTGGCCAGCAACTGGGGCGAGGGCAAGCCGGAGTTCAAGGTCACGGTGCGCCGCGATGCGCTGGAGAAGTACGCCGGCCTGACCCCGGCCGGGATCGGCGATTTCATCGTCGGGGCGGTGCGCGGGAAGGTGGCTACCCAGTTCAACGAGATGGAGAAGAAGTACGACATCCTGGTCCGGACCGAGGGGGCCGTGGAAAGGGACATCGATGCCCTGCTCGACGAGCCTTACCCGGTCGGCGGCCGGCTCATTCCGCTGCGAGAGCTGGTTGCGGCCGAGGTGGTGCGGGGACCCAAAGAGATCCGGCGCGAGAACCAGGGCCGCGAGGTGCTGGTGACGGCCGGGCTGCGGGGAACCAAGATCAGCCAGGCGGCGCCGGCCGTGGAGAAGGCTATCGCCGCCGTCGACCTGCCCTCGGACTACCGGATCGTCTTCGGCGGCGAGCGCGAGGAGATGCGGAAATCCTTCCGCAGCCTGATGTTCGCCCTGCTGCTGGCGGCCCTACTGACCTACATGATCATGGCTGCCCAGTTCGAGTCGCTCCTCCATCCCTTCCTGGTCATGTTCACCATTCCCATGGGGGTGGCTGGCACGATCGTGGCCTTGCTGCTGACCGGCCAGACCATCAATGTCATCTCCATTATCGGGCTGGTCGTCCTGGTCGGACTGGTCGTCGACGACGCCGTCGTCGAGGTCGACTACGCCAACCTCCTTCGCAAGCAGGGCAAGGCCCTCCGGCCGGCCGTCCACGAGGCCTGCATGACCCGCCTGCGGCCGATCCTGATCGCCTCCTTCTCGACCATCTTCGGCCTGCTGCCGATGGCCCTGGGCCTGGAGAGCGGGGGCGAGCTGATGCGGCCGCTGGGGGTCGTCGTCCTCAGCGGCATGACCTTCTCGACCCTGCTGACCCTGATTCTCATTCCGGTCATGTACGAGGCGGTGGAGAAGCGGAAGCGGGCATGAAGGCGCTCATCGACCGCCCGGTGGCGACGGCGATGCTGTTCATCGCCCTGCTCGTCCTGGGCATCTATTCCTTCGTCAACACTCCGCTGGAGTTGGAGCCCAAGGAGGACTATCCCCAGCTGGACGTCTATACGGCCTGGGCCAGCGTGCCGCCGGAGATCATCCAGACCCAGGTCACCGCCCCCTTGGAGGAAGCCTGCGCCGCGGTCAAGGGCGTAACCAAGATCAGCTCGACGTCCCAGACCGGGGCCAGCCGGATCACCCTGGAGTTCCATCCCGGGACCGATATGGACTTCGCCCATCTGGCCCTGCGGGAGGAGCTGGCCAAAGCCCGCGGCCTGCTTCCGGATGGTGTGCGGCCGTCCGTCCAGCCGTATGTCCCGGACGACTTCCGGGTCAATCCCTTCCTGCGGATGACCATCTCGGGCCCCTATACCCTGCAGCGCCTGCGGGAGATGGTCGAGGACAAGCTGGAATTCGGTTTGGGCGCGATCAAGGGCGTCTCCAAGATCGAGATCACCGGCGGGGCGGAAGCCGAGGTCCGGGTGATCCTGGACAAGAAGGCCATGAAGGCCTTCGACCTCCAGCCCTACTCGGTCAACGCGGCCTTGTCCCAGCGGCTGCGGACCTACCCGACCGGGCGGGTTCGCAGAGGCGAACAGGAATACCTCTTCAAATACGCCGACGCCGTCGACAGCCTGCAGGAGATTCGGGAGACCATCGTGGCCGATGCAGGCGGCCATCCGATCCGCATCCAGGATGTGGCCGAGGTCGGCATCTCCTACGCCGAGGTCACCAGCATCAGCCGCATCAACGGCCAGCCGACCGTCAGCCTGACCCTGACCAAGGAGAAGGGCGCCAATACCCTCCAGGTGGCGGCCCAGGTCAAGGCGGCGCTGGAGCGGGTCCGCGGCGAGCTGCCGGCCAACCTTGTCTTCAAGACGGTGGATGACGAGAGCGAGGACATCCGCAAGAACCTGGCCGACCTCTACCGGCTGGCCGGAATCATCGCGGCCATCATCTTCATCATGATCTTCGCCGTCCTGCGGCGGCTGAAGCCGTCGCTGCTCATCCTGTCCTCGATCGCTTTCTCGGTCGTCATCACCTTCAACCTCATCTACCTGTTCGGCATCTCCATGAACATGCTGACCCTGGGCGCCCTGGCCCTGGGCTTCGGCATGTTCGTCGACAACGCTATCGTTGTCTTCGACAGCATCCTGCGCCTGCGGGAGCGCGGCGTGCCGGCCAAGGAGGCGGCCGTGCGGGGGCCCCGGGAGGTCTTCACCGCCGTTCTGGCCTCGACCCTGACGACGGTAGCGGTCTTCTGCAGCTTCCCCTTCTTCCAGGGCAAGCTGAAGATCTACTACCTGCCGCTGGCTATCGTCATCACCTCGGCCCTGATGGCTTCCCTGCTCGTCTCCTATACCCTCATCCCGGCTCTGGCCCCGCGCTTCCTGGACGATCGGCGGGTCAAGCCCAAGCCGCCGCGGCCGGACGGGGAAGGGGGGCGGTTCCTGCGCCTCCTCATCCGGCGCCCGATCGAGGTTCTGCTGGTCGTGGCCTTCCTCTTGGGGGGGAGCTATAAGTGGTTCCGCTCCGAGGTCAGCATCGGCGAGTGGTGGCGCTGGACGTCGCGGGAGTACCTCTACATCCAGATCGGCATGCCGGCCGGGACCGACATCGCCCGGACCGATGAGTCCATCAGGGCCTTCGAGGACAAGGTCCTGGAGCAGCCCTACAAGACGGATATGAACACGGATGTCTTCAGCGAGGGGGCCAGCCTGCGCATCGAGTTTCCACCCGAAATCGAGCGCTCGGCCTATCCCTATATGCTCAAGGAGGAGCTTATCCAGCTGGCCACCCAGTTCGCCGGGATGAACCTCTACGTCAGCGGCTTCGATCAGAACAGCTATTCATCCAGCATGGGCACCGGGACGATGTTCGGCTCGCGGATCAAGTTCACGGGATACAACCTGAAGAAGCTCAAGGAGATCACCGACGATCTGATCCTGACCCTCAAGCGCAACCCGCGCGTCAAGGAGGCCCAGACATCTTCCAGCCGATGGGGCTGGTACCGCGGCGACACCTTGGAGAACATCCTCAAGATCGACAAAGCGGCCTTGCGGGCCTACGACATCGACCCGGATTACCTCTATTACCACCTGCGGACGATCATTCAAGGCAAGTTCGGGCGGCCGGCCAAGATCATCTCGGGGGGCAAGGAGATCGCGGTCAGCGTCAAGTTCCCCGACGCCGAGACGCTCGATCTGCGGGCCCTGCAGGAGACGATGATCCGGACCAGGGGCGGGGAGTACCTCCGGCTGGGCCAAATCGCAACCCACCAGGAGATTCCCATCGCCGGCTCGATCGACCGGGAGAATCAGCAGTTCCAGTTGGTGCTGATGTGGGAGTTCCGGGGGCCGAGCCGGGCCGAGGAGCGCTACCGCAAGGGCGTCTTCGCCAGCCTCAGCCTGCCGCCGGGCTTCCAGGCCGAGATGGACGAGGGCTACCGGATGACCTCGGGGGAGAAGGAGCAGATCTACATCGCCATCGGCGTCGCGTTGCTGATTATCTTCATGATCCTGGCCGCGCTCTACGAGTCGCTGATCCAGCCTTTCTTCATCCTGCTGGCGGTGCCGCTGTCGCTGGTCGGGGTCTGGATCGCCTTCATCGTCGCTGGATGGTCCTTCGACACTTCAGCCTACATCGGCGTCATCCTACTCAACGGCATCGTGGTCAACAACGCCATTCTGCTGGTCGATCAAATCAACCTGAAGAGAAGGGGGGGCTTGTCGATCGAGGAAGCGGCAGTGCAGGGAACGAGTGACCGGGTGCGGCCGATCCTGATGACAACGGGGACGACCGTGCTGGGGATGCTGCCGATGCTTCTGATCGTAGCCGAGGCGGCCAACAAGCGGCAGATCTGGACTTCGCTGGCCCTGTGCACGGTCGGCGGGCTGATCACCTCGTCCCTGGCCATCCTGCTGGTCGTGCCGGTCTTCTATGTCCACGGCGACAAGCTGCGCGCCTGGGCGGCCCGCCTAATTGCGGGACACCATACATACCCCCCGAAAGTATAATTGGGGGACACCATACATAACTCCCGAATTATCTATCCGTTATATCGTTGGAATTAAGTAGTTATTAGAAGTCCCATAATAGAATGNNCCGGACAATTATGGGAGTATTAGTATGTTGGGTGTCCCACAATGCGTCAAGGCGTGGTGCGGAATTCCCTGATCTGGAAATACCTCATGAAGGCAAATGGTCAACGGGCCTTGTCGTCAATGATTGTATTCGGGAATTATGTATGGTGTCCCCCTAATTAGGAGCGACTTGATTATCAACGGCGGCCGTCGTATAGATGTCGGCATGACCCCCGACAAGAAGACCGCCCTCCTCGAACGGATCGCCGCCTATCCCCATGCCGAGCTCATCCATCGGCCGACGCCCCTGCGCAAGCTGGAGCGGATGACGGCCGAATTGGGCGGACCGGAGATCTGGATCAAGCGCGACGATCTCACGGGCCTGGCCTTCGGCGGCAATAAGTCGCGCAAGATCGAGCTCATCATTCCCGACATTCAAGCCAAACGGGCCGAGGTCGTGGTCACCTGGGCCAGCCTGCAGTCGAATTGGGCCATGCAGACGGCGGCCGCGTGCGCCCGTATCGGCGTTCAGCCGGTTCTGGTCCTGTTCAAGACCTACGACCTGCCGCCTGAGCCTGACGGCAATATCCTGCTGGATCTGCTGCTGGGGGCTGAGATCCGGTTTCGCGAGGCGGGCCGGGGGAAGCTGGTCACGCAGGCATCCGCTTTGGCGGCGGCCGAGGAAGTCGCGGCGGAATACCGGGCCGCCGGGAAACGGGTTTATGTCGTCCCGGTGGGCGGTTCGATCCCCATGGCGGACATGGATCGCCCTTTCGGTGCCGTCGCCTATGTCGACGCTTTTGCCGAAATGCAGGCTCAGACCGAGGCGGCCGGCTTCATCCCGGACGCGGTCGTCCACTCGACCGGTTCGGGCTCCACCCAGGCAGGGCTGATCGTGGGCGCCAAGGTCCTGGCGCCTCGCACGCGCGTCGTCGGCATCAGCGTCTCGGATCCCAGGGACTCGTTTGCGGAAATCGTCCGCGGCGTTGTCCTAGCGACCGAGCGGGAGCTGGGAACGGGACCCGTCACGAGTCCTGAGGATATCCTTGTCTTCGACGAGTTCATCAAGGATGGCTATGGAATCGTCAACCGCGAAGTGGCCGACATCATCAAGCGCGTGTTCCGGGCCGAGGGCATCGTCCTCGATCCCGTCTACACTTCCAAGGCCTTCATCGGTCTGATCGACCTGATCGAGCGGGGATACTTCAAGAAGGGAGAGCGGATCGTCTTCTTCCATACGGGCGGCACGCCGGCCCTCTTCCCCAACCGCGCCTTTCTTCTCTGAATTACCAGACACATACCAATTTAAATTACCTGACTTTTCCTCATAAAGTG
>DFYJ01000034.1 GCA_002383325.1 Candidatus Aminicenantes bacterium UBA4085
TCGCAAGACCCGGCCCTTTTTCTTTTTTCGGGGGAAATAATTAGGGGGACACCATACATGACTCCCGAATTATTGTCGGAGTCGGTTCGTCACTTCGAACAGGGCGGGTTCTTCGTAGCTCTCGAATTCGGGGACACCATACATAACTCCCGAATTGTCCGGTTTGACTTTTCGCTATGAAGGGATTAGATTTTTTGGGTCTTCTTGAAAGCGAGTGGGTAAAATCGGGCGTCTGATCCAGCTTTCACCCGCATGGAATAAGGCTTTTGCGGGCTTGGGTGCCTCTCGAGAAAACGATATGATAAGTTCATGCCCACTCCCCGCCGCCCACGACTTCTTCTCGATGAGTATCGCTTCCCCGGCTTCCGCCCTCTGCCCGTTGTCCGCGGCATCTTCGGTGACCCGGGAAGCCGAGTCATCTCGTTCTCTCGAAGGGAAAAAAAACAGCCTGCGGCCGCTGTGGTCAGGTCCAACGCACTTGGTACGACCGCAAGATCCGGCGGGTGCGGGACAAGTCCTGCGGCGACGTCCGGGTCTATCTCGACCTGGAAATCCGGCGAGTCCTCTGCCGGCGGTGTGGCGCCGTGAGACAGGAGAAGCTTCTCTTCCTGGCCGACAACCCGTTCTACACCAAGCGGTTCGCTCACTATGTCGGCCGCCGCTGCCGAAGCGCGACCGTCAAGGACGTGGCCAAGGAGCTGCGGCTGGACTGGAGCACGGTCAAGGCTCTCGAGATCCAGTACATGAAGGCCCAGCTGAAGCGGTATCCTCCGCCCAAGCCCCGGATCATCGGCATCGACGAGCTCTCGCTGCGCAAGGGGCATGTCTACCGGGTGGTGGTCAGCGACCTGGATCGACGGCGGCCTCTGTTCTTCGGGGGCCAGGGCCGATCCGAGGCCAGCTTGGATCTGTTCTACGAAGGCCTTGGGAAACGGGCCTCCGGCCGCATCCGGCTGGCGGTCATGGACATGTGGAAGGCCTTCGAGGCCTCGACCAGGGAGAACGCGCCCCAAGCCGCCATCCTGTACGACAAGTTCCATGTCTTGCGGCATCTGAACGAGGCCCTGGACAAGGTCCGACGCAGCGAATACGCCCGGATCAAGGGCCCGGACCGGCGGTTCATCAAGGGACAGAAGTACACTCTGCTCTCGAGCCGGGAGAACCTGACGCTCAATGGCCGGGCCAGCTTGCAGCGCCTGCTCAAGAAGAACAAGCGGCTGTATACGGCCTATCTGCTCAAGGAGTCGTTCGAGCAGCTGTGGAGCTACCGGAAAGAGGCTTGGGCCCGGCGGTTCTTCGACAACTGGCGCGAGTCGCTCAAGTCCCAGAGGCTTCCGTCCTACGTGAAGTTTGCCGAGATGATCGAGCGGCACTGGGATGGGATCGCGGCTTACTGCCGGCCGGAGAACAAGGCCGCGCTGGGGTATGTCGAGGGGCTGAACAACAAGATCCGAGTCCTGCAAAGGCGGGCTTACGGCCTGCGAGACGAGGAGTATCTCCGGCTGAAGGTGCTGACCTGCACGCTGCCTGCCATCTGAGATCCCCATGCCGATTTACCCTGAAATCACCCACTCGGAATCAAGAAGAGCCGATTTTTTATAGAGGCGGATAAGGGATGTCCGCTTTTCATCTCGCAAAGTCTCTGGAGGACTCATGAACAAGATGGGGAGGGGTCTTCTGCTGTTCGCAGTTGCAGCCGGGCTGCTGGCCGTGCCCGCCGCCGCCCAGGTCAAGCTGGAGCTGACCGGCTTCGGCGGCTACGGCTTCAACCTCGGCAACGCCAAAACGGTGACCATCGACCCGGACTTCGTCGACGACTCCGCGTCCTTCTACGACTGCTGGCAGACGATGTGGCACGATCCCGTCCTCGAGCTCAAGGGCGGTCCCGGCTTCGGCGGCCGGCTGACTCTGTGGTTCACCCCGATGATAGGCATCGAGGGCAGCTTCGAATACTCGATGATGAAGCCCCGCCTCAATGCCGACGCGGTCGCCGCCATCGAAGACCAGATGGAAGACATCGGCTACACGGACTACATCAGCATCACGCCCGACGGCGGCCACCTGATGCGGATTTACGGCAGCCTGGTCCTGAACATGGCGCCCGGCGCGTCCTTCAGCCCCTACCTTGCGATCGGGGCCGGCGTCAATTCCTACACCATGGGGCCGAGCTTCGTGGGCGATCGAGCGGCCTACAGCGAGTATATGTCCTACAACTACGAGAACGCCTCGGCCTTATGCCTCAACGGAGGATTGGGCTTCAAGCTCTGGCTCAACCCGCGGATCGGCTTGGTGTTCGACGGCCGGCTCTTCTTCACGCCCTCGGCTGAGTTCAAACAGATTTACGGCTACAAGGTTTTCGGCGTCCAGGTGTTCCCCGAGGACAACTACGTGACCCAGAGCGGCTCGAGCATCGACGTGGTCGTCTCGGCCGGCATCGTCATCGGGCTGATGTAATAATTGGGGGACACCATACATAACTCCCGAATTATCGCCTAGAGCGGGAGCCCTCTCCGGACGGCGGGCCGGCAATTTTTTTGAGGCCGGGCGGATTCTGCCGTGAATCGGGGGAAACTGAATTCGGGGACACCATACGTAATTCCCGAATTCGCCGCGTCGGCGCGCCGTCCTCAACCGTAGTTGCTCGGGAAGAGGAGGAGGTCGTCACGCGCGATTCCCCGGCTGCGGGGGTTGGGGTATCGTTGCCGCTTGAATCAGGCGACCCGGGCATGCGCTTGGGGCCTGGACGGCGCCTGCGAAGAATCAGCCCAGTCGCCGCCTCGAGCCGGGAAACAAAATCATCGCCTCCCATCGGCCGCCCAGTCCGCTGATTGAGGTGGATAAGATCGCCGAATCCCTCCTCTTCCGGTTCGGCCAGGTACGCCGCCCAATCCTCCACGAGAGGCGGACCTGTGGATTTGGCCAGAAGCGGGTCGTCTTTGTCCCCCAGGTGCCCCCTGGCACTTGACCAGGGATACTGACCCGCATGTCTGACGATGCCGGCCCGGACCGGGTTTCGCTCGATGTAGCGGACCGCCCGGTAAAGATACTCATCATCAAGGGGGAACGACCAAAAGCGTCCCTGCCACAAGTGCCCGCGCCATCTTTCGCGGATGTTGATGATTGTCGTGTACTTGCGGTGCAGCTCCCCCAACGCCGAGGAGAATTCCTCCTTTTCCTCCGGCACAGCCACCAGATGGACGTGATTCGTCATCAGACAATAAGCAAGCAGGCGGATGCGGCTTCCTTCGAGGGCGTCGGCCAGCAGCTTGAGGTAGAGGCTCTTATCGCTATCCGAGAAGAAGACGATTTGCCGGCGGTTGCCCCTCTGGGTGAGGTGATGGGCAACTCCCGGGATGATGAGACGCGGCAATCTGGGCATGGAAAACGGCCCCTGGAGATCGGTTACGGGTGCCTCGATCGTCACCCGCCCGAATAGCTCCGAACATTATCTAGGACGTTCGGCGGACGAGATTGTCTCACGGGGTCAATAAAAAAGACTTCGGGGCAGCAAGTCCAGGAGAACTTATTCGCGCCCGCTGGATGACGAGGCATGTGGGGGGGGGTGGACGAGAGAGGGCGTCAACAAATAGTTCGGGAATTATGTATGGTGTCCCGCAATTATTTTCCGCGATGCTCCGCGATCCGGAGGACCGTATTCCAGTTGCGGGTGGTTGCCGGAACGCCCAGGGCGGCCTCGACCAGCTCATTGGGGAAGCCGTAGCGCCCGTTCACCCGGCGGCTCAAGACAAAGGCCTCCCGGCCCTCCACGGAAAAGACCTCCAGCCCGTCTTTGGCCGAGACGATGGGCAGATCGTAGCCCGCCTTGGATCTGCGGAGCAGGAACGCCACGTATTTCTTGACGTCTTTGCCGGCATCCTCATCGCCGAACGGGTCGCGCCGAATCAGCCGCTCGATCTCGCGGCGCGGTCGCAGCAGAACAGCCGCAGCCAGGCCCAGTTTATCGCGCAGGCGGCCCTCGATCGCCGCGGCCATTTCCGCTTCCGCCGCCTTGCCGATTGTGCCAAACATCACGTTGCCGGTTTGGATAAAGGTCATCACCCGCTCGTACCCGAGATCAAGGAAGGCTCTCCGCAGGCTTTCCATCTTCACGACGCCGCGGCCGCCCACGTTGATCCCTCTTAAAAACACCACATATTCCGGCATGGATCCGACTATAGCCCCCGGCCCGAGCCTCGTCAACGCCCAATGGAAAATAGGGGTACAGTATACATAGTTCCCAATTTCCATGCGCCCCAATCCCTGTGAAAATAGGGAATTATGTATACTGTACCCCTATTATTTGTCCCGCAATTCAATTCTGATATGATGACCGCGTGCTGGCGGATATCGGGAAATACAACACCCTGCGGATCATCAAATCCGTCCCGTTCGGTGTTTATCTCGACGGCGGCGAGAACGGCGAGATTCTCCTCCCCCGCCGCTACGTCCCGCCCCAGGCCAGCCCGGGAGACCGCCTGGAAGTCTTCCTCTATTTCGATTCCGACGACCGCCTGATCGCCACCACCGAGCGACCCCTGGCCCAGGTCGGCGAGTTCGCTTATCTCAAGGTCGCCGCCGTGAACGACGTCGGCGCCTTCCTCGACTGGGGCCTGCCCAAGCACCTCCTCGTCCCTTTCCGCGAGCAGGGTCACCCACCCCTGCGCCTGGGCCGCAGCTACGGCGTCTTCATCTACCTGGACGCCGCCTCGCGCCGCATCGCCGCCTCGGCCAGGCTAACCCGGTTCTTCGACTCAGGACCCGCCCCCTACGCCTCCGGCGACGAGGTCAACCTCCTCGTCTACGAGGTCACGGATCTGGGCTGGAAGGCGGTCATCGAAAACTCCCGGCCCGGCGTCATCTACCGCAACGAAGTCTTCCGAGATGTCGAGCCGGGGCTGCGCACCCGCGGCTACATCCACAAGGTCCGGGAGGACGGCAAGATCGACCTGCGCCTGGATCCGCCCGGCTACGGCAAGGTGGCGGTCCTGGCCGAGGCGATCATCGCCAAGTTGAAGGAGAGCGGCGGGTACCTTGCCGTCACCGACCGTTCCTCGCCCGAGGAGATCGGAGCTTTATTCGGGGCCAGCAAGAAGGCCTATAAAATGGCCGTCGGCGCCCTCTACAAGCGGCACCGGGTCACCCTGGAGCCTGATGGAATCCGACTGGCCGGCTGATTAGCTGTTTACGGAGTAAATCGCGGGAGATAATTGCGGGACACCATACATAACTCCCGAATTCCAACAACATATCCGGCTCGATAATTCGGAAGCGATAGGGAGAGCCCTCACACCCCGTCGGCTTTAAGGGCGGTAAGAGCCCGTCCCCAGATAATAGCAATTATTTCCGGCCAAGCGCCAGGTTGACCTTCTCCCGCAGCAGCAGCTTGCCGTCATTCGAGAACACCTGCAGCTCGAAGCCGGTGGGGTTCTTCGCGCCGCGCTCCTCGAGCTGAATCTTGGCCGGACCGCCGCCGAAGCCGCCCCGCCCGTATCTCCCCAGATCGGCCAGGCGCCGGCCGTTCTGCAACAGCTCCACCCGAACCCACTCCATGCCTTCCATCTCGAGCTCGATCTGCTTGAGATCGAGGCTGTAGCACATCGGACAGTCGGGGATCTTGTTGAGCTCTATCTTGCGGGCCAAGACGCCGGGCTTGAAGTCGAGCAGATAGATGGTGATGTTCGGCCCGCTCAGCTCATCGTAATCCAGGCTTTCCATCGTGATTTCGTAGGTACCGGGCATAAGCCACGTCCCGTCGGACTTCTGCCCGACTGTCCAGACGCACTGGTTGTTCTTGATCGGCACGGGGCTGCCGATCTGGCTTGAGCCGCAGAAGAGGACGCCATGGTGCTCCGGATGGGCATCGTAGAAGGCTGAGTGCGTCCATTGGATGGTGCACGACGAGCCGCGCCTGAGGTGGACGCCGTCGGCAGGGGCGGTGATGTTGAATGTTGGCAACTGGGCCATGACCAAGCCGGCAGCCAGCGCCAGGCCGAGGACCAAGGAAACAGCAACCCTTTTCATGATCTCCTCCCTTCCCGATCAACGGGATGCAACCATTATGGCAGGGGCGGATGGCCGGTTCAAGCCACAATTGAGGGACACCATACATAACTCCCGAACTAATGAGCCAGATATATCGTTGGAATTCGGGAGTTATGTATGGTGTCCCCCTAATTATGAACGATTGGAATCAACCTTTTGGGGCGGGCCTTCGTTCCCGCTGGTGAGACGCGAATTCACCGGAGGAACGCATGAAACACCATAAAGTCGCTATCTTTTCGATCCTGGCCCTTCTTGGCCTAGCCCTGGCCTTGGCCGCCATCCCGGCCACCCAGGTCAAGCCCGCCACGCGCCATCGGACGGAAACATCGATCCGAGTCGACGTAGACGACCTGGTCCGTGACATCGAGCGGGCTTTCGAGGCCCTCGACTCGATTGATGGGCTCAATGTCCGCATCCGCGGTCCCAGGCGCTTCAGCCTGGATGTGGACCTCCGAGGACTGAGAGCCATGGTGCGTGACTTGGCCAGGCTGGGCGACCGGCTTGATCGCCGCTACGGGAGCTGTGACAAGGATTCACGCCGCGCCCAGCACCGCCGGCTGACGGCCGACGAAAAGCGTCAGCTGCGCAGGGCTCTGCGCAAGCTGCGCACGCTGGACATCGACGTCGATATCGACTTCGATTGAGAGAATTGCGGAAAATAATTCCGAAATAATTCCGGGACACCATACGTAATTCCCGAATTATTCCCTGCGTAATAGAGCGCAATTGTGTTGGGGAATTATGATTGATAGCGCCATCGTTTTTGGATGTCCGCTCAGGATGGATGCGAAGATCGCGATCCCGCCGTTACGCTCCGTAGCGCGGAACCGAGTCCGTCCCGGAATAATCCCGAAAATAATTCGGGAGTTATGTATGGTGTCCCCCTAATTATTCCTTATACTTTTCCAAAATGAGCCGGCCGTTCTTAAAATCAAAATGCGCCCGGTACGGCCACAGGATCGGATTCCCCAGCAGCCCGGCGGCGTAGCGGCCCCCGATCATATTGAGGGCGGCCATGGAGAATTCGTGCGCCTGCTGATTGCCGAGGACAAGCGGGCCGAGCCGGACTTCGAGCCCGTTGACCCGATCGGCCCTCTGCTCCCCCTGCGCCCCCTGGATGCCCGCCGCGACAATGCGTGTCGGGTCGAGCCGCGGCTTGATGTGCTCGCGGAAGAAACGGGCGTCGACAAGATTCGTCGCGGCGGCCGAGTCCAGGATGTACAGGCCCTCGGGCGCACCGGCCATCGAAGCCCTGACCATGGTCGCATCGAAGAGATAGAGAGGGACATCGACCGCCGCCGCGGCCCGGTCGATGGCGGCTTCCATGAGCCCGGGCTTGTCCAGAGCGTAGAGATCCATCACGCCGGCCCGGACGTCGATCGTGACGTTGAAGCGCTTGAGCAAGGCCGTTCCGAGGAGTCCTTTCCTCAAGCCGCGAAAGACATGCAGGTCCGAGACCATGACCGGGACGTCCGTGAAGACGATGCCGCCCAGCTCGACCCGATCGAGCCGCGCGAACCGGACGGCGGCGTGGTCGGTCCCGACGCCCACGGCCAGCGAGATCCCGTCGGTCTGGAGGCCCAGCTCCTCGGCCAGCAGAGGGCTGATGGTCAGGAAATCGGCCGAGGCCGAGTCGATGTCCATGGGGTATTCGCTTCGCCCGTTGAGCCGCATTGAGACCATGCGGATCCTCGTGTTCTGGTGCCGCAGGAGCGGCACGGCGACGTGATC
>DFYJ01000021.1:0-11523 GCA_002383325.1 Candidatus Aminicenantes bacterium UBA4085
ATACACAAGATTTGACAATATCTCTTTTTGGGGTCCAGCTCAGGCAGCTCATTATAGAGAGAGTCAAACAACATATATACATCGTTCAAACGCCAGACAAAGTCCCTTTGAATTTCAGGCAGGACTAACTGGCCGGCGTTATATTGATCTATAAGCCTTCCAAGCGTTTGCGTATTAATGCTCACTATATTGCCTCTTTTCGATCATCCGGGAGAATTATTACCGTCTTTAATACAGACAAACTTGTTAACCTGGAAATTCATGAAAAGTATATCGATTTGGAGTGGGCCTGTCCAGAATAATACCCGATATTTTAACTTCCAAAAAGACTTTTGTTATGTACCTCAGGTGCTCTCTCTGTAATGTCGCCTATAGGAGTTCTTTCCGAGGTTGTTTCGCTTTAATTAACAGAACTCGTATTTAAACCGCGAAAGAGAAAACATTAAAATATTTGTTCGAATTTTGATCCCTCAGGAAATCCTCTTGACATTCCCCTAAAACGTAGTATAATAAAACCACATGGTAAGCCCGAACCACGCTTCAAGGGTCGTTTTGTCTATGCGGGTGGGGTTGCGCCAAGGAAGTGAGTTCCGGAACGGACATGGGCGATTCATTTCGATACGATAGGTAGCGCTGCCTCTCGTCCGAAATAGTCCATAGATCTTTTTACGAAGGGGATACTATGCAACAACAGATCGGTCGGACTCTGTCTTCTTTCGAGCTTGGTGAGGCCCAGAGCCACGCCAACATGATCGTCCTGCCCATCCTGAGAAAGGACGGGGACGGCTCCGATTACCTAACCCTGAAGGAAGCCCTGGAAGCCGGGCTGCTGACCATCTCCGAGGTCAGCGAAGGCGGCTCCGTGCCAAACCTCAAGGTCCACAACAAGGCCGACAAGCCTGTCCTTCTCTTGGACGGCGAGGAACTAGCCGGGGCCAAGCAGAACCGGGTCCTGAACACCACCATCCTGGTCAAAGCTCAATCTGAAGTCGTCATCCCGGTCTCCTGCACCGAGCACGGCCGCTGGTCCTACGCCGGCCGGGAGTTCTCCGAGTCGGGCAATGTCATGGCCAGAAACATCCGGGCCTCCAAAGCCCAGAGCGTCAGCCTCTCGTATGCGGTGCATCACGAGGCCCGCTCCGACCAGGGGCGGGTCTGGAACGAGATCCACGACATGGCGATGATCGCCGATGTGCCATCCCAGACCGGAGCCATGAGGGACATCTTCGAAGGGCGAAAAGAGGAGTTGGACGACTACCTCAAGGCCTTCAGCCTTGTCCCGGGCCAGAAGGGGCTGTTGGTGCTCATCGGGGGGCAGGCGGTGGGATTCGACGGACTGTCGCTGGAACGGGCCTTTGCGGGCCTTTACCCCAAGCTGGTCAAGAGCTACGCCATGGAGGCTTGGCTGGAAGCCAAGAAGAAGAACTCGGTCAAGGTTGACGGCAAGGCTGTGGAGACGGCCCTGGCCTTCCTCAAGGAGGCCGAGGGCTGCGAGGAGAAGGCCTACGCCTCCGTGGGAATGGGCGAGGACTTCCGTTACAGCGGGCCGCGGCTGGTGGGGTCGGCCCTGTTGGTTGAGGGGACCGTCATCCACGCCGCATTCTTCCGGGTGACCGAGGAGGAGCGGGCGGGGAACATGGCCGGCATGAACCGCCGGCGGTCGTTCCGAGTGTAAGGAGAGCCAGGGGGCTCTCAGGAAAATCGGGGGTTGCCATGAGGGGGCCCGTAGTTGGGCGGGCCCCCTCGGGGAGAGAAATGGTGGATGAGAAACTCTTGATTGTGAAGGAGATGGAGCGGAAGCTCCTCGAGGATGCCTGCGAGGAGGCCGCCCGGGATGTCCACTTGGCCGAGCTGGCGGTGCTGCGGCTGGCCTTCCCAGGCGTCGATCAGGACGAGCCATGGTTGGGTGCGGTTCTGGACGAACTAATGGGCGTTTTAGTTAAGGAATGCCCGGAGGATACGTTCATGGCGGGGAATGAGACGCTGAAAAGGGTGGTATTCGGGGCGAATTGATGAAGAGATGGCGCACCAGCCGGATCACCACGGCGGTCCTTATTAAACGATTGGCTTGTATGATTTAATAAGAAAAAGTATAATTAAAGAAAATTGATTAAGGATCCCTCCATGAAACGCGGACCAACCGGGCGATATCTCATCGATCGAAGAACGGAAGAGCCTTGTAAAATCTTTCTGCCGAATCCTCTTCCCCCCGCTCCGCCTCTCCAAATCGACGCCTCTCTCCGGGAGGATTATGATACGGCGCTCTTGTCCCTGGGCCGCTTGGACAGCGTAACCATGCTCCTTCCCGATACAGATATTTTTCTCTACATGTACGTCCGAAAGGAAGCTGTCCTTTCCTCACAGATCGAAGGAACTCAATCATCTCTGTCCGATCTGCTCCTCTTCGAATTGGAGGAAGCCCCTGGCGTTCCTCTTGACGATGTGGTTGAGGTTTCCAATTACGTCGCGGCTCTGAACCATGGGCTTAAGCGATTGAATGAAGGCTTCCCTCTTTCCAATCGCCTCATCCGGGAAATCCATGGCATTTTATTAGCCAAGGGACGCGGGAGCGACAAGGAGCCGGGTCAATTCCGGCGATCCCAGAATTGGATCGGCGGAAGCCGTCCCGGAAACGCCCTCTTCGTGCCCCCGCCGCCGGAGCATTTGGACGAGGCCATGGCCATGTTGGAAAAATTCCTCCATGATATCCCGGAGAGGACAGCGGCGCTCCTCAAGTGCGCCCTTGCCCATGTTCAATTCGAGACTATTCATCCTTTTTTGGACGGCAACGGAAGAATCGGCCGGCTCCTGGTAGCTCTCCTTTTAGCTGAGGAAAAAGTCCTCCATCGGCCTCTTCTCTATCTCAGCCTTTATTTCAAGCAGCATCGGACGCGGTATTACGACCTGCTCCAAAAGGTAAGGTTGGAAGGAGACTGGGAAGAGTGGCTTCACTTTTTTTTCACGGGGATCAGGGAGATAGCTGAGGGGGCCGTTTTGACGGTTCAAAAACTTTCCGAAATCGCGGATTCTGATCGCCGGAAAATCGAGGGCCTGGGTCGCGTCTCCAGTTCCGCCCTGCGCGTCCATCGCGTCCTGCAGAGGCGGCCGTTGGGATCTATTCCTTTTCTCGGTAAGGAGACCGTTTTGAGCCCACCGACGGTCACCAAAGCCGTCCTGGCCCTACGTGACGCCGGAATTATCGAGGAGATTACGGGGAAGAAGCGTAACCGGATCTTCTGTTATAAAGAATATCTTGCTGTATTGAATATGGGGACGGAGGTATAAGGAAGTCGACGGAGTCTTCCTGACCCATCATCATGGGGATCATATCGGCCACCTGCCATTCCTGGACGAGGCAATCCCGATTCATTTGGGCCATGGGACGATGACCATCATCGAAGCCTATTCCAAGCTCTACCCGGGGATTCTCGATTTCGGCGTTCACAATGACATTCGGAGGTTTAAGAGCGGCGATCGGATCCCCGTGAGGGACTTGGTCTTCCGGCCGATTCATGTCGAACACTCCACACCGGGGGCCTACGGGTACATTATCGAGGGGCCAGAGGGAAATATCGTCTATACGGGCGACTTCCGCCGGCACGGCCCGATGAGGGCCCTGACCGAGGAGTTTATCGCCGAGGCGGCCAAGGCCAAGCCGAAGATCATGCTCTGCGAGGGCACGCGGATGACGCCGGATCCGGAGAATTATTACGACGAGGAGCAAGTTCACGACAAGGTCCGGCGCATCATGGAGGAGTCCAATGGGCTGGTTTTCGGCGAGTTCTCCATGTGCAATATCGACCGCTTCCATTCTTTTTATAGGGCGGCAAAAGCTACGGGCCGGACCATGGTCGTGGATACGAAATACGCCCTCATCCTCGACCGGCTCAGGGAGTTTATGGACATTCCCGATCCACGGAAGGACGACGGGCTCAGGGTTTACTTCAAGATGGCCAAATCCCGCGAGTTCGAGGAGAAAGACTACGCCATGTTCGAGCGCGAGTACCTGGGCCAGATGATCACCTCCCGGGAGATCCAGGCGGACCAGAGCAAGTACGTCATGATCACGGGATTCAACAAGCTCATGGAGCTGGTCTACATCCAGCCCCGGAATGCCGACTACATTTACAGCTCGAGCGAGTCCTTCCTGGAGGGCGAGGACAACGAGAAGCAGCGGGAGGTCCTGGACAACTGGCTTAAACATTTCGGGATCGAATTGCACAAGGCCCATTGCTCGGGGCATGCGGGGAAAAGCGACCTCGAGTATGCGGTGAGGGCGATCAATCCCGAGGTCCTGATCCCCATCCATACCCGAAATGCCGAGGAGTTCAAGAAGATCCATGATCGGGTGATGGTCGTCTCGCAAGGGGAGAGCATTGAGCTATGAGCATCAAGGCGATCCTGTTCGATCTGGACAATACCCTCATCGATTTTATGCATATGAAGCAGGAGGCCACTCGGGCGGCGGCCAAGGCCATGGTGGCGGCGGGATTGAAGGCGGACGAGGAAGAACTGGCCGCGGATCTGTTCGATTTCTACCTGGACTACGATATCGAGGCGGACGATGCGTTCCAGAGATTTTTGGAATCTCGTTATGGTCAAATCGATTTCCGCGTCCTGGCGGCGGCGATCAACGCCTACTTGAGGGAAAAGGCCCTCAATCTCAAGCCTTATCCGGAAGTACCCGAGACGTTGGAGAAGCTGAAGGCCCAGGGATATAAGCTGGCGATTGTCTCCAATGGAAGGCGCCTGAAGGCGGCTATGCGGCTCAATGCGGCGGGATTGGATGGGTTTTTCGATATCGTCATTGGCTGGGAGGATACCGGAAAGAAGAAGCCCGAGCCGGAGCCATTTCTCTTGGCAACGGAAAGGTTGGGCGTCCTGCAGGGCGAGTGCATGATGGTCGGCGACTGGCCCGAGGTGGATCTGGCCGGCGCTAAGGCTATCGGGATGAAGACTTGCTGGGCCAAGTATGGGAGCAGGTTCGAAGAGGTCGCCACGGATCACGTTCTTGATGAATTTGAAGATCTAGAGCTTGTTTTGGGCATATAATTGCGCAAATGATTTGTAATCAAATATATGAATATTTGCATTACAATGTTCATCCTTGTAAAACATACATATATATGCCATAATTGCAAACATGATAAAGAGGAGAGTTCTGCCTGTTCTGAGTGACCGCCTGAGGGAAGCTCCCGCCGTTGTTCTTCTCGGGCCGCGCCAATCCGGCAAGACAACGTTGGCGCTAAGCTTGGCAAAGACGTTGGATTCAATATATCTGGACCTTGAATCCGAGCCCGATCGAGCGAAGCTTTCTGATCCGACGCTCTATCTCTCAGAGCACACGGGGCGATTGGTCATCCTGGACGAGATCCACAAGATGCCCGGCCTTTTCCCTGCATTGCGGGGGCTCATCGATCAGGCCCGCCGCGGCGGCCGGCGTCAAGGCCTTTACCTCCTTCTTGGCTCAGCCTCAATGGATCTGCTCAAGCAATCAGGGGAAACTCTGGCCGGCCGGGTCAGCTACCTTGAATTGAATCCCTTTGACGTCACCGAAACCGGGAACGAGCCGTCGGAGTTGGACCGGCTCTGGCTCCGCGGCGGCTTCCCGGAGAGCTATCTTGCCTCTACGGATGTCGCCAGCTTGCGTTGGCGGCGGGATTTCGTTCGCTCCTATCTGGAGAGGGATATCCCCCAGTTCAGGCCGCGCCTGGCGGCTGAGACGATGCGCCGCCTGTGGAGCATGCTGGCCCATATGCAGGGCGGGCTGTTGAACGTAGCCCAGCTTGCCCGCAACATCGGCCTCGATTCGAGGCAGGCCGGCGGTTACCTCGATCTGCTGGTCGATCTCCTGATCGTCCGGCGGCTGGCGCCATGGCACGCCAACGCGGGGAAGCGCTTGGTCAAGTCGCCCAAGGTCTATGTGCGCGACAGCGGCCTGCTCCATGCGCTCTTGGCGATCAGGGATAGAGAGACGCTGCTTTCTCATCCAGTCGTCGGCTCGAGCTGGGAGGGATTCGTCATCGAAAACATGCTAAATGTGGCGTCCGATGGAGTCCAGGGCTTCTTCTACCGGACCGGGGGAGGAGCGGAGATCGATCTCGTCCTGACCTTTCCCTCCGGCGGATCGTGGGCCATCGAGATCAAGCGCAGCCTGACGCCCCGGCCGGAGAAAGGCTTCCATGTGGCCTGCGAGGATATCCGTCCCGAGCGGAAGATCGTCGTCTACCCGGGGCGCGAAGCGTTTCCAATAGGTAGCGGCACTCAGGCCATGCCCGTCGGCGATCTGATCAAGGAGCTGATAGGAAAAGCGGTCTGATCAAGGGGGTGGCATGCGCGTCTTCATAACGACTTGTTCGAGAAACAAAGCGCCCGGCGGGTTCCCTTATGACAGGTACTATTGGCACTGGCGGAAGCGGGCCGAGATCCTGGAACGTCGGTATGAGATCCTCGGGCTGCTCCATGACGGGACGCTGAAGACGAAGAAAGAGCCTCCCAAGGAGGGGTTGGACTTCTTCGTCGACGCGATGGACGGACTCTATCTGCCGGCGGTGGAGCGATACGGCGCAGGCTCCTTCGTGGGCGGCTTGAGCGAAGCCAAGCCGAATATGGTCAGTTGGCCGATGAGGAACCGGATCTACTTCCTGTCCGCTCTTTACGGCCTCGTCCATTACAGAGAGCCGATCCAGGACTACGACCTATTGAAAGATAGGCGGCTTCAAAAGATCTGGGAGAGGTCCCCGGTCATCACCGATGCGCTCATCAACGAATTGGATGTCTACAGGAACGATTGCCGAATCATCGACTGCACGGTGAATCCTGATTACCGCGAGCTGGTCGACTGGAAGAGACTGAGAAAAGAGGGATTCACCGTCTGGCATGTCGTCCCGAAGGGCCGGACGAAGGAAAGGCGGGCCCGCTGGTTGAGCGGCTTCCTGGCCGGCGATGCCGATGCCCATCCGGAGCTGTTCGAGAAGGGCGGCAGGTTCGGTTCGATTTCCCTTCGAACCGAGCTTCCCGCTCAATATTTCCCACGCCATGAAAGATCTGCCAGATAATCTCAAGAGCTTCATCCAAGACTCCGCCTGGACGTTCGCCAAGACCTATGCCGCCACATGGCCCCATGAGTACATCGTGCAGGAGAGGGTGGATCGCGATCTGTTCCTGAAGCTAGCCGACCATATCGACAAAAATGGCTATGAGTCCAATTTCTATCAAAAGAAGCTGATTTACTTCGATTACGGCGGCCGCACGTACTGGCATATGGGAAATATCATCAACCGATGCCTGGAGGCCGATACGTACCAGAGGCGGGAGAGAGACGGGCGGCTGCCGAAGACGCCGCAAATGTAGGAAAAGCGAAATGCGCATAACGTTCGATCCAGCCTTTGATCGGGGCGGGTGGCCGGGGCCGCTGGGAGACGGGGCGAAGACGGCCGCGGTTGGAGAGGCCTGGGACGGGACGATCCGCCTGCGGGGGCATCTGGAGGCCGCGCTCGGCCTGACAGGCCTATTCCCGTCGACCGCGGAACGGGTGGCCGCCCTGGCCAAGGCCATGCGCGAGGCCGAGGGATTCTGGAGCGAATCGGCCGAGAAAGACCCCCTCGGCGCCGCGCGGGCCATCCTGCGCTGGCTGGATTGGCTCGTCGCCCACGGCTGGGATGGAAGGGCCCCGGCCGGTGGTGACGTCCCGCGGAGGCTCAAGGATCTGTCCGAGCTCTATCCCATGACCCCTTCCGGCGGATCGGACCGGCTGGTCGCGATCCTTCGCGCCTTGGACAAGCGCCGGCCCGACATCGAGTCGATCACGAGCTATGAGCCGATCGCACGTCTCCTCCCGCTATGGCAGGCGATCTTCGCCAAGCTGAAGGCGCAGGGCGTCAAGATCAGCGAGATCGGAGACCCCAAACCCGCGGCGTCCGCCTCGTCTGACCTCGGCAAAGCCCGGCAGAAGAAATTCTCCCCCTCCGGGGACGGCTCGCTGCTTCTCTTTCGCCCCTACAATCCCCTCGACGCGGCCGAAAGCGCGGCGGTGTGGCTGGCCTCGCTGACGGATCTATCAAGCGTCGTCGTCGTCTCTCCCGATGTGGCCCTTGACGAAGCGCTGCGCCGCTTCGGTCTGCCCGCGCTCGGCGCCCGCGAGGAGTCGAACGACGACCCCTGGCTTCAGATCCTGCCGCTGGTGCTGGCCATGGGCTGGAACCCGCCCGATCCCCAGCGCGCGCTCGAGCTGCTGCTCCTTCCCGACGGCCCGGTGCCGGGGAGGATCGCCCGGCGGCTTCGCGACGCCCTGCGGCATTGGCCCTCGGTCGGCAGTCCCGACTGGGACCACGCCCTGAGTGAGGAGCTGAAGGCGGTGGAGGACGTCCGCCGGCGCGAGCCTCTTTGCGAGCGGCTGGGGGCTATCTTTCGGGCCGACGCGGAAATCCGGGAGCCTTATCCCGCTCCGGCTCTTCACGCCCGGGCGGCTGCCGTCCGCAAGTGGGCCGCGGCGCGCCGCCATATCAAACCCGAGCCGCCCGACGACCTGGCGGCCGGATTGGACGCCGTCATCCTGCAGTGCAATCTTTTCGAGAGGCTGGTGGACCTGAACGGCGCGCAGGCCCTCTCCGAGCCCCAGCTCCTGAAGCTCACGGCCCAGGCGGCGGAGTCGGTGCGCTCCAACCGCCGCTTCGAGGCCCAGGCGGGATTGGCGGCGGTGGCCTCGCCCGAGGCGGTGGCCGGCCCGGCCAGGATCGTAGTCTGGTGGGACTTCACCCACGACGCGGCGAGAGAGCCGTTCTCTCTGCCTCTATCGCGGGCGGAGCTTGGGGGATTGGAGGCCGTAGGGGTGCGCCTGACCCCGGCCACGGAGCTTGCGGCCGACCAGGTCCGAAGGCAGCGGCGGCCGCTCCTTCATGCGCGGGAGACGTTGCTTCTTGTCTGCCCGGTCTTCGGCGAGGACGGCGAGGAGCGCCACCCGCATCCCTTGTGGGACGAAGTGCTGGCCGGGATCGGCGGCGACGCGGAGAAGGCCAGAATCGAGACGCGCACCCTCGCGCCGCGTAGGAAGGTTAGGATGCGCATGGACGAGCGGCTGCCGGTGCCCGAGGCGCGGCGGATATGGACGGCGGTGCCGAAGAGTATCGCGGTGCCGGAGCGCCATTCGCCGACGGCCCTGGAGGCCCTGATCGGCTGCCCCTTCAAGTGGACGATGCAGTACGCGGGGAAGCTGAGCGAGCCCGAGTCGGCGGCGCTTGCGGACAATAACAGGCTCCTGGGCAATTTGTCGCACGAGGTTCTAGCCGAGGTGATGCGGGGCGATCCGGGGGACCCCGACGAGGCGAGGGAGCGGGCGAGAGAGCTGTTCGACACGCTGGGCCCGAAGCTGGCCGCGCCTTTGTTTCTGCCCGGGGCGCCGATCCAGATCGCGGCCGCGCGCCAGGCTACCGAGGACGCGGCCAGCGACCTGGTCGCGATCCTGCGCAAGTCCAAGCTCCACGTCAAGGAGGTCGAGGGCTGGGTCAAGGGCAAGAGCGGCGGGCTCGACCTCAACGGGAGGGTCGACCTGCTGGCGGGCGATCCGGAGGTGGTCGTCGACTTGAAGTGGCAGGGCGACAGGTTTTTCAAGGACAAGCTGAAGAACGGCACGGCCCTGCAGCTTGCGGCCTACGGCAAGATGCTGGCCGGCAAGGGCGGGATTCCGCCGGCGGCCTACTTCGTCATCAGCACGCAGCGGCTCATCGCCCAGGAGGGCGCGCCGTTCAAGGGCCATGACGGCATCGAAGGCCCGCCGCTGGAGGAGACGTGGAGGGCGGTCGAGGCATCCACGCACGAGCGGCTGAAGGAGATACAGGCCGGCAAGGTGGAGGCGGCGGCCGTGCCGATGGGCGCGGGAACCGGGGAGGACGCCGGGGTGGTTGAGGAAGACGCGCTGGAGGGAGGGAAGATCCGCATCGTCCCGCCCTGCAGGTACTGCTCCTTCGGCTTTTTGTGCGGCATCGAGTGGGAGGCAGGGCGATGAGCGCCATCGAGATCGTGTCGGCGAGCGCGGGGAGCGGCAAGACCTACGAGCTGGCCAGGATTCTGGAGGAGGCCGTGCGGACGGGGGAGGTGCGGCCCGAGGCGGTGGTGGCCACCACGTTCACGCGGAAGGCGGCGGCCGAGCTGAAGGAGCGGGTCAGGCGGCGGCTGCTGGAGGCCGGGATGGCCGAGCAGGCCCAGCGGCTGAACGCGGCCGTGATGGGCACGGTCAACTCCGTGTGCAGCCAGTTTGTGACCGATTTCGCTTTTGACCTGGGGCTGTCGCCGGAGCTGCGGGTGCTGGACGAAGATGCGGCGGCGACGGCGCTGCGGAAAGCCCTCACGGGCGTGCTGTGCCAGGAGACCGACGACAGCGCGGCCAGGCTGCCGCGGACGTTCTGGGAATGGGAGCCCGAGGCGCTCATCCGGGACGTGCTCGAGCTGGCCAGGGCCAACGGGCTGGATGCGGAGGGGTTGAAGGCGTCGCGCAACCGCTGCCTGCGGGAGATCGACGAGCTGCTGGGCGAACCGACCGAGGATGAAGCCTGCCTGACGAAGAAGATCGGCGAGGCGATCCAAGCCTTTTTGAGGGAGTATGGGAAGGGCGGGGATGCGACGAAAGCCTCGGCGGGGGCGGCCGACAAGGCCCGGCAGTTCCTGGGGGACTTGCGGGCCGGCCGGGTCATGAAGTGGCAGCAGTGGTCGGGGATGGCCGGGCTGGGAGCGGCGAAGAAGTCGGCCGCGCACGCGGGGCCGATCGAGGAGCTGGCGGCGGCGCATGTCAGGCTGCCGTCTTTCAGGCGGGACATTGAGGCGGCTGTCTACACGATCTTCGACCTGGCGGCGCGGGCGCTGGAGACTTATCGCGCCTACAAGGAAGAGCACGGCCTGATCGACTTCATCGATCAGGAGAGCCTGGCCCTGGAGCTGCTGGGGAGAGACGAGGTGAGGGAGCGGCTGGAGGGGCGGTTCGACCTGGTGCTGGTGGACGAGTTCCAGGATACGAGCCCGATCCAATTGGCCATCTTCCTCAGGCTGGCCGGGCTGGCCAAGAGAAGCGTGTGGGTGGGCGATCAGAAGCAGTCGATCTTCGGATTCCGGGGGGCGGACCCGGAGCTGATGAACGCGGCCATCGACACGATCTTGGGTGGGCAGGCGCCGCGGACGCTGGGAAAATCGTGGCGCAGCCGGCCGACGCTGGTGCGGGTGACGTCGGAGCTGTTTGCGCAGGCGTTCCCGCGGCACGGCATACCGAGCGAGCGGGTCAGGCTGGAGGCGGCGAGGGAGGGCGAGCCGGGCGGGCTCGGGCCGGTCGTGGAGCGCTGGTACCCGCGGGCGGACGGCCGGAGGAGGGCCGACAAGACGGCGGCGCTGGCGGCCGGAATCAAAGAGGCGCTGGCGGATGGGGCCGTGCTGGTGAGGGACAGAGAGACGGGCGAGGCGCGGCGGGCCGAGGCGCGGGACGTGGCGGTGCTGTGCCGGACCAATAGGACGGCGGCATTGATCGCGGAGGGACTGGCT
>DFYJ01000021.1:11530-11725 GCA_002383325.1 Candidatus Aminicenantes bacterium UBA4085
AGGATTGATGAGGACGCCCGAGGCGCGGCTGGCGCTGGCGGCGATCAGGCTGTGGGCCGACCCGGGGGACGGGCTGTCGGCGGCCGAGATGGCCAGAATATTGGACAAGCCGGATGAGCCGGACAAGTGGCTGGAGAAGCTGCTGGAGGGGGCGCGGGCGGCGGCAGGGGCGGGGAAGACGGGGATTGCGGGGAA
>DFYJ01000021.1:11742-32578 GCA_002383325.1 Candidatus Aminicenantes bacterium UBA4085
GGCGTCGAGGAGCGGCGCGGGCTGGGCGTGCTGGCGGCGTTCGACAGAGTGATGGAAATCCTGGCCATGCGCGACCTGTGCCGGCGGTGGGGCGAGGCGGGCGAGCGGCTGGCCAATATCAACGTGCTGAGGTCGTATGCTGTCCAGTACGTGGCGCGGGCGGCAGAGGAGGGTGCGGGGATGACGCCGGCCGGGCTGGCCACGTTCCTGGAAGGCATGGACGACGGGGAGAGCGACGAGCGGGCGTTCAGTCCGGACGCAGACGCGGTGGTCGTCAGCACGTGGCATCGGGCCAAGGGGCTGGAGTGGCCGATCGTGATCCTCTACGACCTGGACTGGACGTGGAAGCGGCTGGTGCCGGGGATCCATGTCGCGGCGGACCGGGAGCGGATTGAGCTGGAGGAGCCGCTGGCGGAGAGGTGGATCAGGTTCTGGCCGAATCCCTATCACCCGGGGACGAAGACGGCGTATCACGAGAAGATGGAGGGGCATCCGGTGATTGTGGGCGCCGAGGGCGTGGAGAGACGGGAGAGCCTGCGGCTGCTGTATGTGGGGTGGACGAGGGCGCGGGACCGGGTGGTGATCGCGGTGCCGGAGGGCAAGCTGGGCGAGGGGATGCTGAGGGAGATGAGGGGGGAAGAGAAGCGGGCGTCAGGCGCGGGCGGAAGCGCGGGCGAAGGCGCGGGTGCAAGCGCGGGAGCAAGCGAGACGAGCGGGATGGAAGATGAGCGCGGCCAGGACGGCGGCGAGCCGCTGCTGAGCGAGCCGATAATGGAAGAGGCGGGNNGATATCAGGGTAAGGACGCCGGAAGCGGCCGAGGCCGAGACGCCGATTGCGGTCGAAGTCGAGCCGACCTATGTGGCGAACGGGCCCAACGAGAATTTAGCGCCGGCTAAGGCTTGGCCGGATCTGAGTGCGATGACCTGGACGGCGGGCGAGCCGGAGGTGCTGGGCGCGCCGATCAGGCTGAAGCACTGGGCCGGAGAGCGGGGCGAATCGGGCGGGGGCGGCGAACTCCCCTACGAAATGAAAGATATGGGCAGCGCGGTGCACGCATTTATTGCCGCCGACGACCCGGCTTATGACAAGAGCGAGCGGCTGGGAATGGCTGCGGAGCTGCTGGCCCGATGGAAGGCGGAGGACGCGCTCGATCCGTCCGACTTGGTGGAGATCAGCGACCGGCTGCGGCGATGGGTCGCGGCGAAATGGCCGAAAGCCGGTTGGGGGCGCGAGCGGCCGATTTTCCAGCGGCTCGAGACGGGATCGATCACGAGCGGGGTGACGGACCTGATTCTGGAGACGGACGATGGGATCGTCATCATCGACCACAAGTCGTATCCGGGCGGGCCGGAGAACGCCGTCGAGTACGCGATCGATGATGCCGCCCAGGTTTTTGTCTATGCCGATACGGCGTCCAAGGCCCTCGGCAAGCCCATCTTGGGGATGTACATCCATTTGCCTCTTATCGGCGCCGCAATAATAATTGGGGGACACCATACATAACTCCCGAACTTTTTGTTGACGCTATTTAAACAAATGGGGGTACAGTGTGGAGATAATTCCCGATTAATTCAGGTACGAGTTTTCGCATCACCTAGTATCGGTCTTGCGGCGATAGCGGACCAGTCTGAGAATTATCCGTTTTCCGGACGTCTTCTTCATTGAGAAAAGATATTACTTAGGATTATTGAATGAAAAGGAATGTATTGCTATTCCATACGTATGTATGGTATAACAATACAATCATGAGTATTCTAGCTAAGCTTCTCTCCTCGAGAACCCGGGCGGAAATCCTGAAAATCTTGTTCAGCCTGAACCTGAAGGAAGTCCATCTCAGGGAGATCATGCGCCGGTCAAAGCTGAGTTTGGGATCGATTCAGGATGAGTTAAAGAAGCTCCAGGGATTGGATCTTATCGTCCTGCGAAGGGACGGAAACCGGCTCTATTACAGCGCCAATCAAGGACACCCGCTATTTTCGGCCATACGGCAATTGGTCCTTCGAACCGATGGACTCGTTGATAGGCTCAAGGAACGACTGGCCGGCCAGGAAGTTGAGGCTGCATTCATATACGGATCGATCGCTAAAGGCGAAGAGAAGGCAGCGTCGGATCTTGATCTCTTCATCGTCGGCTCTTTGACGCTTCGCACCCTGGCCCCTAGATTGACCGGCTTGGCCGAAGAATTCGGCCGTGAAATTAATCCGTTCATCATCTCAAGGGGGGAGTTCCGTGATCGATGGATGAGAAGTGATCCTTTCATAAGCCGAGTCCTGGAATCGCCCAAACTGTACATCATGGGGGGGGAGAATGAGCTTGAGGCAATGGGCGGCCAACGGCTGGCTCAAAGCTGAACCGAGCAGCGCCTTAGAGATGAAGGCCAAGGCGGAGCCGCCAAAAGTCGACGCGAGAACGTTGGGGATTTACGCGTGAGTATGGCGATCGGAAGGTCACTCTCGAGGGCGGCGTGCTCTACTACCAGCGGACCGGCCCCAAGAGCCGGCTGATCCCGCTGAGCGAAACGCTTTTTGCGCCCGAGGGGGTCGACGGCTTTCGGGTCGAGTTCACAATCAAGGATGGGAGAGCGGTCGAGCTGGTCGGACTCTACGATACGGGAATGCGCCAGTCTTCGCCGCGAACCAGGTAATCGGCCGGTCGGTCTAATCGGGGGGGACGAGGCCTCGTCCCCGGCTTATTCGCAGCCCCAGTCAGTCTTGATCCAATCCGGGGTGTAGCCGCTCTCGCTGCGGCGGGTGGCCCAGGTGATGGTCTCCGATTCGCGGGCGGCGCCGGAGTTGAGGAAGCGCGTCTGGATCGTCTTGCCGACGCGCGGCAGGTCGAGGCGGTCGGCGTCCCAGCAGGTGCGGATCGTGGGGTCATCGTGGAGGTCGGTATCGGTGTGGCGGGCGCAGGCGGTGGAGAGGCGGTCGAAGTCGGGGTCGGGCAGGGCGGAGAGGATGGGCAGGCCGGTGCGCAGGAATGCCGCCAACTGCGCTCCGCGCAGGCCGTGGTCGGGATCGCGGTGCTCGCTGAGGCGGCGTGAGTCGTGGAGGATGGCGAAGAGGCAGATGAGGGTGGGGTCGGCTCCGGTTGCGTCCGCCAGGCGCAGGCCGTTCTCCAGGACGCGGGCCCAGTGGGCCAGACCGTGGGTGCCCCAGGGGTCGAGGGCGTAGCCGTCGAGCACGGCGCGGACGAGGGGGCGGTAATCGGGCGCCATCAGCGTCATGATATCAAAATAAATAGGGGGACAGTATACGTAATTCCCGAATTATTAAATTGCGGGACACCATACATAACTCCCGAATTATTAAATTGCGGGACACCATACATAACTCCCGAATTATTAAATTGCGGGACACCATACGTAATTCCCTAATTCAGGCCCTAGGGTGTAAACAAATAGTTCGGGAATTATGTATGGTGTCCCCCTAATTATTGGTGGTATGATCTCCCGCGGGAGATTAGACATGAAAATACTTGTTGTCTTCGATTCGGTCTGGGGAAATACGGAGAAGATCGCGAAGGCGATCGGGACGGCTCTGGAGCCGCGCGGCGAGGTCAAGGTCGTGAAAGCCGACGCAGCCAAGCCGGCGGACTTTGGGGAGAAGGACCTGATCATCGTCGGGTCGGCGACCCAGAAGTTCAACGCTCTGCCGGCGGTCAAGAAGCTGCTGGCGAGCCTTCCCGCTGGGTCGCTCAAGGGCGCCAAGGTGGCGGCCTTTGACACGCGGCTGCCTGTCGCCGAAGCCAAGTCGCGGGTGCTCAAGTTCATGGCCAAGAATTTTGGGTATGCGGCCGAGAAGCTGGGCAAGACGCTGGTCGCGAAGGGCGGCGAGCAGGCCGTTGCGCCCGAGGGCTTCTTCGTCGGCGGCACCGAAGGTCCGGTCAAGGACGGAGAATTGGAGCGCGCCGTCTCGTGGGCCGGAAAGCTCTGAATTAGGGGGACACCATACATAACTCCCGAACTTTTTGTTTACGCCTAGGGAGCAGAATCTGGCGGTCCTTCATTGCGCCCTTGATCGAATGAACTCGGGAGTGCGGAATTCGGGAATTATGTATGGTGTCCCTCAATTGACTCCAATTGACTCCCGTATATGATTGAAATGCCTTGACAAACGGGCGGTCGTGGTACATCCTAACCACGACTGATCAATGTCCACCGCCTGGAGGCCGCCATGACCTTCGGTTCCTATGTCAAAGAATTGCGAGAGAAATGCGGCCTGTCGCTGCGCCGCTTCAGCCGCTTGGCCAACTGGGACGCCAGCAATTGGAGCAAGGTCGAGCGGGGCATCCTGCCGCCTCCCAAGACCCGCCAGCAGATCAACGACATCGCCACAGTGCTGGCCCTGGCGAAGGATTCCGAGGCTTATCACACGCTCTGCGATTTGGCCGCCATCAGCCATCTGCCCGAGGATCTGGTGAGCCGGAATATGATAGCCGACAAGCTGCCAATCTTCTTTCGAGCCGCCCGATCGGAGAGCCCGAGCCATAAGCAGATCCAGGAGATCTGGCATTCACTGGCCGCTCCGGTTGCGCCGCGGGTTGAATCCAAAAAGTGGAAGAGCAAGGCGGCGCCCTCAAAGAAGAAGGCGTGATAAATCCGGGACACCATACATAATTCCCTAATTCACTCCCTAGAGTGTAAACAAATAGTTCGGGAATTACGTATGGTGTCCCCCTAATTCGGCGATATGCTAGAATATTCGGAATCATGCTGAAGAGGACAATCGCCCTGTACCGCGAGGCCTACGCCGGCCTGCCCGGCGGAGCTTGGCTGCTGGCCGCGGCCGAGTTCATCAACCGCTGCGGCTTCATGGTGCTGGTCTTCCTCAACATCTACCTGACCCAGCATCTCCATTTCAGCCTTCCCCGGGCCGGCGTCGTCCTGGCCGCCTTCGGGCTGGGTTCGATCGGCGGCGGCTACCTGGGCGGGGCGCTGATCGATAAGCTGGGCATCCGCCCGATCATGCTGGCCAGTCTGGTCCTTTCAGGCATCGCCCTGATCGCCGCCGGGTACGTGACGGATTATCTTGCTCTGACCGCCCTGATCTTTTTTTACGGCCTGGTCTCGGCCGCCCTCTTCCCGGCCAACGACACGGCCATGTCCCGCTTCTGCTTCGGCGAGATGCGGTCCAAGGGCTTCGCCTTGCGCCGCCTGGCCGCCAACTTGGGCATCACCTTCGGCCCCGTCATCGGCGGCTTCCTGATCTCCATCGATTACCGCCTGCTGTTCTGGGTCGACGGACTGACGACCCTGGCCTCGGCCGTTGTGGTGGCCCTCTTCATCAAGCACCTGCCGGCCTCGCCCGGAGCCGCTCCGGGTCAGGCGCCTCCCGTCGCCCGCTCGCCCTGGCGCGACGGCCCGTTCATGGCCTTCATGGGCCTGATGCTGGTCATGGTGGTGGTCTTCTCCCAGCTCTTCTCGACTTTCAACCTCTACCTGAACTCCGTCTACGGCCTGCCGGAGAAGCTGATCGGCCCTCTCTGGGCCGTCAACACGATCCTGATCGTGACCATCGAGATGGTCCTCATCCACGCCCTGCGCCGACGCTCGGAGATGAAGATCGTCGCTCTGGGCACGGTCTTCATCGCCCTCGGCTTCGGACTGCTGCCCTTCGGCCGCGGGTTCCTCTACGCCGCGGCGACCGTCGTCATCTGGACCATGGGCGAGATCCTGACCATGCCGCTCTCGGCCACGGTGGTCGCCCATCGGGCCGGCTCCTCCACCGGGCGCTATATGGGCGTGCTGAGCCTGATCTTCTCCCTGGCGAACTTCATCGCGCCGCTGCTAGGCAACTGGCTCTACGCCAAGATCGGGGGCGACGCCCTGTGGCCGGTCATGGGCGGTGCGGCGCTTCTGGTCGCTTGGGGGATCTGGTCCATGCGCCGTATCCTGGCCGTGCCCAAGCCGGCGCTTCCCGCCGACGCATCCTAAGTCCGGACATCTCCGCCCGGCTTCATCCCGGCCCGAAACCAGCCCCGCAGAACAACAGTCCCGGCCAGGAGATCGGCCAAGGACTGCCGGGTCGGTCCGAGAAGCGGCGCCACGCCCATCAGCGCGATCGCGAAGAGGGCCGCGATCCCCCGGATCGGCCGCTCCACCGCGAAAGCCCCCAGGCCCGAGACGATCAGGAGAGGAACGATGTTCCCCAGACAGCGGATCAACCGCCTCCCCAAGCCGGCCTTTCCGCCGTCCTGGCGCGCCACTTTCAATCCCAGCAGCCACTTGGCGGGCGAGCGGCCGCTGAGGAGCTCGATCAGATGATAGGGGATCAGAGTCATCCAAAAGATGAGGAGGAAGACGCCCATGGCGGCGGCATTCGTCTCGATGGACGACATGTTCGGCAGGAGGCCGACTTCGTATCGCCCCAGAATGAGCCCCAGGATGACGACGAAGGCCAGATCCAGGACCCAGGCCGCGATTCTGTGAACAAGTCCGGCGTGCTTGGACATGCCCTCTCCTTCGGCCAAAAGGCGACGCATTCTTCCCCGACGATAAAGCCGTCCGCATCGGGAGTCAAGCGCCGCCGGGGCTCCCGCGCCTCACTTCATCTTCAGCTCGACGTTGTCCCTGATCCAGTGGGCGTCCCACCACTCGACCGGATTGACGAAGACGCCCTGGACCAGCATGGCGAAGTGGAGGTGGTCGCCGCCGGCCATGCCGGTCGAGCCGGTCAGGCCGAGCGTCTCGCCCCTGGCCACGTCCCGGCCGACCTCGACGTCGATCCGGCTGAGGTGGGCGTAGAGGCTGGCCAGGCCGAGTCCGTGATCCAGGATGACGGTTTCGCCGTAGATGCCCAGCGAGCCGGCGAAGAGGACCCGCCCCGCGTTGGCCGCCGGGATCTTGCTCTGGGCCAGCGAGGCCAGGTCAACGCCGAGGTGGATCTGCTTGTCGATCTCGGCGCCCTGGTAAAGATAGGAGCGCTCGTCGCCGTAGGCCGCCATGGGCTTGGAATTGGGCAGACGCAGGAACGGCCCCGACCAGAGGGCTTGAGGCGCGGACTCGCGGCAGGCGACCTGGATCGTCTCGGAGTCCTTGCGGCGCTGGTCGCGGTTGACGGCCAGAAAGACATCCACATCACTTCCCTGCAGGCTCGCGTCGCGCTCCTTGAAGCAGGGCAGGACGTCGGCCAGGAAGCGGTCGCTGATGGCGATGGAATCCTTCTTGAAGCTTTTCGGCTTGACCACCGGCCGGAAAGCCAGGCTGGCCTTGTTGCCGACCAGGTCGGAGACCGCGGCCTGGAAGGAGACATCGGCCGGGACGCCGTGGCCCAGGGCGTAGAGCGTCAGGCCGCGATTCCCCTCCTGCGCAAAGCCGCGGAACTCCACGCCCCCGACCAGGATGCCGCTGGAGGCTGCTGTTTCGTCGGTGGTGTAGGCGAGGCAGCCAGCACCGCCCTGGTTGACGTAGTGGGGTCCGCCAAGGATGGTCAGCCGGGGCGGCTTGGTGTCGATGACCGTCTTCTTCTCGAAGACGGACGTATTGCCGCCGTTCCAAGAGCGGTCCACGGCGATGATGCGCAGGAGGATCGGGCCGTCCTTCAGGCCCTTGGGCAGAGGCCGCAGGGCGATCTTCTTCTCGGTCTCACGGGTGCCCGGCGGGACCTGGCCGGCCCAGATCTCGGCCGTCGTGTCCCCCTGGATGCCCTCAACGCGAAGGGATTTCAGGCCCTTTCCGGAATCGCCGGCCTGGAAGGCGAGCTCGGGGCCCAGGATGTCGCCCGCGGCGGACTTGATCCAGGGATCACGGGACTCGAGCTCGACCAGCCGGAGAAAGACGCCGGCGGCGGCCAGGATGAGGAAGATGACGGCCAGCGGCTTGATCATGGATTTCTTCATGACGTGCGACCTCGGGAGAGAGAATAGGGGCTAGACGATAGTCACTTCGCGGCAGCCGGGGACGATCTCGCCTATGACATGGGCCCGCTGTCCCTGCGCGGCGAAGAGCGCGCAGGCCCGCTCCGCGTCGCGGGGGGCGACGACGGCGACCATGCCGATGCCCATGTTCAGAGTCCGGAACATCTCGCGTTCGGTGACGCCGCCCCGCTCCTGAATGGTCCGGAAGATGCGCGGGATGGGCCACGACCCGGCCTTGACCCGGACCCCCAGCCCGTCCGGGACGACCCGCGGGATGTTGTCGTAGAAGCCGCCGCCCGTGATGTGGGCCATGGCCTTGATTTTAATCTTCTTCAAGACCTGCAGGATGGCCCGGGTGTAGATGCGGGTGGGCTTGAGCAGCTCGCGGCCGACGGGGCCCCGAAGCTCCTTCTCGCTGAAGGCCCCGCGGGCCAGCGAGTAGCCGTTGCTGTGCAGGCCGCTGGAGGCCAGGCCGATGACCGCGTCGCCCTTGCGGCAGGCCCGGCCGTCGATGATCTTGGCCCGGTCGACGATCCCGACGCAGAATCCGGCCAGATCCCACTGGCCCGGGACGTAAAGGCCGGGCAGCTCCGCCGTCTCGCCGCCGACCAGGGCGCAGTTGGCCTCGCGGCAGCCCTTAACCACACCCTTCATGACCTCGGCCAGATGGACCTTGTCCAGCCGCCCACAGGCGATGTAATCGAGGAAGAAGAGCGGCTCGGCTCCGGTGACGATGACGTCGTCGACACTCATGGCCACCAGGTCGATGCCGACCGTGTCGAATTTGCCCAGCAGGTCGGCCAGCATGAGCTTCGTCCCGACGCCGTCGGTCGAGGAGACCAGCACCGGCTCCTTCATCCCCCGCAGGTTCGGCCGGAACAGGCCGCTGAAGCCGCCGATCCCGCCCAGCACTTCGGGTCGGGTGGTCGTCTTGACCATCGGCTTGATGCGAGCGATGAAGGCATCGGCCTCGTCGATGTTGACGCCGGCTTGGCGGTAGGTCAGGGCGGGCATGGGGCGCTCCTCGCGGCGGGAATACGGGTCCTTTTTATACCATCCGTCCGGGGGAGCGTCAACTTGAGGCGGCCCTGCCTTTCTGATATCTTAGCCTCGGAGAACCAATCGATGAGCCGGAAAGCGACAGGATCCGCCCGCCCAAAATCGCGCCCCAAGATCGTCGTCATCGGGGGCGGCACCGGCTCCTACAACGTGCTGCTCGGGCTCAAACACTACGACGCCGACCTGACCGCGGTCGTGTCGATGATGGACTCGGGCGGCAGCACGGGACGCCTGCGCGACGAGTTCGGCTTCCTGCCGCCCGGCGATGTCCGCCGCTGTTTGGCCGCCCTGAGCCTCGACACGGGACTTTTCCGCTCGCTCTTCGAGTATCGCTTCAACCGCGGGCAGGGACTGGACGGGCACAGCTTCGGCAACCTCTTCCTGACCGTCCTGCGCGACATCACCGGGTCCGACGCCATGGCCATCAAGGAAGCGGGCAAGATTCTTCACATCCGGGGCAGCGTCCTGCCGGTGACGATCGCCAACTGCCAGCTCGGGGCCATCCTGGAGAACGGCCAGGTCGTGGTCGGCGAGAGCAACATCTCCGTCCCCAAGCACGACCCCAAGCTGCGCATCCGCAAGCTCTTCCCGGTGCCGCCCGTCCGCGTCTTCAAGGAGGCCGAGCAGGCCATTCTGGCGGCGGATAAGATCATCATCGGCCCCGGAGACCTCTACACCAGCCTGCTGTCCAACATCATCGTCGGGGGCGTCAAGTCGGCCATCCACAAGTCCAAGGCCCGCAAGGTCTACGTCTGCAACATCATGACCAAGAAGGGCGAAACCTCGGGCTACGCCGCGGCCGACCACGTGCGGGAGCTGGAGAAGTATCTGGGCCGGGGGGCCGTCACCCGGATCGTCTGCAACAACAGGATACCGGGCACGGCGCTGCTGCGCAAATACGCCGCCCAGGGGGCCGAGTTCGTCAGCCCGGATATGAGAGACCCCCGGGTGGTCAAGGCCGACCTGCTGGGCGGCCGCGACTTGGCCCGCCACGACCCTGACAAGCTGGCCCGGGTGCTGATCGGGCTTTAAACGGCAGCGGCCCGGGATCACCCGATCGTCATGGATCTCGTCTCAGTCAGCTTGCCGGCTCGCCTCGTACTTCATGGCCGGCAGTTCCGCCATAGCCTTTTCTTTCGTGGCAAATTCGACGCCGAACCCTCCGCTTCTCACGAAGTAGATCTCGCGAGCCTTGGCCATGAAGGCCTCTGGGTTTTGAGCTATGACCTCGCCGAGCGCTTGAACGAGGGTATGTGATTCCCCGATCTTGACGACGTGCAGGCCCGGAGAAACGCGTAGGACCGTGTAGCCGCCTGGCCTCAGAGAGGCAACGACTTTGTCATCGAGGTTGACGTTCCAGGCGACAAGAGCCCCGACCATGCTCTTGAGCCGGTAGACATAGACAAGAGCTTCCTGGTCGCTGTTGAACTTTTCTTCGAAGAACGCGATCTTGCTCGTGGTCGAGCATCCCTGAAAGATCATCAAGGAAACAAAAAGGCACAACAAAAAGCAGGACTTTCTCATGATGCCTCCCTAGAGATGGATCCCCGAACCGCGGAAAGCTTATCAACCTCCCCAAGGTTCATGAAGAGCCGTATTCTCTTTGTGAGAAGATATATCTCAATATAATCGGAGTGTCAATAATGCGGAACATTCGTGAAACCTTTTTTTACCAAACAGGTCTATTATCATGAACATGGGAAAAGAAGGATCGATCGGGATAACGGAGACCTATTATCTCGGAATGACAGGATGAAGGCATGACTGACGACGCGGTTATGAAGGCGGTCCGGGACGGCCGGGTCGAGCAATTGGCCGTCCTCTTCGAGCGCCACCACGTCTCCCTCTACGGCTTCTTCGTCCGCCTGACCGGCAACCGGACCGCCAGCGAAGACCTTGTCCAGGACGTCTTCATCCGCATCCTCAAGTACCGGGCCACCTACCACGGCGAGGATAAGTTCGCCGTCTGGATGTACAAGATCGCCCGCAACGCCCACATCGACCACTTGCGGAAGAAGAAGGACGCGCTCCCATTGGACGAGCAGATCGTCGAGCCGGCCCACCCCGGCGACGGGCCGGCAGAGCAGGCCGAGCGCGGCGCCGAAGCTGCCTTGGTGGCTCGCGCCCTGGACGAGCTCTCGCCCAAGAAGAAAGAAGTTCTGATGCTCAGTCGATACCAGAATCTGAAATACCGCGAGATCGCCGATCTGCTCGGCTGCCCGGTGGGGACGGTCAAGGGACTCGTCCACCGGGCCGTGGCCGAGCTCGGCGAGATCTACGCCCGCCTGAACCAGGAGGCCTGCGGCCATGAAATGTGACGCGATCCGAGACCTCTTTCCCGACGCCCTGACCGGCGAGCTGGACGCGGCGGCTCGGGCCGAACTGGAAATCCACATCGCCGGCTGCCCGTTCTGCGCCGATGAGCTGCGCGGCCTGAGCCAGACCTGGACCCGGCTGGGCATCCTGCCGGCCGAGAGGCCCTCCCCCGCCCTGAGCGGCCGCTTCTACGCCATGCTCGAGGCCGAGCGGCGGAAGATCGAAGAGGCGGAGGGCGCGGACCAGGCGGCAGGTGAAGGGAAGCCGAAGCGCCGCCGGCTCTTCGCCGGATGGGCCTTCCCCCGCCCCGCCTTCCAACTGGCCCTGGGCGCATTGATCATGGCCGCCGGATTGGGCGCCGGACTCCTGATCGGAGCCCGCGGGACCGGCGGCGTTCGAGCCGCCAGCCTGCGGGGCCAGGTCGACGACCTGCGCCAGACCGTGGCCGTGGCCCTGCTCGACAAGCCTTCCAGCTCCGACCGCCTGCAGGGACTGAGCTACACCCGGCAGGTCAACCGGCCCGGGCGTTCTACCCTGGACGCCCTGCTCCGGACGCTCAACGAGGATCCCAGCGTCAGCGTCCGGCTGGCGGCGGCCGACGCCCTCTATCTCTTCGCCGACGGCGCGGGCGTGCGGGACGGCATCCGCGCCTCCCTGGCCAAGCAGGACTCGCCTCTGGTCCAGGTGGCCCTCATCGACCTTTTGGTCGACCTGCGCGAGAAGCGGGCTGTCGAATCCCTGCGCGGGTTGATAGGGCGGCCGACCGTCAACCCGGCTGTCCGCAAGCAGGCCGAGGACGCGATCCGGCAGCTGACCGTCTAGGAATGCAAGCCATGATAAGCAAAACCCGACACGCCGCGGCCGTCGGAGCCGCGCTTCTCGTCTTCGCGGCGGCGGCCGCCGCTCTCATGACGCACGTTTCCGCCTCGCCATCTTCCTCGCGACCGCTCTCGCTCAGCCGGAGCGAGAACCGCGAGTACAAGGTCGAGGCCAAGGAAGAGATCCGCAAGTCGTTCCCAGCGGCCGAGCCGGGCCGGCCCATGGAGCTGTTCATCGACAACATCTTCGGCGGCATCGACGTCCGGTCGGCCGACGTCGCGGCCGTCGAAGTGTCGATCCGCAAGACCATCAAGGCCGAGTCGCAGGACCGCCTGGCCAAGGCCAAGGCCGAGGTCGACCTCAAGATCACTCATAAGGGCAACTCGGTCGACCTCTTCGTCGACGGCCCCTTCCGGGACGAGGAGCGCAAGCGGCGAGCGGCCCGCTGGAACGACCCCGGCTACATCGTCGTCTACGAGTTCACGGTCAAGGTCCCCCGCCGGACGCGGCTGGGGCTCAAGACGGTGACCGACGGCGACGTGGCGGTGCGCGGCGTCGAGGGCGGCTTCGACGTCTCCAACGTCAACGGGAAAGTGACCCTGGAAGGCCTGGCCGGCGCCGGCAAGGCCGATACGGTCAATGGCGATCTTCGGGCGGCCTTTGTCCGCAACCCGGGCGCCGATTGCGCTTTCAAGACGGTCAACGGCGATGTGGACCTGACCTTCCGCGACGGCCTGGCCGCCGACTTCCGGCTGAAGTCGATGATGGGCGAGGCCCTGTCCGACTTCGCCATGATCGGTCTTCCCGACGAGCCCCTGCGCCGGGAACAGCGCGAGGGCCGAACGATCTTCCGCCGCGAAGGCTTCACCGGCATGCGGGTGGGCCGGGGCGGCCCGGTCGTCCGCTGCGAGACCCTGAACGGCGATATCCTGATCAGAAAATCCAAGTGAGTCGACAAAAGGAGAACATCATGAAGAAGAATTTGCTCCGCGTCATCATCCCGGCCGTCCTTCTGGCGGCGGCGACCCTGGCCGGGACGGCCGATCCGGCGGCCGCCCCCGAGCGGCTGGTCGTCCCCTTGAGCAAGCCCGGCCAGCCGGCCACCCTCGAGCTCGATGTCATGTTCGGCTCGATCAAGATCTCCGGCTACGAAGGCAAAGACATTATCGTCGAGGCTACGCCCCGAGCCAAATCGGTCAAGGAAGGNNGCCCCTCCCGCCGCTGCGACTTACTCCTCCGGAGTCGCGGTTGTCGCCCCGTCGCCGCGTCCGGTTACGTTGCCCAAGCCTGGCGCTCTGGCCGTCTTCGACAACGAAAAGTCCGAGAAGAAGAGACAGGAAAAGGCCGCCGGGCTCAAGCCCGTGCCGCTGGCCGGCTCGGGGCTGACCGTCGAGGAGGAGGACAACGTCGTGACCCTGGAGGTCGAGTCCTGGCGACAGGCCTATGACCTCGACATCAAGGTCCCGGCCTCCACCTCGCTGACCATCGACGGCGCCAACCTGGAGGGTGTGACGATCACCGGCGTCTCCGGCAAGATCGAGATTGAGAGCGCCGGCGGCGGCATCAAGCTGACCAACGTGGTCGGGCCGGTCGTGGCCGAATCGACCAACGGCGATATCGAGGTCGTCTTCACCCGGGTGCCCTCCGGCAAGCCGATGTCTTTCGTCACCTTCAACGGCGATGTGGACGTGACCCTGCCGGCCGACGCCAAGGCCACCTTCCGGATCAAATCGTCCATGGGCGAAGTCTTCACCGACTTCGACCTGGCCCTCAAGGCCGTGTCGGTTGAGCCCGAGAAGACCACGGGGCGCGAAGGCGGCAAGTACCGGGTCAGCCTGGAGCGGGCCGCTGTCGGCACCATCAACGGCGGCGGAGCCGAGATGAATCTTCAGAACTTCAGAGGCGATATCTATATCCGGAAGAGGAAGTAAGCCGTCCGGTTCGATCGAACTCCCCAGGGCGCGGCCTTCCGCGCCCCCTTTTTATTATCAGACACATACTAATTAATAATTCCAGACACATGCTAATTATGAAATTCACTTTTTTTCAGGCCGCTCCTATATTTTCCTCCCATTGCGCCTGAATTTAGTATGTGTCTGCAATAAAAAATTAGTATGTGTCTGCTAATTCATGCGGATGACGACGGTGTGGATGCCGTGGGGACGGATGGGGATGTAAATCGACTCCGGCACGACCTTCTGCATGTTGGTCGGGTTTTCGGCCAAGTCGCCGACAAAATAAGTGACCGTATCGGCGTAGAGGAGCGGCGAAGTCAGCCGCACCTGCCCGGCCTTGCCAGCAACCTCCCTCAGGCGGACCGACAGCCCGCCCCAGCGGTCGGACGGCACCACGGCCTGGACGACCACGTTGGGCGCGTCGACGGCGAAGAAGCCGGCCTTGGCCGCGGGCATGTTGCCCTTGTTCTTGTCCGCCAGCCAGACGGCCGTCAGCGGCGCCTGCGCCTCCCATCCGAAGCGCGTGGACGCGGCCGGATCCGATCCCCCGGCCCGGCTGGTCAGGGAATAGCGGAAGACAAGCCGGCCGCCCTGGGAAGCTTTGAAGTTCGTCATCCATAGGTTGTTCAAGGCATAGGAGAAGACAAAGGCATTCTTGAGATCCATCGTCTTCAGCCACTTGCCGGTGTTGATGTCGCCAAACTGGACCAGCGGCGCTTCCAGCGGCGACCAGACCACACTCGCCTTCGGCCCGGCCGCCTCGACCCAGCTCTGGACGGTGTGCCAGTCGCGGGTCGTCCCGGGCAGCTGCTCCGTCTCCGGAGCCATGGACCCGTCGGCGATCTCGAAGCGCAACTTGCCGCCCTCGACCCCGAAGGGGAAGGCGAAGTAAGCCGCCTCGGGATCGTACGTCTCGTCCTTGTGCAGGGTGTTGACGATGTCGACCCGCTTGATGCCGTCGTAGAGGATGATCTCCTGCGTGATCACGGGATGGCGGAAGGCCTTGGTCGTGACCACCAGGCTGGAGGCCCCGGCCCCCTGCAATCCGGGCTTGGCCGCCGCCGCGACGGGCGAGTAACGCTTGAACTCGGCCCGCTTGGTCATGTTGTCCACAGCGTCCCGCCCGCCGACCGGGTTTTCGTAGATGAACTGGTTCAGGGTCCAGCCGGACTTGGCGTCGACCAGCTCCGCTCCGGTCTGCTTGTCGATCAGGCTGGCCAAGCCGCCGGTCACGGGATCCATGACCGCCTTGTAGAACTTGTTCTCGATCGACGTCTTGCCGACCACCGCGGCCGGCGCGGGGGGCGCCGGGGCGACGTCGGGCGTGATGGTGTAGACCGCGTAGCCCATCGAGGGCACCGTGGCCTGGAAGAGTAAAGTGGTCTTGTTGACGATCTGGTAGGAGATCTCGGCCCCCGTGGCTTTCTCGAACAGCTTGAACTTGCCCTTCTTCTCGACCAGGGCCGCCGGCAGTGCCGCCCGGACCATGTCCGTCCGCTCCCAGGACAGCGGATTGAAGACGGCCATTCCGTAAGGCCCGGGATTGGGGATGCGCTTGATGACCGATCCCAAGCTTCTCTGGGCCAGGGTCTTGGCCATCTCGCGGGCCGCGTAGGAGTAGCCGCCCTTGATCAGCCACTGGCCGCGGGCCAGCTCCGACTCGGGCTCGCTGATGGAATTATGGGCGCCCCAAGTGTGCTCGTCGTAGAGCATGGTCTGCCGCCAGGCTTCCCAGAGGTCCTCGGCCGGGTAGGCGAAGCTCTTGTCCAGCAGGCTGGCCGCCAGGGACCACAGCTCGGCCGCGGCGATGTCGGCGTGGGCCATCCGGTTGAGGCCTGTCTCGAAGGCCGTGGAGCCGATGCCGTCGGTCCAGTAGTCGGGCCAGCCCAGCTTGTGGGTCGGGATGACCTTGGCGTAGGCCCTCTCGAATCCGTCGAAGTACTCGCTCATGGTCGACAGCCGCAGCTGGGGGTAGGCCCACCGGGCGTTCCACTCCCGGACCCGGTCGGACAGCTCCTTCTTGGGCGGGCAGTTGTCGGTGACATAGCCGCTGACATGGAAGGCGATCTTGTCGTAGGGATAGTCGCCCCGGCCCTGCAGCTTGGTCAGGTAGTCGACGATCTTGGGGAAGCTCTTCTCGATGCCCTCGTGGACCAGCAGGTCATAGTTGGCGAAGAGGTAGTGCTCGCCGTTCCAGTGCAGGATTTTGCTGCCGTCGGGCGACTCCCAGTAAAACGGGTTGGGCCGGCGAAGCGGAGCACGCGACCGCGTCTCGTTGATGCCGGTGGTGAACCACCTGACCCCGACTTGGCTGAGGACCTGCGGCGCCGCCCAGCTGAAGCCGGTCACATCGTTGTTCATGGCCGACCGCAGGGGGAAGCCGTACTGCCGGCTCAGCCGGCGGGCCGTCTCGGTCGAGCGGATGAGCTCCTCGTGGCCGAAGCCGTCGGACTGGTTGAGATACCAGGCGGAAAGCTCCACCCGGCCCGACTTGAGCAGGGCGATGAGGGCCTCAACCTTGGCCGGCGGACGGCTCTTGAGGTAGCCCTCCAGAGCCCAGGCGACCTCGATGTTCCAGCGGAAACGGGCCGCCTCGGGGTAGCCATCGGTGGCCTGGCAGAACTCGATCACGGAGTCCAAATACTCCAGGTGGTTGCGGGCCACCCGGGTCTGCAGCTCCGTATAGCCGATGTCGGTGTGGCTGTGGGGCATGAGATAGAGCGTCCACTTTCGCTGGGGAAAGAGGGTCAGGGCCTTGACCGCCTTGTCTTTGCCGGCTGTGACCGTGAAGGTCGCCGGCGAGGCCTTGAGGATCTCGGGGATGTTGACCGAGATCAGGTTGCGGCCGGCCGCCAGAGCGCCGGCGTCGAACTCCAGAGGCTGGCCGGCTCCCTTAATCTGAATGACGGCCGCCGGCCGGGCCGCGGCGCTCTCGATGACCAGGTCGATACGCTGCTTGAGCGCGGTTCCCTCCTGGACGAAGAGGACGGTCGGCTTAACCTCGACCTTCAGGGATTCGACGGGGGCGGACGCCAACGGGATGGCGGACGCCAGGAGCAGGAGAAGCACGACGTTCCGGAAAACGCGGGGCGGGGATGCGGGCATGACTCTCTCCTTTCAGACGCGAAGCGCCATCAATCTAGCACAAATCGCCGCCCACAAAAAAAGGTTCATCACCAGATTTCGGGGGAACAGAGCGATTCGGGGTATCGGCCAACGGCGAGATAGCGAGGGCTCAGCCTTTTTCCACAACTCTCTGAGGGCACCCAACGGGCGCCGGGGGATGTTTGAGCACGCAACAATCCCACGGATCCGAGATGGAGTGGGTGGTCTCTATGTTCGGTAGGTCTCGGATGCGGAGTTCCGTAGGCGCCGAAGAGAGCTGTGGGAAAAGGCGAAAAGAGCCCGAAGCCGCCGGGACGATACCCCGAAGCGCGCACACCCGAAATCCGGCGATGAACCTAAAAAATTGATGTTGGCTTTTCTCCGGGAATGGAGATGGGAGAACCGCACTTCGGCTGAGCCGGCGACTCGGCTACAATGGGGGCAAGGAGACAGCCGTGACACACTCACCCGCCCATCTCGCGCCGGTTCTTCTGGCCCTGGCGCTGGCCACATCCGCTCCGGCCCAATCGGAGAAGTCGTCCCGCGCCCCCATCCTGGCCTGGCAGATCCAGTCGAGCGGCACTATGACCGGCCTGCGCGGCGTTTCGGCGGTAGACGCGGAGACGGCTTGGGCCTCCGGGGCCGCGGGGACGGTCCTGCGCACGACCGACAGCGGCCGAACCTGGACCTCATATAAAGTCCCGGGCGCCGAAGCCATCGACTTCCGGGACATCGAGGCCTTCGATGCCCGGACCGCCATCATTATGGGCATCGCCAGCCCGGCCCGCATGTTCCGGACGGAGGACGGCGGCGCCACCTGGACCGAAGTCTATCGCAATGCCGCGGCCGGGATGTTCCTGGACGCCGTCGACTTCGCCGGCCCCTCCGACGGCTGGGCGGTCGGCGATCCTATCGGCGGCCGGATCTTCCTTCTGACCACATCCGATGGCGGCCGGACCTGGACCGTTCCGGTCGAGCGGAGGCCCGCCGGCTTCCGCGAGAGCGTGGTCTACGTCCCGGGAGCAGGCTCGACCCTGGTCCTGGCGGTTGGCCCCTCGGGATCGGATTTCTCGCTCGACGACGGCCGGACCTGGACGCCGATTCCCGGGCCGGCGGGCTTCCACGCCTTGTCCTTCGCCCCCGACGGCTCGGCCGGCTGGGCCGTGGGCAAGAGCGGGCTCATCGCCCGCATCCGGCCCGGCCGCTGATTCCATCTTGCCGGCGCGGAGGATTTACCCGGCCGGGGAATCTTTGTATAATCCGAACCACCGGCAAAAAAGAGGCGCATCATGCAAGAGTCCGTTACCACTCTCGGCCAGCTCTTCCTCAACACCTGCCGGGCCTTCCCCAAGCCCGAGCTTCTCAAGTCCAAGGTCGACGGACGCTGGGAGGCGGTCTCGACCGAGGAGTTCGGCCGCCGCGTCCGGCGCCTCTCCCTCGGCCTGCGGGCCTTGGGCCTGCGGCCCGGCGACAAGGCCGCCATCCTGGCCGAGAGCGCCCCCGACTGGATCATCGCCGACTTCGCCATCATGTGCGCCGGCGGCGTCTCGGTCCCGATCTTCCCGACCCTCCCGGCCGAGCAGATCCGCTACATCATCGACGACTCCGAGGCCCGCATTCTGTTCTCCGCCGGCGGGGTCCTGTGGGAGAAGTACGAAGCCATTCAGGCCCGCCTGCCGCGGCTGGAGAAAGTCGTCTGCCTCGGCCGCGGCCCGCTCCCGCCCGGCGGTTTGGGCCCCCTCGGGCTCTCCCTGGCCGAGGCCATGGCCCTGGGTGAGAAAGCCGAAGCCGCCGATCCGGCCGCCCTCGAGAGCATGGTCGGGGCCATCCAGCCGGACGACCTGGCCTCCATCATCTACACCTCGGGCACGACCGGCATCCCCAAAGGCGTCATGCTCAGCCACGGCAACTTCATCAGCAACATCCATGGCCTGACTCTTCACGAGTACTTCGACCAGAACGACGTGATTCTCTCCTTCCTGCCCCTGTCCCATGTCCTGGAACGGACGGGCTCCTTCCTCTTCCTGTTTCACGGCTGCACCATCGTCTTCGCCGAGAACGTCGCCGCCGTCGGAGAGAACATGGTCGAGATCCGGCCGACCATGATGATCAGCGTGCCCCGCCTTTTCGAGAAGATCTACGCCCGGGTCATGGACCAGGTCCTGGCCGGCTCGGCTATCAAGAAGGGCATATTCTTCTGGGGCGTGAAGGTCGGGAAATCCGCCGCGGCCCTGACCCTGGCCGGCCGCCGCGTCCCGCGCGGCCTGGCCCTGCGGCTGAAGCTGGCCCGCAAGCTGGTCTTCCACAAGATCCTGGCCAAGACCGGCGGCCGCTTCCGCTTCCTCGTCTGCGGCGGAGCCCCCCTGGCGGCCGACATCATGGAGTTTTTCTATGTCGCGGGGCTGGTGATCATGGCGGGCTACGGGCTGACCGAGACGGCCCCCGTCCTGGCCGCCAACAATCCGACCCACTACCGGTTCGGGACGGTCGGCACGGTCCTGCCCGGCGTCGAGCTGCGCATCGCCGAGGATGGCGAGATCCTGGCCCGCGGGCCGAACGTCATGAAGGGCTACTACAAGAACGAAGAGGCCACCCAAGCGGCTTTTACGGAGGACGGGTTCTTCCGCACGGGCGATATCGGCGAATTCGACGCCGACGGCTATCTGAAGATCACGGGCCGGATCAAGGACATCATCGTCACCTCCGGGGGAAAGAACATCTCCCCCCAGAACCTGGAAAACGACCTCCTCACCTCGGTCTACATCGAACAGGTGGCGGTTATCGGCGACAACCGGAAATACCTGTCCGCCTTGGTCGTACCCTCCTTCCCCACCCTCGAGAGCTGGGCCAAGGAGCAGAACATCCCCTTTGCCAACCGTAAGGAGCTCCTCTCCAAGCCGGAGGTTTACAAGCTCTTCGCCTCGGAAATGGAGCTGTACCTGAAAGACTACGGCCGGGTGGAACAGATCAAGAAATTCCTCCTCTTGGAAAAGGAATGGTCCCAGGATTCAGGGGAAATGACACCGACCATGAAACTTAAACGGGCCATCATCCAAAAGAAATTCGCTAAGGAAATCGAAGCCCTGTACCCGCCGGAATAACGGCGGCAGACTCGCAAGACCGTAAAAAAAGGCGGCGGAGCCCCCTGGGGGTCTGCCGCCTTTTTTTATACCTCCCATGAATAAGGGCCTTTCCGCTTTTTTAGTAACAGTATTTTATTTAATAATTAATAAAATAAATTAGATTGACAGGACAAACGAACAACCGTATCGTTTCGAAAAAAAAAGAGAGGACGGTTTGCAGCGCCAAAGCGCAGCCCCAAGTCCGACCCGAAGAGGAGAAATCCCCTTGCCCACCAAGAATCGACAAAAACCATCGCATCTCGTCCTGACTCTGATGATCGGCTTGCTGCTCTTCTCTGCGCCTTCTGCGCAGTCCGCCGACGGCATCGACGGGAGCATCGCCAATGTCAACCAGCTCATGGCCACGGCCAAGGCCTCCGTGGACGGCGGCGATATGGCCGCCGCGAAGATCAATCTGGCCTATACGGCAAGAAACCTCGAACAATCATCGACCTGGGCCCACTACATCTGGGCCGAACGCCAGACCCATCCCGGCTATACCCCGATCGCCCTCGACCCCCTGCCGGCAGAGCTGACGGTCGGCTTTTACGCAGACAAAATAGCCGGCATCCGTGTCAAGTACAAAGAAATGATCGTCAAGCTCA
>DFYJ01000115.1 GCA_002383325.1 Candidatus Aminicenantes bacterium UBA4085
AGTACATGTCGCCCGAGCAGGTCGACGGGAAGGAGGCCGATGCCCGCTCAGACGTCTACGCCATGGGCGCCGTCCTCTTCGAGATGCTGACCGGCCGCCTGCCCTTCGCCGGGGACACGCCCCTCAGCGTCGCGGTCCAGCAGAAGACCCTCCCGGCGCCCGATCCCCGGACTTTCAATCCGCAAATCCCGGAGGAGCTGGCCAAGATCGTCGCCACATGCCTGGCCAAGCCGCCGGCCGAACGCTATGCCGATGCGGGCGCGCTGCTCCAGGATCTGGTCCGCATCGAGTCCGCTCTTCCGGCGACGACCGCCGCGCTGCCCCTGGCCAGACCGGCCACGTCCCGGCAGATCACGGTCCGGATGCCGTCGAAGAAAGTCTGGATCCCAGCCGCGTCTCTGCTCCTTCTGGCGGCCGCGATTATCGTCTGGCAGCTCGTCCCCGGCGGGGAAAAGGCGAGGCGGACGGTGGCCGTGCTGGGATTCCAGAACCAGACCGGCGATCCCGGCCTGGATTATCTTAGGGAAACCATCCCCAATCTTCTAATCACCAGCCTGGAGCAGTCGAAGCACCTGCGGGTGGCCTCCTGGCAGAGGCTGAAGGACCTCCTGCGCCAGGAGGACGGCGGATCGGACTCGGTCTTCGACGAGGAGGCGGGCTTCGCCGCTTGCCGGCGGGCGGGCATCGAGGCCGTGGTCGTCGGCTTCTACAGCCGGGCCGGCGAAACGTTCGTCTCGGACGTCAAAGTCCTGGACTCCGCCACCCGGGAGGTCCTCAAGAGCGTCTCGGCCCGGGGGGAAGGCCTCGACAGCATCCTGCGCTCCCACATCGACACGATCAGCCGCGGCGTCGCCCGCGGCATCGGCCGCCCCCCCCTCAAGATCGAGTCCCCGCTGCCGAAGATCGCGGATATGACCACCGGGTCTCTGGAAGCCTACAATCTCTTTCTCCGGGGGCGGGACGCCGTCGGCAACATGATGTCGAACGAGGCCAAGAAGGACCTGGAGAAAGCCGTCTCCCTGGATCCCTCCTTCGCCATTGCCTACCTTTACCTGGCCCAGTCCTACTACCAGCTGGGTGATTTCCGTGCCCGGGACGAAGCTCTCCGCAAGGCCCTGTCGCACACCGATGGGATCAGCGAAAAAGAAAGTCTCTACATCCAGGCCCAGTATGCCTCCGTCATTGAGAATAACTCCGGCAAGAAGAGGGCCCTGCTGATCAAGCTGACGGAGAGATACCCGGGGGAGAAGCACGCTTTCTACGAGCTGGGCAGCCAAGCCTATGCCCAGAATCGGTTCACCGAGGCCGTGTCCGCCTTGGAGAAGGCGGCAGCGCTGGACCCGCAATTCGGTCCGGCCCTCAATATGCTGGGCTACTCTCTATCCAAGAGCGGACGGTTCCAGGAGGCCGAGTCCGTCTTCCTGCGCTACATCGCCTCCCATCCGGGAGACCCCAATCCTCTCGATTCGCTGACCGAGCTCCATCTGACCCAAGGAAAGCTGGATCAGGCCGAGGCAAGATACCTGGAGGTCATCCGGAAGGCCTCTCCTGATTTTACGGGCTCGTACAAGGGTTTGGCTTATATCTCGGCTCTTCGCGAGGACTACATCCAATCGGCCCGCTGGATCGGGGAATTCGCGGCCCGCGCCTCGCCTGCGGAGAAGATGGAAGCCCTGTGGCACGTCAGCCTCTACGACTATTTCCTGGGCCGGCTGGAAAAGTCCCTGGCCGGATACCTGGCTCTGAAGAAGATCGCGGAATCCTACCGCCAGGAATATGTCGCTGCCTCCGTGAATTGGATCTTGGTCTTCATCTACGGCGATTTGGGCCGCTTCGACGAAGCCGAGGGATCCATTCGGGCCCTGGCCTCCTATTATGAGAAAGATCCTTCCCGGGAGAGCAACACTTCGCGGGCCCGCAAGGAGTTCCTCCTCGGCTGGATCCGCCTCAAGCAGGGACGCCGCGAGGAAGCCCGGGAGCATCTGGCGATCCTGCGAGCTAGCGTGGCAGGGATCTCCAAGGAATCGCAAAAAAAAGAAGAGAGGGAAGACTCCTCCCTCCTCCTGGAAGCCGAGCTGGCCCTGGACGGAGGGACCGTCGAGGAAGCCGTCACGGCCGCGGGCCGATGGCAGCCGGGGCGATTTCCCGGAATGGATACGGAGAAGCTGTCTCTCTACAACATACCCTTCCTGAAGGATCTTGGCGCACGGGCTCTGGTCCGAAAGGGAGATCTGGCCGGCGCCGCCGCGGAATACCGCGGGCTCATGGCCTTCGGCTCGGGGAACCTGAAGCTCGCTCTCATCCCTCCCCTTTACCACTACCGGCTCGGCCGGATCCTGGAGGATCTGGGGCGCCGAGCCGAGGCCGCCGCCGAGTACCGGCTCTTCGTCGAGCTCTGGAAGGAGGCTGACTCGCTCTTTCCCGAGCCGGCCGACACCCGGAAGCGCCTGGCAGCCATCACGAAATAGGGGGGGCCGAACCCATGAGAAGATTGTCCATCGTCCTTTTCGTTGCGACTCTCGCCGCCCTCTGGGTTTCCGCCTCGTTCGCGCAGCGGCCCGTGCCCGCTCCCCTCCCCGCGGGCCGTCCCGGCGACATCTGGCGGGAGCCGGCGACGGGGATGGAGTTTGTCTGGGTTCCCGCCGGGCGGTTCAGGATGGGCTCCCCTGAGGAGCTGGCCGACGAAGCGCCTGCCCACAGCGTCAGGCTCGACGGATTCTGGATGGGCCGGTACGAAGTGACCCAGGGCCAATGGAAGGCCGTCTTGAACGAGAACCCTGCCCGGTTCACCAAGAGCCCCCGCCACCCGGTCGAGTCGGTGGACTGGGGCGATGTTCAGAGATTCATCCAGGCTTTGCGGGCGCGCAGCGGGGTTCGCTTCCGGCTGCCGACCGAAGCCGAGTGGGAGTACGCCTGCCGGGCCGGACTGGAGGGCCCGGATTGGGGAAGCTTCTTCGAGACGGCCTGGTTCGACCAGAACTCCCGCGGCTCGACTCACCCCGTCGGGCGCAAGAAGCCCAACACCTGGGGCCTTTACGACATGCAGGGAAACGTCTGGGAGTGGTGCCAGGACTGGTACGGGAAATACGACGGCCGCCCGCAGATCAATCCGGCCGGCCCCGCCTCGGGCGCCGGACGGGTCATCCGGGGCGGCTGCTGGTCCGTCCTTTTCGTCTTCCTGCGACCGGTCAACCGGGGAAGCGCCGCGCCCTCCGACCGGGGCGACTATCTCGGCCTCCGCCTGGCCGTGGAAGCGGAGGCCATCCCCCGCTGAGCGCCCGGACGAGAGCTTTGACATCGGAGCGCTTTGGGGCGATCATGAGCGGCAAGTGAGCCGTCCATGAGGAGAGCGACCCTTTTTCGCGGCGCCGTCGTCCTGGCTCTCTTCTGCGGGCTCGCCTGGGCCGGAGACCGGCTCCCGGCTCAGTCCGCGGACGCCGCCCCTGCCGCCCCGGATCTGCGCTACCTGCTCGCTTATGACGGAGGCGGAACGCTCCACGTCACCCTGTCTTACGCGCCGCTGCGCAGGGACGTCACCACGTTCACCTACGGCGAGCCTCGCTTCGGCGGCCAGGCGGATATCTTCGACAGCCTGGCGAACATTCAGGCCTCTCCCCCCGCCCGCCTTTCCGTCGACGCCGCGACCCGCACCATCACCGTCGAGCATCCGGGCGACGGCCCGGTGACCATCGAGTACGATGTCCGGGAATCCCACATGGCCGAGCAGGGCATGAAGGGCGAGCTGTTCCGGCCCATGATCCGCGCGGACTATTTCTACTGCCACGGGATCAACCTGTTCCTGCGGATGGATCTTCGGCCGCAGGGCAGGATCATCCGCCAGTCCGTCGTCTGGGCCAAGCGGCCCCGCTTTCCGCTCTACTATCCCTTCGACCCCGAAAACCGCGGGGAGAGGCCGGCCCTCTGGGATGACGACGCCGCCCTCTTGAGCCCGCTGACCGGCTCCGACGACCTGAGCGTGGACCGGATCGCCGTGGGGAGGTCGCCGGCCTATCTTGTCCTGCGGATCAACCGGCGGAACGACTTCAACCGCAAGCTCATTCTCGACTATTTCGCCCGCTACTACGCAGCCCTGCGCCGGTTCTGGCGGGACGACGGCGACCGCCCCTTCTCGCTGATGCTCCAGCCGTTCCTGGAAGCCCGGCACGACATCGGCGGGATGGCCTTCGGCAGCGGGTTTCTGTCCAAGTACGCGCCCGTCTCGGACACCATCCTGACGCCCGACCGGGTTTTCAACCTGTCGCACGAAATCGGACATTATTGGCTGGGGAGCGGCGGCCTGCACATGGGCATGGACCACCAGTGGTTCAGCGAAGGCTTCAACGACTTCGTCACCTACGCCGTGCTCCTGGCCGCGCGCTTCAGCTTGCCGCGCAGCTTCGTCCACGCCTTGGACGTCGTCTTCGGAAAGCTCTATGCCAGCCCGGTCAGAAACACGCCCAATGCGGATGTGTTCAGGAATTATTGGACCATGGGCGACCACAACAAGCTGCCTTATTGGCGCGGCTGCCTGTTCGCCTTCTACCTGGATAACCGGATCGGACTGGCGACGGACGGGGCCAAGGGCCTGCGGGATCTCCTCCTGGAGCTTCGGGCGAGGCGAAAAGGCGCGCCCGGAGACGAGGGGATGACGGTTCCGGAATTCGTCGAAGCGGCTTCGGTCTTCCTGCCCCGGGACGAAGTCCAGTCCGCCCTGGACGCTTACATCATCGCCGGCCAACCCATCCCTTTCAGCCGGGACATGCTGCTGCCGATGTACCGGATCGATGGGAAAGACGGCATCCCGACGCTGAGCGTCGCCGACGAGAAGGCGCTCTTCGCCCGCTTCGGCATCGACTAGGACGCGATGAAGAAGATCCCGCCCTCCGGAACCTGGGACGGCCGCCTGGACTATTGAACGTCCGGGCCGCCGGCGCGCTTGGCCAGCTTCTGCTTGTGGCCGATGAGAAAATAGCAGACCGATCCGATGATGGGCAGGAGGACCACGACCAGGAGCCAGACGATCTTGTCATTCCCCTTGAACTCGCTTTTCAGGAGATCGATCAGAGCGATCAGGAACAGCGGCCCCCCGAACAGGACGATGAGAACGATGAGCTCCATGATACCCATGATGAAAGGCCTCCTCGGGCGTATTTATCTATCGGCCAAGCGGATGATCTCGACTGGAGCGGGCTCGCTCCCGGACGGCAGACTGATCCTCGGGGAATGCGCGCCGCAGGATTCCGTCTGTCCTCCCGGCGCCTCTGCCGCCGCATAGAAACCGAACTCCTGCAATATCTTGAGCTTGGGAAGCACATTCTGGTCGGGCTTGTAGTGGAGAAAGCCCGGGAACAGATCGAGGTTCGCCCGTATGAAGTCGAAGATGGGCCGGTGCGGCTCCCCGACATCCATCCGGGCGCCCCGGCAGATCTCGTGCCCCGTGATCATGTACTCCGGCATCAGGTCGGCGCAGAAGACGAATCCATCCCGGCCCTTGTACTCCTCATAGATGGCCGTCTGGGGCAGAAAGCACAGCAGGCTGGGCAGGACCCGCGACCCCATGGCCCGGAAGCTGATCATCTGGAAGAGAGACTGGCGGAAGTCCTCCATGGTCTCGAAGGGATAGCCCCAGACGAAGAAGGCGTCGACCCGGGGGAAGATCCGAACGGCCCGCGAGACGACGGCGACGGCCTCCTCGGGCTTGAATCCCTTTTTCGTCCTCTCCAGGATCGCGGCCGATCCCGATTCGATGCCGTAGCGGATCTCGATGCATCCGGCGTCGGCCATCGCCTCCATCGTCTCCTCGTCCGTCAGGTCCACCCGGCCGAAGGTCTTCCACTGGACGGGCAGCCCGCTTCGCTTCAGCGCGGCGCAGAAATCCATGACCCGCTTCTTCGAGGAGACGAAGAACTCGTCCTGGAACAGGAACAGGTCGGCTCCGGCCTTCTCGTGGACCAGCCTCATCTCCTCGATGATGTTCCCGGCCGAGCGTGAATAGCTGACCCGGTCCCAGATGGGCGCCACGGAGCAGAAGGTGCACTCGTAGGGACAGCCCCGCGACGTCAGGATGCCGTACCCGGCGTACTTCTTCAGGTCGACCTGGTGGAAGGCGGGGAAAGGAATCGCGTCGAGGTCCTTGATGCGCGGGGGGCGCGGGTTGGAGAGGATCTGGCCGTTCCGCCGGTACCAGATGCCCGGAACGTCCTTGAGGTCCCCCTTTCCCTTCAGCGCCTGGACGAGCCGGGGGGCCGAGATCTCGCCTTCCCCGGCCGCGACGACGTTGATCCAGGGGAAGCGCTCCATGATCTTTCTCTCGATCGACTTCGGCCCCACGCCGCCGAGGACGATCGTCCGGTCGGGATGGCGCTCCTTGAAGCCCCGCAGGGCCATGAGGGTGAACGGCAGCAGATTGGTCATGACCGAGACGCCGACGATCCCGGCCGGCTCCCTCATGAATTCGAGGATCGAATCCGGCTGAAAAGGGTCTTCCCCCTCATAAAGCTGGTAGTCCCGGAAATCGACGGACAGGCCGGCCTTCTCCAGGGCCGTCGTCAGGTACAAGGGGCCCAGGGGAAGGTGGAGCTCCCTCTCGATCCGGTCATAATGCCGGATATAGAGCATGTTCAGGTTGACGAGCGTGAGGTCCTTCATCGGCGGCGGATTCCGAGGGGGCCGGCGCTAGCGCGGGGGTTTCCGGTAGGCTTCCATCGCCTTCCGCAGGGCCTGGGTGACGGCGCTCTCGGTTTCGGGCTGTTCGACCCTGCCCAGCTCCTTTCCTCTGTCGGACAGAAAGAGGATGGCCGGGAAGACCGTGACCTTATATCCCTCGGCGACCTTCTCGTCGGCGACGCGGACCGTCAGGAGGCCGTTCTTGAGAATCTCCCCGCGCAGCTCCAGGCCGTACATGAGACAGACCCGCTCGGCGTTGGCCTCGCCGGGAGTCGGCAAGTGATTCAATTTGAAGCTCCAGCTATGGATGAAGAGGACGAGCAGGGGCCTTCCCGTCTCCCTGGCCTCGACAAGCGCCGTCTCGAGGGAAAGCCCCTCCCAGGGATATTCCGGCCGGTCGATGCTGATGCCCCTGGTCTGCTCCGGCCGGTCGATGCCGATGCCCTTCGTGATGGGAATGTCCTGAGCCGACGGGGAGGGAGAAGCATGGGCATCGACCCCCAGGGCCGCGGCCGCGACGGCGGCCACAGCGGCGGCCGAGCCCTGAAGGAAATCCCGCCTAGGGATGCCTGAAGGCCCCGCCATGCTCTCGATCATGATGCTCAGCTGCTGCGCGGGGACGGCGGAGAGGATCGCGGATTCGGACTCGGACAGCTCGATACGGAGGTCTTTCGCCGCTTGCTCCGGATCCCGAAGGACGGAGGCTTCGACCGCTTTATCCAAGGAAGCGGCGACGATCAGCCTCTGGATTCCCGAGGGCAGGCTCCGGATCATCTGATCCCCCTGATGGGGCCTCCCGCCGACAATGGTCTTTTCGGGCCGACNNTCCCTTCGGCCGTCCGCACGGCCGCAGCCGGATGATTCCCGCGCTCCGAGTATACTTCGCTCCGGGCGAAAATACCATGTTTCACCGTCCCCCGACTCCCCCCAAAAGCCTTGACTTGATTCCCGGCCTTCTCTTGCACTATGATAGCCGGCAAATAGGAGGCGAGTATGAAACGCTTTGTTTTTCTCACCCTGGTCTGTTTCCTTCTGCTCATCACCGGCTGCAAGCAGTCCACGACGTCGGAAACCTATGACATGACCGGCAACTGGACCGGAACCATCCGCATCGCGTCCCTGGGCGTCTCGTCGGTCATCAACTTCACCCTCGCCCAGAACGGGTCGACCGTCACCGGGACGTTCTCCACGGATCGAGGGCGCACCGGGACGTTCAACGGGACCCTGTCGGGATCGAGCCTGACCGGCACGATGACCTACGATGACGCTTGCGGAGGGACAGCCTCCATAGCGGGCACGATGAAGAACGCCACCTCGATGGACGGCGCCGGGACAGTCACCGATTGCAACGGATCGAATTCCCATACGATTTCCATTCAAAAATAATCTTACCGGCTGATCCCGCGGCGGAGAGGAGAGGGCGGTCCCTCGCCTCCGGTCGTCCCTCTCTCCCTCAGCGGCCGTCACGACGACTTCCGAGCCGACCAAGCCCGAGGATGGGCCCAAGGTCTATTCAGCCCCCTTGGCGGGATCCCTCTCCCTTTTCCCCCGTCCCGGCGTCCTTAAAACGGTCGACGGCGAAGAGCTTCACCTCGCTGTGTCCTTTGATCGCGGCCGACCCCAGAGACCGGGCGATGACCCTGTCCCGCACGCGCTCATGAGCCGCTCCACTGATCAGGATGGTCTCGTGCCATTCCTTGGTCAGGCCCTCCAGCCGCGAAGCCAGGTTGGTGTTGTCTCCGATAGCCGTATAATCCATCTTCTTCAGCGACCCGATATTCCCGACGATGGCTTCACCGTAGTGAATGCCTATGCCGACGCGGAGATCCTTCATCCCGTATTCCCGCCAGGCAGCCTTGAGATCGGAGATCCGGGCTTTCATCTGCAGGGCCGCGCTGACGGCCGCATAGACGGGATCATCGTTCTTCTGAGGCGCGCCGAAGAAGGCAAAAAGGCCGTCGCCCATGAGCTGAGAGACCGTGCCGTTGCAGCCCAAGACGATGTCCGTCATTTCCGAGTGGTAATGGTTGAGAAAGCGAACGACCTTCTGGGGGTCGTCCTTATGACTCTCGGCATAGGCGGTGAACCCCCTGATATCGATGAACAACAGGGCCAATTCCTTCTGCTCACCCCGCGTCAGCTCTTCGATGTCGGCCTCCACGATTTGATCAATGATGTTTTCGGGCACGAAACAGGCGAATCGCCTCCTGATCCTGATCTTGCGGCGCTCCTCCGTATAGTAATGGAAAGCCGTCGTGGCAACGAAGGAGAGGACGACGGCCGACAGCAGCGGCGTGAGACGCAGGACGTAAAGGCGGTTGAAGGCCAGGACGGAGGCGGCGAGAAGAACCCCCGTTTCCACAAGACACAGGAAGGCGGCAGGGACGGGCCGCCTTCGGCGGCACAGGCCGACCGTCAGGAGCGTCGTGAGAAAAGCGAGGACGCCCCCCAAGGCGATGCCGGGCTCGCGGAACAGCCTCCCCGACAGCAGGGTCGCCAAGGCCGTCGCCTGGATCAGGATGCCGTCGGTCATTTTTCCGCTTGAGAAGGACAACGGCGTCGAGTGCTTGTCTTGAAAGAGCAGCCTCGATCCGATGATCACGATGCAGTTCTCGAAGGCTTTCCCCGGTGAGCTGTCCCGTCTGAGACTCCGCTCGTAGATGTCATGAAAGGATCGGACCTGGATATCCCGGGTCCGTGAGTAATCGATGAGGATCGTCCGGCGGGGCACCGGCAGAGGAAGGTCGGTCGCGTTTCTGGCCAAGGCCAAGGGGAAGGAAGGGAATCTTCTCGCTCCCTCATCGAAGGTGAGCTGCTGCCTCCGGATGTCGTCGTCCGAATCCACCGTCAGGGCGAAGGCGGCCAAATTCTCCTCTCCTGCGGCCAGCAGATAGCTCGGCCAAGGAGCGCTCTCGGAAGAAGAGAAGCCGACGATGATGCTCGCCCCCCGGCTCCTGGCTTCCAGGAAAGATCTCATATAGACGCTCTCATAGCCCCCGGCGACTTTCTCCTCGAGGGAAATGGAGGGGAGCTCGATGTCCAGGCCGATCGTCTTGGCCCCCTCATCCACCAGATAGCGGATGATTTCGGAGATATACGTGTGATAAAAAATCAGCGGTTGATTGATCTTCCGATAATCTTCCTCGTCGATGGCGACCAGGATGATGTTTCGGGCCGGGTTGTCATGAGGCTTCGGCTTGAACAGAAACCTGAAGTCGATCGATCGCAGCTCCAGCGGATTCCACGTGCCTTCGCCGGGAATGATCCTGTGGTCGATGAGAATCGCCAGGAGGCCGACAAGCAGGACGATCAGCCCATAGGGAAGCCAAGCCTTTTTGAGGGGCCGGGACATTTTCCTTGGCTCCGAAGCCGCCGCTTCAATCCGCCTGGCAAGCGGCCTGCCTGAGCCGCACGAGCTGCATCTGCCGGCTCATTAACGATTCGCTCGGGCCGCCGCGCCCGAGGAGGAGGTCATATTGGATCAAGGCCTCATCATAGAGCTGATGCTCCTCCAGGAAGAGGATATGACGAAGCCGGGACGCATGATCTCCGGGCTTCGCCTCCAGCTGCATTCGCTGGGCTTGAAGCTCTTTTCTCAAAGCCTCCAGCTCAGGGCTTGGAGGCAGGCTGAAGCAGCTCCTCTTCTCGGACGCCCTGACGCCGTTGATGACCGCTTCGACGATCCATTCATATCGGCCTCCGGGTTCGAGGGGAGGGCCGTCGGGAGGATAGGCAAGCTCCGTTTGTCGAGTCGTCTTCTGCCACAAGAGCTTACTGTCGAGAAAAGAGAACAGCTTGATTCTATATTGCTTGACGAATGGATCGCCCGTCCAACGGAAGACCGGCCTGTCCTCGATGATTCTCGTGTTGGAGAGGCCCCCGACTTCCATGTCTTCCTGGAACGAGAGCCCCTTGTTCGTTGAGCTCCCCGTCTGAGACGACGAGATCCGCGGCAGGATGATCCGCTCCCGCTGGACGACTCGCGCCGGCGCGGGCCGGCTGCCGTTCTTCTCCACGGAAAACTTCGCCCCCCCGGCCCAGGACTCCTCGAGGCCGGACCCCAGATACGTGACCGTCAAGGCCGCGCCATCGGCCGTCTCGACGGAATCGCCCGGATAGAGCGGACGCCCGAGATCGACGGCCTTTCTGACCCCGGCATGCGTCACGAAGGCTTGGCCCCTCACATCCATCACGATGGCGCTGTAGCCGACTTCCCCGGCCGCAGCCGGCCAGGCGAAGAGGGAGAACACCGCGATGAGAACGGCCGCGCACCGCCATGAGACCGGAGAGCCCTTCAACATGCCTTGCCCCTGCCTTTCCCGGCCTTTGATCGAAGCCGCTCGCTCCTCCCGGCTCTTCTCATCGACGACCTAAAAGGATTCCTCGGCGAAGGCCGGAAATGCGTCTTCCCCGCGGAACGCGCTGTGTTGTCTTAATTGACCCCTTTGAATTCCGGGCATCGACACTGATGATAGGGGCCGCAGCACTCTTCACAATTTGAGGCTTTTTCGGATTTGTTGAAGCGGCGCCCGGTCGTAAGGTTGACGGGCATGATCTTGCCGACGGGCCCAGCCCCCGCGGCTTTGGTCGCTCCGGATTTCAGACCGCTCATCTTTTTCATGCGTTTCTCCTTGAGCCTATTCCTCTGTGAATCATATCATCACGTTTTTTTGACGAAGTCAAGATTGGCCGTTCTTCCCAAGAGATAATACATTTTGAGCGTATCCCGGATATATTCCTTGTTCTGGTGACAGTAGGGATGAAAAATGGAGCCGGTCTGTTTCCGGGCCCGGATGGCGCATCCCCCGCCGCAAAAGAGAGCAAAGGAACATTTAAGGCAGATCGGCATGTTCAGGAGAGTTCTTCGAGCGTAAGTCTTCCGCAGCGGAGTGTATTTAAGTTTTCCATCCGCGATGGCGGCTATCCTCCTTCTCCTGTCTCCAACCTCCTCATAGCAATCGTAGATGTCCCCCCTGGGGTCGATGATTCTAAAAGAATTGCTCCCCACGGTGCAGTATCGCGTCTTCAGGAAGATCTTGGATTCCTGCATCTCGAGGAGTCTTTTCAGGAACGTCAGGTTCGAAGAGGGGGGGATGTGGGTTCTCTGAGAGATGCGCTCGAAGATTCTCTTGAAGGCGTGCATGTCCTCCCGATTGCACTTTTGGAAATCATTGAGAGGCGAGAAATACATTTTGACGTTGTCCCCGACGATTTTTTGCTGCTGAAGGAATTCCGCGAGCCGCTGCGTTGATTTCATACGATGCGGGTGGGTGTGGATTCGCAGGAGGACGCTGGCCTTGGTCTTTTTCAACATGCGAATCGCCGAAATGATCCTATCGAACGTCGGCTCCCCCGACACAGGAATCCGCTGCGTATCGTGAAAAGCGCGGTCGCCATCCAGAGTGACCTGCACCTCTTGGATTTTCCCGTATTCCCGGCCGAAGAACTCGATCATTTCCGGCACATGGATGGCATTCGTCGAAGCGATCACATTCACGGAATGCTGGCGGGCATACCGCAATATTCGGACAATGGATTTTCTGTTGGCGGGGAGCAAGGGCTCCCCCCCAAAAAGGAGGAAAGATAAGTTCTTCTTGGGCACGCCGGGAAACATCTCGGGCAGATATTTCGTCAGGATCTCTTCGACCTGTTTCTCACTCAAGGGTGGTCCGGGGGATTTGCAGTAGGCCGTCTTTTGATAGCAGTACGCACAGGCGAGGTTGCAGCGATAGGTCAAGATGAAACACAGCGAGGCCCGTCTCTGCTTCTTCGTGATCTCGGTGTTTTTGGCATAGATATATCGAGCCTGTCTCTTGAAGGCCTCGAGCTCTTTGGCCCGGGTCAGGTTCGTGAGATGTCCTCGATTCAAGAGATGTTCTTTTTCTTCCCGGGTCAGGAATGAGAAATCGTCTTTCCTCATGCTGTCCCAATAATCGCGGGGCACGAGATCAACGCACAGGGAGATCCCGCTGAAAAGAAGCGTTGTTCCGTCCCCCACGTGGACATGATTCAGATAGGAGCTTCTCCGGATCATCATCGTCTCCTTCGTGCTATTTTTCAGGCCCGGTCCGACTCATCAGTCGATCTTCCATCCGTGCGAATCGCGCCGTCACGGCCTTGAGCATTTCGATACCGATCTCCGGAAAGGCTCTGATGATCTCGAACAGCTTGTCCTTCGAAATGACGGAGACTTGAGTCGCGGCAACGGCCGTGACCGTGGCTGTACGCAGGCCGCGGCCGAAGAGAGCCAGCTCGCCGAAGACATCCCCCTGCCCCAAGAGATTCAGGCGGACGGCTTCGCCGTCACTTGTTTTCCTGGAGACCTCGACGGATCCCTCATGGATGATATAGGCTTCTCCGCCTTCCTCGCCCTCCTCGACGATCACTTCCCCTGGCTCAAAGAGGAAGTTCTCCGTCGTCAGCGCGATGATCCGCAGCTCTTCCTCCTTCAAGGACCGGAACAAGGGCGCCGACTTGAGGCATTGGATCTCTTCGGTCAGGGAGATCTTCATTCCATGGCTCCTTGATAGAGAGAGGTAAACATTCCACCCATCTTGATCAGCTCCTCAAAAGTACCCCGCTCGATGATCCGCCCTTTGTCGAACACCAGGATTTGATCGTAATCCCTGATGACATCCAACCTATGAACAATCGAAATAACGGTCTTTTCCTTGTGTTGTTCCCTGACCAAGTCGTTGATGCGGGCCTGCGAGGCGGCGTCCAGAGAAGCCGTGGCCTCATCCAGGATCAGGATCGACGGATTCCGCAGCAGAATCCTGGCCAGGACGACTTTCTGCCTCTGCCCTCCCGAAAGCCGGCTGCCTCGCTCCCCCACGTCGAACTCCAGGCCGCGCTTCAGCGCCAGGCCTTCCAGGCCGGCTTCCCGAAGCTTCCGCCGCAAGAGATCCAGGATCTCCTCCTGGGCTTTCCTTCTCGTGGGATCGATGTTTCCAAATACCATGTTATCCGTGAAGCTCATAAACTCGTTGAAGGCTCCCTCTTCATAAAATCTCATACTCCCTTCGACTCTGTCCCCAAGAAGCTTTCGGACATGCCGTCTCAAATGGAGAATGTTTTCCCTCATCTTCCCGTCTAAAAAGCTCTCCTTGGATCGGCCCGGGCAATGGTTGAGCGCCGTCTCCATGACCTCCTCATAGAGCGAGGGATCCTTCTTCTTCATGATCATGGGCCTGTCGGCATGAAGGTCCAACCGATCGCCGATCTTCTTTCGCCTTTCTCTTTGCTCTCGATCCGATTCGAGGGAATCGAGCAAAGGCGATTTGGCCTGGTCAAGCTTTTCAAAGAGCAGCCTGTTGGCGCCGGCGATATGGAGTCCGAGGGACAGGAAACCGTCCGCAAGGCCTTGCTTCCTGAGGATTTCCTCCAGATGCTCCTTGTAAAAACGCCGAACGGATCCGAAGGCCTCCGCGACAGCCGCCGTCGGACCGAAGACGATGTTCTCCAGAACCGTGCCGTATTCCAAAAATCGATCTTCACGGTAGAGCTCGACGCAATCGCCGTAACGTTCTGAGATCTCCTTGACCAGCTCACCTCGGGCCTTGACGATTTCCGTCTTCTCCGCGGCCGTAACCTCGGCGGTTCTCCACTTCGATCGAGAACGCAATCCCAAGTGGACGACATCCTCATACAGTCCGACGCCCCGGATGGCTTCGATCAATCGCTGCTCCAGCATCTCCGGGCCCCTGATGTGATCGAACGACGAGAAATCAATCCAGGTTTCGATGTCGCCGCCATTTCCGCCGGGCTTTTTCAGCAAGGCGTAGATGATATTGTTCCTGATCGTGTCTTGAAAAAGGAAGAGGGTTTGTTGGACGTAACCCATCTCGGCCCGCAGGTGATAGAGAGGAGTGGCCTCGATGGCCCTTCCGCCGAAAGAGATATTCCCGCTGAGCGGCTTATAGATCGTTCCAAGAAGAGCGGCCGTCAGGCTTTTGCCGGAGCCGGAAGGCCCGACGAAAGCGGTCCTTTTCCCGAATTCCGCGACGAAGTGGATATCGTTCAGCAGAGGTTGGTCCTGAGCGAATCCGAATTGAACCTTGTCGACGACGATATCCCCCCCCGCTGGGTCGTCGCGCCCTGCCTGAAGGCCGACGCCTCGCTCGGGCTCCGAGCGCAAGTATTCTTCGATCCTATCGAGCCGGACGCTGACCTGGCGCCACTCCGTCAGGAAGCTCATCATGAATATGATCTGGCTGTAGAGGATCGTCACGACGGCGATCGACGCGACCAGAGTTCCCGCCGACATCTCCCCTCGCAGGCAGAGTCCTCCTCCATAGAGATAGAGCGGCAAAGGAGCGAGCCGCATGAGAGCATTGATCAGGGACTCGGCCCCCCCCATGGTTCTGGTCATTTGGGCATTTTTGCGGATGTGCTCCCGGATCTTCCTCCCCAGGCGCGCCTCCTCAAAATGGTACGTCTGGCTGGCGCGGATATCCGTGATGCCGCTGAAAACCTCCTGAAAGTGGCTGCTCAGGTTTTCATAGCTGTCGATGCTTCCCGCCGTCAGCGTCTGAACCCTATGATTGAGCTTGGGGAGAATGATCAAGTAGAGAGGAATGAAAAGGATGCCGGCGATCGCCAGCTTTCCATTCAGCAGGAATAGATAAATTCCATAGAAAACGATCAGAACCGCGTTGACCATCGGCTGCATGAAGATGCGGGCGAAAAAGCCGCCGATCGTTCCGGCCTCATTCATGATCCTATTGATGAGCTGCCCGAGAGGATTGGCATTGAAAAATTCTTGCGGCAATCGGAGCAGGTGCCTGAAGAGCCTCATCCGGATGTCGTTGATGAAGACCTGGCTGAAGCGTGAGTAGATGACGTTCAGCCCATACGCGATCGCTCCGCCGGCCACCGCGATGGCCAGGTAGGAAAGGCCGTAGACGAGCAATTGGGACGGCCCACTTTTTCCGGCCTGAACCGGCTTGGAGACAAGGTCGATGATGCGGCGGCCTATCTCCGTCCCTGCGACCCCCATCAGAACAACTATGACGGTGATGGACAACATCCCCAAGAGAGTGCCCCTATGACGACGGAGCAGAGGCCTGATGACTTGGCTCTTCATGACGTCTCCCTCTATCGAAGGATATCCCGGCCGCCCCTTCGCGGCATGAGACCGCCTTCCTCCCGGAGAGTTCATCTCCCTCGATTTCAATATACCATAGGCCGACTTCCAGGCTTTCCTGTTACCGGAGAGTCCCTCCGGTTCATCGGTCCATAAGCACGATGCCCCATCGGCCTGGCCAGGCCTTCCGACTAAGGAATTTGTGGGTCTGACGGCAATGAAACCCAGACTGCTTCTTAACCGATTGAAATCATGGGTTTTAAGGGGATTTAATTGGTGGAGCTGACCAGGATCGAACTGGCGACCTCTTGAATGCCATTCAAGCGCTCTCCCAACTGAGCTACAGCCCCACCGGGGAAAAGCCCGGGTATATTACCCGAACGGCCCCCGCCCGTCAAGGCGATCGCGAGGCTCGGCGACGGGGCCGGGCTTCGGATGAGGTGGGATTTCCGCTATAATCGCCCCGGGGAGGCGGCCATGGACAAAGAGATGGCGCGGGAAGCCCGGCTTCGTGCGGCCGGGATGCTGGAGAGGGCCGGCATCGCCCTGTCCGAGGCGGAACGCGAGGCGATGGAAGTCGCCGACCTGGGGCTGGGGAATCTGGCCCGCTACGGCCTCGAGATCGTCGTCTACGAGAACAACGATCGCTACTGCGCCAAAGAGCTCGTCCTCTTCCCGCGCCAAACCTGCCCCGAGCACCGCCATCCCCGCTACGCCTGCTTGGGCGGGGCGCCCGAAAAGCCCGGCAAACAGGAAACCTTCCGCTGCCGCTGGGGCCGCATTTACCTCTACATCGAAGGCGAGCCGACACCCGAGATCCAGGCCGTCATCCCCGAGGGCGACGAGGCTTGCTTCAGCGTCCGGCATGAGGTCGTCCTCGAGCCCGGCGACCAGTACACCCTGTCGCCCAACACCCTCCACTGGTTCCAGGCCGGCGAGGAAGGGGCCATCATCAGCGAGTTCTCCTCCACCAACACGGACGAGCACGACGTCTACACCGACCCCCGGATCCGCCGCGTTCCCGTCTACGAATGAGCGCCCCGGTCATCGAAATCGGCGTCCCGATCGAGGAGATCGAGGCGCGCCGCACCCGGGTGGAGAAGGCCAAGCGGTTCGAGCGGCCCGACCGGGTGCCCGTCCTTCCGGCCCTGGCCCATCGCTTTCTCATCCCCATGGTCGGCGTCCGCTTCCGGGATTACTACGCTGATCCCGAGACGATGCTGCGAACCCAGATCCTGGCCCAGAAGTGGCTTATGGAGAACGTCCGCACCGACGCCCATTCCATCACCGGACCCTGGGTCGGGGCCTGGACGGACTTCCAGAACGCCTTCGAGGCCGGGAGCTTGGGCGTGCCGGTCGTCTTCCCCGACGACGACATCCCCTGGGTAGGGCCCGGCTGGGTCAGGGGCGAGGCCGACCTGCCGCGGCTGGAGGCGATGGACTATGTCCGCGGCGGGCTCAATGGCCGCCAATTCGAGTACCGGCGGACGATGATGGCTGTGGCGGAGAAGTATCCCGTGCGGTTCCGGGGCGGGGCAGTTTTCTATCCCGGGGAGGCGCCTCATCTCACGACCACCTCCGACGGGCCGTTCGGCGTGGCGGGCGACTTGATGGGCGCCACGGAGCTTTTTCTGGCCTGCGCCGAGCGGCCGGACTTCGTCCGCGAGCTGCTGCGGATCGTCACCGACAAGATGATCGAATACCTGGACGCCTGCCGGGCCGAGGAGGAGCGGACAGGTCCCCTCGACTTCGCCTGGAGCGACGACCTGGCCGTGTCGCTGTCGCGGGATATGTTCGAGTCGATCACCCTGCCGGCCAACCGGCGATTGCGGGACCGCTGCGACGGCTGGGCCGCCCTGCACATGTGCGGGCGCTCCGACCACCTGTTGGAGACTTTCCGCGACGGACTGCGCATCGACGAGCTGCAGGGCTTCGGCTGGCAAGTCGACCTGGACCGTATTGCCGAGATCTTGGGGGGACGGGTCGTCCTGCTGGGCAACGTCAACCCGATGCTCGTCCGCGACGGCACGCCGGAGGATGTGCGCCAGGCGACCCGGCGGGTCATCGAGAAGCTGGCCCCGCTGGGAGGGTTCATTGTCCAGGACGGCAACAACATCCCGCCCGGCTCGCCGCTTGCGAACATCAACGCCATGATGGAGGCGGCGGAGAGGTACGGCCGGCATGAGTGACCGCCTTTTTCCGAGCTCACGGGACCTGCCGACTCCGGCGCCCCGTCCGTGCTCGCTCCACCCATCCCCCAGTGGGGCCCTTCCGCTGCGCGCTGCCGGGGCATCCGTCGCGTCACCCATTCGCTCGGCCGGCGGTCACTCCTACCGGCCTCCCTGGGAAAGAGCAAGTTAAAGAAATGGAAGCAAAGGATTTTTTAGCTAAGCTCTGGCATATGGAGAACGAGGAGCGGCCGGGGTTTCTCATCGGCTATACCGGGCCGCGGCTGCGGGGCGGCGAGCCGGTCCGCAGCGCTCTTTTCTCGACGGAAGGGGCGATATCGGTCCGGGAGCGCCTGCTCGATCCGGATAAATTTCTGGCGGCCCAGATGGAAGAGATCGGAGGGCAGATGAAATTCCGGGGCGATTTCGTTCCGGCGCTCTGTCCCACTCTGGGAGTTATCGCCATCCCCTCGGCTTTCGGCTGCGAAGTCGTCTGGTGGGAAAGCGACTTCCCCTCGGTCAGGCCGCTGACGGGCGACGACCCGGGGAGGGTGCGGGAGCTGGCCGCACCCGCGGTCACCGACGGAGTCCTGGGGCGCATCCTCGACTATTCCCGCCGGTTCATCGAACGGACGGGCGGCCGCTTCCCGATCCGACTTGCCGACATCCAAGGCCCCTTGGACAATGCCGCCCTCATCATGGGGCATACCCAGCTCTTCGAGGCCATGCTGACCCGGCCGGCCGAAGTCCATCATCTCCTCGGAATGGTCACCGACTTGATGATCGCCTTCGCCAAAGCCCAGCGAGGGCTGGTGCGCGGGTCGGGAGTGGAATTCGTCCCCAGCGGCTTCCAGCCCTGGATCCCCGACGGGCAGGGGCTGTCCATCGCCAACGATGCAGGCGTCATGCTGCCGCCGGCCCTGCACGATGAATTCGCTCTACCCTACTTCAACCGGCTATCGGAGGAGTTCGGCGGCCTCTCTATCCATTCCTGCGGCAACTGGACGCATCTCTTCTCCAGCCTGGACAAGGTTCGGGGGCTGAGGGGGCTCGAGTTCGGGGCCAGTGAAACGCCGTTCGGGCCGGTCGCGGAGCGGTTTGGCGGACGGGTGGCGCTGGCCTGCCGCGTCGGGCAGCACAAGGACATCCGCTACGACGGCATGGCGGACTATGTCCGGAAGATCCTGGCCGCGCGGACGACCGACCGCGGGCTCTTCATCCACATCGACATCACCAACGGATTGATCGACGATTCCTGGCCGGAGACCGACCTCGACGAAATCTATGATCTCTTAATTCCTATGGCCATGACATAACCGACGCTCCTGTTGACATTTCCGGGGAGCCGGACATATTCTTTGGCCATCGAAGCTCGTTAGAAGGAGGAGATCCATGACCCCATCCGTCGGCGCCGCCAGCCTTGCCGCCCGCCTCGTAGGCCGCAACGGGGAATACCAGGGCAACGAGTATTTCATCAAGGGAGAGGACTTCATCTTGGGGCGGGCCTTCGAATGCCACCTCATGCTGAACGACAACATGATCTCCTCCAAGCACGCCCGGATCGTCCATGCCAACGACCAATACGAGCTGCAGGACCTGGGCTCGACCAACGGCACTTTTGTCAACGGCGAGAAGATCGACAAGAAGGCTCTGCGCACGGGCGACCTGGTCATGCTCGGCGGCCTGGAGTTCGAATTCGTGCGGCCGGTCGACGTCAGCCGGACCATGGTCGCGACTCCCGAAGCGATGGCCGAGCTGGCCAGGGCCAAAGCGGCCTCCGTCCCCACCGCCGCCCCGGCTCACCCGACTTCACACCCCGCCGCGGCCGCCGAAGTCGTCAAAATCCCCAAGGCCGGCGGGAACCTGATCGGCGGACTGATCCCGGGCCTCCTGATGGGCCTGCTCATCTCCTACCTGATCCCCCTGCTGGCCGCGGCCTTCCAGATGAACAAGGCCGGCAGCCTGACCGGGTCCGATCTTCTGAACACCCTGCGCAGTTGGGCGGTCGGATTCCCGGGGATGTACACGCACGAGGGCTGGAAGCTCTTCGGACTCAAGACTGTGCCGGGCATCCTCGTTCTCGTCGGCCTGGCCCTCGGCCCCATCATCGGCGGATTCCTGGTCCGGCGGCTCAGCCGGCGCGGAGCCTTCGGCTCGGCCCTGGCCTTCAGCTTCGGCTACCTGATCCTCGGCTTCCTCATCCAGGCCGCCGTACTCAAGTTCGGTTTCGCCGGGATCTCCTCCTATTACCCCGGGATCGCCTCCTCATGGGGCGGCTGGGGGAACATGGGCGTCGTGCTGGCCTATTTCTTCGGCGTCACCTTGGTCTTGAGCTTCTTCGGGGCCCTTCTCGGCGGCGGCCGCAAGAATTAGCGGACACATACTTATATCTGCCCAGAAAACGCTTTTTGTATCTGGTTGATGGAATCATCGGAGCGAAGGCGAAGTTTCGTTTGACCTCGATGACAAGCTATGAGTTGAAGGGATCCGGTCCGCATTATTTATTCATATTACGATTGAATATACGTCGTGATGGCATTTGTCATCGGTAGGTGTCTGCTGATTGAAATGGGTATGTGTCTGGTAATTCGATGAGACAGGATGGGATGCCGGCTGAGTTCGATTGGGCGGTGCGGGTGAACGGGTGGGCGGCGGAAAACGGCACCCTGCGTCTCGACCTCGACACCGCGTGGGGACGAACGGCCCGTCTGACCTTCGAATTGCTCGCCCCCGACATCCTTCGCTGGACCTTCACGCCCAAGGGCGAAGCCCCGCCCCGGCCGACCGAATCGATCCTTCCGCCCGGCGCCCTCCGCGGCCGGTCGCCCCGTTGGCAGGTCCGCCCCGATGCCAAGGGGCTGTCGGTCGTCGGGACCCGCCTCTCCCCCCGCGTCGATTTCGCCCCATTCTCCATGCGCCTCCTCGACCGCCGCGGACGCCCCCTACTGGCCGAGAATCCGCAGGACGTGGACGGCCTGGGCCGGCCGTTCGTCCCGCCGCTCGGCTTCGTCCGCGCCGGCCGGTCGACGGCCCGCGTTATCCAGTCGTTCAAGCTCGGCCCGGAGGAGCATCTCTACGGCTTGGGCGAGAAATTCACCCGCCTCGACAAATCGGGCTCCCGCTCCGTCTCCTGGACGCAGGACGCCCTGGGCTCGACGAGCGAGAGATCGCACAAAAACGTCCCGTTCCTCTGGAGCACAGCCGGCTGGGGCCTCCTCGTCGACGGCGGCGGCCGCATGGCCTGGGATCTTGGGGCGCGGAGCACCAGGTCCTTCACCGTGTCCGTCGATCAGGGCGTCCTGGACGCCTACGCCATCCTCGGCCCCGAGCCGGCCGGGATTCTCAAGCGCTATGCCGATCTCACCGGCCACGCCCCCGTCCCGCCCAAGTGGAGCTTCGGGCTGTGGATCTCCTCCGGCGGCACCTACCGGACCCAGGCCGAGATCGAGAAGCTGGTCGACGGCCTGGCCGCCCATGACATCCCGGCCGGCGTCGTCCACATCGATCCCTGGTGGATGCGCTGGCGCCGCTACTGCGACTTCCGCTGGGACAAGGAAGCCTTCCCCGATCCTGACGCCTTGATCCGCAAGCTGCACGGGCAGGGCCTGAGACTGTGTCTCTGGGAGCACCCCTACATCTCCATCGAGAGCGACCTGTTCGAGCTGGGCAAGCGCAAGGGCTTCTTCCTCAAGCGGCCTGACGGCGGCGTCTATGTCATCGATTACGGCCTGTCGCTGGCCCCGCGCCCGGACGGGATCGTGCGCCGGGCCCGCCGCGACGACTCCTGGAACGCCCGGGTCGCGATCGTCGACCTGACCCATCCGGAGGCCGCGGCCTGGTTCAAGGACCTGCACCGGCCGCTTCTGCGTCAAGGGGTGGATGTCTTCAAGACCGACTTCGGCGAGGACATCCCCGAAGACGCCGTCTTCCACGACGGCACGACGGGGGCGGCGCGGCACAACCTCTATCCGCTTCTCTACAACCGGGCCGTGGCCGACGTTTCCCGCGAGGAAGGCGGATCGGGCCTCGTCTGGAGCCGCTCGGGGACGGCCGGAAGCCAGCGCTACNNCCGGCCGCCGATTGGGACAGCCTGGCGGCCACCATTCGGGGCGGGCTGTGCGCCGGGCTCTCCGGCATCCCCTTCTGGAGCCATGACATCGGCGGCTACCGCGGCCGGCCTTCGCCCGACCTCTACGTCCGCTGGGCCCAATTCGGACTGCTGTCCTCGCACAGCCGGATGCACGGCGACGGCCCCCGCGAGCCGTGGTCCTTCGGGCCGGGGGCGGCGGCCATCGTCCGCAAATTCATCCGCCTCCGCTATCGGCTCTTCCCTTATCTCTACAGCCTGGCCCGCGAGGCGGCCGCATCGGGGCTGCCCGTCCTGCGGGCCATGCCGCTGGCCTTCCCAGGCGATTCCTGCGCCCGCGGCTTCGATCTTCAATACATGCTCGGGCCTTGGCTGCTCGTGGCTCCGGTCGTTGATCCTTCGGGCCGCAAAGAGATCTATCTGCCTCTCTGCGAATCCGAAGCAGCCTCGGGCCCCTGGATCGACTTCTGGACGGGGCGGCGCTTCGAGGCCGGCCGGAGCCTGGCGCTGAAGGTCCCGCTGTCCCGCATCCCGATCTTCGTCCGGGCCGGGGCTATCCTGCCGATGATGGCGGACGCGCCGCGCATCCCGGAGGAGCCGATCCGGAAGCTGACGATTTGGGTCTATGCCGGGGCCGAGTCCTCCTACACCTACCTCGAAGACGAGGGGAAGACGCGGTTCGATCTCGTCCGCCACGGAAATCGCTTCAAGCTTGCCTCGGCCGGCTGGCGGCCGGGCCGAGATGCCCGGGTCGTCTGGCGCTGAAGGCCGGAGGTTGGAAAGGAGCCATCATGAAACGAGTCCTGATCGTCCTGGTTGGTGCGGCCCTGCTGGCGCCGGCCCTGGCCTTCGGCCAGGCCCCGACGAAGCTGACCGTAGAGCCCGATCCTTCATTCGCCGAAGACGCGCTGTCCAACCATCGCCATCCCGGCTTGGATACGAACGTAGATCTCTACATCAACCACTGGCGCAACTCGGCGCCCTATGAGGGCCATGGCGGGTTCATCGAACGCGACATCCTGACGACGGGCGATCCGCTCGCTCCGCCTCGCCGCGGGGCGGTCCTGAAGTACATCAAGGCCTACAAGAGGGCCGCCCTGGAGCCCCGCAGCGGCACCAGGCCGTTTAAGAGCCCCGACGAGCAAATTTTCCTCTACATCTGCGGCGGCTCGGGCCGGGTCGAGTCGGGCGGCAAGTCGATCGTCCTCGGCGACGGCACCGCCGTCTTCATTCCGGCCGGAGTCGAAGCGCGCTTTATCAACCCGACGGACGGCTTCCTGGAGACGATCATGGTCGTCGAGGGCACCCCGGCCGGCTTCGTCCCCGGCAAGACGATCTCGGTCGGCGACTACCACGACTCCGTGCCCAACATCGGCATGCACTGGGCCCACATTGGGCGCGGCTTCGGCTGGGACGCGCCGCCTAAGTTCGCCAATCCCGTGGGCTTCGCCATCGTCTCCATCGACAAATTCGACATCGCCCAGCCGCACGTCCACGGCCCCGGCTGCGAGGAGGTCTGGTGCCAGCTCAAGGGCACCAGCCTGCTCCTGTTCGGCAACCGCCTTTTCCATCAGGAGCCGGGCGAGGCCTTCCTCATCCCGCCGAACCGGAAGGTCCCCCACAGCTCGATCAACGCCACGGACGAGCCCATGCTCTGGCTGTACATGGGCAATCGCCACGACCACGCCAAGTAAAGGAACACTCCCATGAAACACCCGCGCAAGATCACTTCCTCCGCCCTGGCGGTCCTCCTGGCCGCCGTTGTCCTGGCCTCGCTCCCGGCCTGCGCGAAAAAGCCGGCTTGGTCGGCCAAGAACGACCGGCTGATCGAAGAAGGCTCGTTGGCCGTCCGGACCCGCGGTGATGTCCCCGGCAGGGGGTCGGTTCCCAGCCTGCCCGACGGCGCCGTCACCGGCCTGGACTCGCGACCCGAAGTCCAACTGGCGCCCGGGGTCAAGGCCAGGATGTACTGGGGCAAGGGCAACCTCGTCGCCCGGCTGACCCTCGAGCCCAACGCCTCGCTGCATCGAGAGACCCTTCCCGCCGAACGCATCATGATCGTCATGAAGGGCGAGGTCGGCCAGTTGCTGGGCGGAACGAGCGTCGTCATGCGGGCTGTTCCCCGCGAGGAGCCTGACGGAACCCACGGCGGGACGCCGCGCAACGATTTCGTTCTCTTGGAGAAAGGCGCCGAGAATGCCCTGCAGGCCGGCCCGGCCGGGGCCGAGATCATCGAGGTCTACTGGCCGGTCCGGGCCGACTACCTGGCCAAGGCGGGCGTAACCGATGCCCCGGCGGCGCCCAGGGCCTCCTTCCTGGTGGCCCCCACGGTCCCCGCCGGGACGATCATGGACCTCCACGACATCCAGTTCACGGAGCTTCAGCCCGGGGCCAACGCGCGCCTCATCGGCGGGCACGGCGCCCAATTGAGCTTCCTGCGCATGGACCCGGGGATGACCTTCGCCGCCCACCTCCATCCGGAAGAGCAGCTCATGTGCGTCCTGCGGGGCGGCATGGACGAGCTCATCCAGGACGCCTGGGCGCCCATGGCCGCGGGAGATCTCCTCTACCTTCCCGCCCCCATGGTCCACGGTGGAAAGGTCGGCGACCGGGGCTGCGACGTGCTGGATGTCTTCTACCCGCCGCGGCCGGATTACATGGCCAAGAAAGAGGCCCGGGAGGCGGCCTTCCACGCCGTCATCCCGGCCGAGGCCAAGCCCGACCTCTTCGTGGACGGGGCCAAGCAGGACCCCGGGCTGACCTTCAACGAGGGCCCCAAGTGGCTCGACGGCAAGCTCTATCTCTCGAGCATGTTCTTCGACCAGAATTGGAATGGCGATCCCCGCAAGGGCGTCACGGTCGAGGTCGACGGAGACGGGACCTATCGCTACATCTCTAAGGGCCTGCAGACCAACGGACTGCTGCCGCTTTCGAACGGGAACTTGGCCGTCTGCGATATGTTCGGCCACCGGATCGTCGAGATGACCGTCAAGGGCCGGATTGTCCGGACGCTGGCCGCGGCCTTCGAGGACCGGCCTCTCGACGGGCCCAACGATCTCGTCGCCGACGCCGCGGGCGGCATCTACTTCACCGACCCCCAGTTCACGGCCGAAGCCAAGAAGTCCCAGCCCGGCCGGGCTGTCTACTACCTCACGCCGCGCGGGAAGATCCTCCGGATCATCCCGGCCAACGAGTTCGCCATGCCCAACGGCGTCCTGCTGAGCCCGGACGGCAAGACCCTCTACGTCAACAACACCTACGACAACGAGTCGTTCTGGAACGTGGACTCGGACAAGGACAACTGGATCTGGGCCTACGACGTGGGCCGGGAGGGAACGGCGGCCAACGGCCGCAGGTTCGCCCAGCTCGTCCTCACGCCCGAAGTCGCCGAGCGCAAGGGCCGCTCGAGCGGCGCCGACGGCATGACCATCGACGAGGACGGGCGGCTCTTCGTGGCCACCTACATGGGCGTCCAGGTGTTCGATCCCAAGGGAGGATTCCTGGGAATCATCAACACGCCGACCTACCCGGTCAGCTGCTGTTTCGGCGGTCCGGACAGCCGGACGCTTTACATCGTCAGCTACGCCAGAATCTACCGTCTCCGGACGAACGTCCGGGGCTTGGCCGCCGGATCGCGCTGAGCGGCGGCGGAGGGAGCGGACCATGAGCGATCGCTACGGACTGCAGCGCCGGGAATTCCTCAAGCGGATGGGCACGGCCGTCGGGGCGGCGGTGCTCGGCGGGCGGAGCGTGCTGACGCCGCTGGCGGCGGCCGGGGCTCCCCCGGGGAGTCCCGACGACCCCTACGGCCAGATTCACTTTCCGACCGCCCGGCTGGGTCAGGCGGCGCCCCCGGCCCGGGTGGCGCTGGTCAAAGGCGAGGGCCGCTACGCCATCGTCCGCCGATCGCTGGAGCTGATCAAGGACGACATCCTGGGCTCGATCGGCGCCAAAAAGGTCCTGATCAAGCCCAACATCGTCCTGGCCGACTGCGCGGCCTGCGTCACCCATGTCGACGCCGTCCGGGCGGTGCTCGACGTCATCAGTCCCCACGTCAAGAGTCAAATCCTGATCGCGGAGTCGAGCTTCAACCACACCCTGGAGGGGTTCCAGTACAACAATTACATGCGCCTGGAGAAGGAATACAACGTCCGGATCATGGACCTCAATACGGATACGTTCCAGGTCCGCTACGTCCTGGGCCTGGACAACAAGCCGTCCCGCATCCGCATCATCAATACGCTCCTGGACCCCGACCTCTACGTCATCTCCGTGGCCCGGATGAAGACGCACAACTACGTCTTCGTCACCCTGTCCATCAAGAACGTCATCATGGCCTCGCCGATCAATGACTACAAGGTCAACGACAAGGGCCTGATGCACCAGGCCGCGCCGGCCCGGCATGACCTCCTCCACTACAACATGTTCCATATCGGGCAGGAGGTCTTCCCCGATCTGGCCGTGATCGACGGCTACGTCGGCGTCGAAGGCAACGGACCGGCCTGGGGCTCGCCCATCGCTTCGCGGGTCGCGCTGGCCAGCCTGGACGCCGTGGCCGCCGACGTCACCGGGACAAGGGTCATGGGCTTCGACCCCCGGATCATCAACTATCTGAACGCCATGGCCGAGACCGGGATGGGGCAGGGAAATCCCGACAAGATCGAGATTCTCGGCTCTTCGCTTGAAAAGTGCATTATGAACTACAAGCCCCACGAGCGCATGGCGGAGCTGTACAAGATATGAGCGGCGAGGCCAAAGCGGCCGGGCGTTGGAAGCGCTTCACCGCCAAGTACAATTTCACCCTGTGGGTTCTGGTGTTCGTGACGGTCTCGATGCTCCGACCGGCCGCCTTCCGGAGCTGGTTCGGGACGGACCTCAAGATCCTCATCGTCCCGCTCATCCAAATCATCACTTTCGGCGTAGGCACGACCTTGAGCGGCCGGGACTTCAGGAACGTCCTGGCCATGCCCGGGCCGATTCTGCTGGGTATCTTCCTGCAGTTCACCATCATGCCCCTGGTGGGCTACGCGATCGCCATGACCTTCGGCTTCCCGCCGGAAGTCGCAGCGGGCATCATCCTGATCGGCTCGGTCTCCAGCGGCGTCGCTTCCAACGTCATGACCTATCTGGCCGGAGGGAACCTGCCCCTGTCGGTGACCATCACCTCGGGGACGACCCTGCTCTCCCCCTTCGTCACGCCCTTCTGGATGAAGACGCTGGCCGGGCGGCTCATCCCGATCGACGTCACGGCCATGATGATGTCCATCTTCAACATGATCATCATCCCCATCCTGGCCGGTCTGGCGGCCCACGCGATCCTCTACGGCCGGAGGCGATGGATGCGTTCGGCCGCCCCCCTGGCCCTGGCCGCGGCCGCCTTCCTGGCGGCCGCCGCCGGCGTCTTCAGCGTCCCGTCCGGGCGGTGGGGCGTGCTCTCGCCGCTTCGCGGCGGCCTTATCCTCGGCTTTCTTCTCCTGGCCCTGTCCGTCCTGGCCAAGCTGGTCATCACCATCCTCTTCAAGGGGCCGGAGCGCTGGATGGACAAAGCCCTGCCGGTCGTGTCCATGGCCTCCATCTGTCTGATCATCGCCGTCATCACGGCCCAGTCGCGCGACCAGCTCCTGTCGGTCGGGCCGCTCCTCATCCTGGCCGCCGTCGTGCACAACGGGACAGGCTATGGATTGGGATACTGGAGCGCCCGGCTGGCCCGCCTGGACGAGAGCGCCTGCCGGGCCGTGGCCATGGAAGTCGGCATGCAGAACGGGGGCATGGCCTCGGGCCTGGCCATCGACGTGCTCAAAAGCACAAGCGCCGCGCTGGCCCCGGCCATCTTCGGTCCCTGGATGAATGTGTCCGGCTCGCTTCTGGCGGGCTGGTGGCGGCGGCGGCCGGTCAAGCCGCGCACGGAGGAGCAAGCCTGAAGGAGGCTCGACGATGACAAACGACAAGCCCATTTCGCGGCGCACCGCCCTTCGCGGCGCAGCTCTGATGGGGGCAGGCGCTGCTTTCGGTGCAGCCATCCCGTCTGCCCGGCTGGGAGCCGAGCCGGCTAAGGCCGACGTCCTGGCCGTCATCGGAGACCGCTGGCACAGCTTCGACTACCTCCGGACGGCCTTCACCCGGACTCTGGTCAAGGAAGGCGGGGCGTCGGTCGCGTTCATGCCCGCACCCTCCGATTTCGACGCGGCGGCCCTGGTCGGGCACAAGATCCTGCTCATGCTCTGCGACGGCCTGGCCTTCCCCGGCGGGTATACGACCACCTACCCGTTCATGGAGCCGGACAAGGTGAAGATCGTCAGCGACCCGCCCGTCGAGGGCTTGGATGAGACAGCCGCCAACTGGCTTACGGCCGGCCAGGGGAAAGCCATCCGCAAGTTCGTCGAGGCGGGCGGCTCGGCCTGGTTCTTCCACAACGCCAACTACATTTCCGGCGGCAACGCCGACTTCCGCCATGTCGAGGGTGCGCTGTTCACGGGACATACGGGCTTCCGCCCCTACAAGATGAAGATCGTCGCACCCGATCACCCCATCACCCGCGGGGTCAAGGATTTCGTCGTAACCGAGGAGCAGCACTATCTCATCTACGACAAAGACCCCGAGACGGCCCTTGTCCGCAGCGTCAATGAGGAAGGGCAGACCTACAAGACGGCCAAGTACGGCGACCAGGGCGCGACGTGCGAGGCCTGCTGGGCCTACGACCTTGGGAAGGGGCGGGTCTGCTACATGGCGCCGGGGCACACCATCCCGAGCTTATGGAATCCCGAGTACGTCAAGCTCCAGAAGAACGCCCTGCGCTGGCTGCTGCGCAAGTCTTGAAGCGACCGGGCGGACTCGCCCCCTCTATGCACAATCAACCGGTCGAATGGGATTATCTAAAACAATGGCTTTGAATCACCGCAACAAGCGTTTTTTTATGCCCATGAATCCCGCTCCAGCAGAGGTATGAGAATGCAATGGCTCAGGCGAATCAAGACGCTTTCATTCCTTCTAGGCCTGTCATTTCTGCTGGTGCCATGCGCCGCCAAAATACCATCAAGGGGGAAATTAGAGGAAGCGTTCAAAAATCCTTCAACAGAGTACAGGCCATTGGCCTTTTGGGCCTGGCTCAACGGTTACGTCGACACCTCAAAAATGGTTTACGAGCTGGAAGAAATGAAAAAACAGGGCTTGCGCGGAGCCCTTATCTGGGATGTCGGTGCGCTCGCCGATCCCGGAAAAATGATTCCCGCGGGTCCCGCTTTCCTGGGCGACCAATCGCTGGAAACCATTTCCCTGGCCTTGAAAACCGCGGGTCGGCTGGGGCTGGATCTGGGGATGGTCGCCTCCAGCAGCTGGAATGCAGGGGGTGATTGGATCGATGAAGCTGATGCGAGCAAGCAGCTGCTCAGTACAACCCAGATCATTGAAGGGCCCATCAAGAAGAAAATCAGGATTGCGAGACCCGATAGCCGGGCCCAGGGGGCCAAAGCCTGCCTTTTAATCACCTCGGTCGCCGCACCTCATTCCCAGGCCAAGAAGATCGATTTTTCCATGAATCAGCCGGTTTGTTTGGATGAGTTCACGACGACGGATCAGGTTATCAACTGGGATGTGCCCAAGGGGAAATGGGATGTCATCTCTTTTTTCATGGGCCCAACCGGTCAGAACCTGGAATGCCCCAGTCCGAATTCCAACGGACCGGTGATCGATCATCTGAGTCGAAGGGCGACGATGATCCATTTCGATACGATCCTGACCCGACTGGCCCGGGTCAGCACGCCGTCCAACCGTCTGAAATTCCTGGAGGTCGACAGCTATGAGGTTTGGCCCGCGAAAGACTGGACCTCCGGCTTCATTCAGGAATTTAAAGTCCGATACGGATACGATCCCCGGCCCTTCCTGCCTCTCCTGCAGGGATACGGCAGCAAGGACGGTCATGTTGGGGAGCGGTTCCTGGGTGATTACAGCCGTCTTGTCAGCGACATGATCATTGAAAACCATTTCGGCCAGTCGGTCGAAATGGCCCACAAGAATGGTATCCAGATGTTCGCCGAGGCCGGCCATGGAGGCTATCCGCGGGTTGATCCGCTGAAAGGGCTGGGAAATTCTGATGTCCCCATGGGGGAATTCTGGAACCGGCAGCAATTCTGGGTGACTCGGGAGGTCGCCAGCGCGGCCCATATTTACGGAAAGCAGGTTGTCGCCGCGGAATCGCTTACGGGATGGAACCATTGGCAGCATGGCCCCGCCGACTATAAGCAATTGATCGACATCGCCTTCTGCCAGGGCCTCAACCAGATTGTCTTCCACACCTTCGCCCACAATCCCGAAATCGCGGGCCGGCCGGGATTCGCCTACCATGCCGGGGAGCACCTCAATGTCAACACCACCTGGTGGGATATGGCGCGGCCCTTCATGGATTATCTTAGCCGCTGCTCCTATCTCTTGCGACAGGGGCATTTCGTCGCCGACGCCTGCCTCTATTATGGGGACCAGGCCCCCAACCTGGTGCCGCCCAAACGGATCGACCCGAACATCACCCCGAAATTCAACGACGGCCAGTGTCTGCACTGCGGGCAGCCCAAGCCGGTCAACGTCGGAGCTTGGCCCGGGTATGATTATGACTACATCAATGCCGACGTGATCACCACCGCCTTACGGGGGGAAGCCGGAAAGCTGGCGCTGCCCTCCGGCATGTCCTGCCGGGTGATGCTGCTTCCGGACCGGGCTGATATTTCCCTTGAAGTCTTAAAGAGCCTCGAGAAGCTGGTGTCCGACGGGGCCACCGTAATCGGTCCCAAGCCGGAAAGGACCACCTCTTTGGCGAATTATCCCGAATGCGACGATGAGGTGAAAGCCATCGCCGGGAAGCTGTGGGGCCAGGCCGACGGCCAAAAGACATTTTCCAACGCCTACGGAAAAGGGAAGGTGTACTGGGGCAAAACGGTGAAGGAGGTATTGGAAGAGATGAATGTGGGGCCTGATCTTAAAGTCGAAGGCCTCGACAACAGCCGGTATGCCATCGATTACATCCATCGCCGGACCGAAACAGAGGACATTTATTTCGTTTCCAACAGCAGTCCCAGCGCCTAGCGGATAACATGCACCTTCAGGGTCGGCTCGAGCCGGGTTCCCGAATTATGGGATTCGGAAACGGGTCTGATCCAACGGGAGGTGATCTATGAAAGATCGGGCCTCGGGATCCGCATGGCCTTGATGATGGATCCTTTGGCCTCCCGATTCGTAGTCAGGCGCTAAAACAGGCAGGAATAGCGTATTTGTTGTATTTACAATACTTATAGTGGGAAATGGTGGGAAATCGTGAGAAGGCCTGATAGACATTATAGACACACTCAACAGGCGGACGAAACTTAGCCCCTACTCCGCGATCATGGAGGATAGACATATTTTTAGACACACCGAGGTGGGGGATTCGAACAATCCCGGGCCTCTCCCTGATAAATGCCCGTTCTCGGGGAAATGAGCCGTCAGAACCAGTCAGGAGCCGTCGCGAAACGGCATTCCCTGTTACATTTTTGGAGGCATATATTTTAGTATACCCTCTCTTTTTTCTTATTCTCGTTTTATTTTTTCGTATAACAATTTCCGTATTCCGATTCATTACCTGTTGTACATATTACCTGATCACACGTAAAAAATTCCCAGTATTGACAATTCCATGTGCGAATGCCGCATTCAATTGGGCATCCAAATTCATATACCGCCGCTTTATTCGGTATATGCATTGTAATTGTCACTATTCCAATAAATAGTACTTTGCCAATTACTTTAACCATTTTTCTTCTCCACATTTTTATGATTTACGGCCAAGGATCTACATCACCAAGCTATCTTATCTACAGTTTCCCCAAGTCGGCTCGAGGTCATCCCCACCAGGCGGAAATGTCTGGCAGAGAACAACATCACAAACAAAAAATTCCCATGCATCGCAAAACCAATATTTAATAACCCCGCACTCCGGAGGACATGCAAATTGATACAAAGCAGCTTGCACAGGAATTACCGACAACGCAACAAACATAAGGCATAGTAAAGCCAGGGCCTTCTTTTTTGCCATCATTTTCTCCTTTTGCATTTATTGTCCTTGGCCATAAATTCCTATGCTACGTTCGCCATCAATATTTTCTAAAATATAAAATATTTCTTCTCCGTTATTGACACTTCTTATTTCTGAACATGTATAATGAGTCCTAAATTGTGGACTTATATAATATGCTTTTATAACATCACCGTCATTATTAATTCTAAACATTTGATTCACTATTCCGCCACATGTTACGATCGCCTCTTCTCCATTAAAAGCGATTCCCTTAATTATCGGGCTGTATTTCATCTTGTCGTTTGCATCGTTCTTTTTGTTATTCTCAATCAACTTCTTCATGTGTTCGTTATAATATTCATTAATATTAATTTCTTTTTCTAATTCTCCTTCCTTAGAATATTTTCTTATTATCCCGAGTGCTTCATATCCAATCCATACGTTTCCATTTGGTGTAACTCTTGCAAAGAATTTATTTAATATTGATTGAGGTTTGTTTGGATACAACGGTACACCATATTCCTTAATGATCTTTCCATTAGCATCAAGGACAGTAATAATGTATTCTCCTCTGAAATTCATACAATATATTCGACTGTCTTTATCAATGCCTATACAATATCTTCCAAACAAGGAGACGCTTTTTTTAAATATCCATTCTCTATCATAATATGTAAGTCTTCCTAGCATCGGATCCATAACAATTATTTTATCGTCTACAAAATATATTCTCTGTGGATGCTGCAATTCTCCGGGCCCTTGTCCTCGATTTTCATATCTCCTAATATATTTTCCATTTTCATTGAATTCATAAATAATGCACAATGAAGGATCAGGCGCATATATATGTCCTCTACCATCAACATATATATAGAGTAAGTTTCGAAAATATATTTCTTTTTCATCGATTTCGGTATCTGATGGAATCCTTTTTATTAATTTTATTTCTATGGCGTCTTCTCTAACAATGTCTTGCTTAAGATTTCTTTTATATAACTCCATCTGTTCTTTAACAGAATTTTCCTTTTGTATCCCATTGCCTTGTCCGAATAAATACGTTATACAACTGATTACAAAAAGAACATTTGCTACTGTTTTCAATTTAGTTACCTCCATCTCTTATTTTTAACTGTGAAATAAACCTATTTTCGCAATTGCAGCCACTGTTATAGAATTCATTTACATTGCCGTTATTATCCGCTATCAACACTATTGTCGATACTGCGCCAATTGTATATTTACTTATTATTTCGTTCCATTTAACTAGGGTCTGCTGAAAAATGATTTATGCCGGTGATTCGATGAAGCGGACGCCGCTGGCGGCCCTCCGCTCAACCTCTTCCGGCCTCCCGGCCCGGGCTTTTTCACGCTCTCTTCCGCGCCGTCATCAGATTCATGGCCATCAACCCCAAGCG
>DFYJ01000094.1 GCA_002383325.1 Candidatus Aminicenantes bacterium UBA4085
CGATCATCGTCAACATCCAGGGCGACGAGCCCCTCATCACTGGGGACATGCTCGATCCGCTGGTGGAGGCGATCGAAGCCGGGGAGGCCGACATGGCCTCGCTCATGATCCGGGATTCGGACCCGGCCCGGCTGAGGGATCCCAACGTCGTCAAGGTCGTCGTCGACATCGGCGGCCGGGCCCTCTNNGCCCTCTATTTCTCCCGGGCCCCGCTCAGATCCGACATATCCGATTATTTCTATCGGCATATTGGGATCTATGCCTTCCGCCGCGAGGTCCTGCTCGGCTACGCCGCGCTGCCGCCCTCGCGCCTGGAGAAGGCCGAGCGGCTGGAACAGCTGCGGGCCTTGGACAACGGCCTTCGCATCCGGATGATCGAGACGTCCCGGCCGACCTTGAGCGTCGATGCCCCCGGGGATATAATCGGGGTCGAAAACCACCTTTCGAGGCACCCTTCATGAGCAAGCATATCTTCGTCACGGGCGGAGTTCTGTCGGGCCTGGGCAAGGGCATCGCCGCCGCATCCATCGGCCGCCTGCTGGAGGGTCACGGCTTCAAGATCACCATCCAGAAGTTCGATCCCTACCTCAACGTCGACCCGGGGACGATGAGCCCCTTCCAGCACGGCGAAGTTTACGTCACCGACGATGGGGCCGAGACCGACCTCGACCTGGGCCATTACGAGCGCTTCACCTCAACCCGGACGACCAAGTACCACAGCTGGACGGCCGGCAAGATCTATGAGCTGATCATCCGCAAGGAGCGGCGGGGCGAGTACCTGGGCAAGACCGTCCAGGTCATCCCCCACGTGACCGACGAGATCAAGTCCGCCTTCGAAGCGGTCTCCTCGGACAACGATGTGGTCATCCACGAGATCGGCGGCACGGTCGGCGACNNGCGACATCGAGAGCCTGCCCTTCCTGGAGGCCACCCGCCAGATGCGGCTGGAGCTGGGGCCGGAGAACACCATCTTCGTCCACCTGACCCTGGTCCCCTACGTCGGCACCTCGGGCGAGCTGAAGACCAAGCCCACCCAGCACACCGTCAAGGAGCTGCGGGCCATCGGCATCCAGCCCGACATCCTGCTCTGCCGCACGTCCCTGCCCCTGTCCCCCGAGCTGAAGACCAAGATCTCCCTCTTCACCAACGTCCCGGTCGAGGCCGTCATCGCAGCCAGGGACGTGGACAACATCTACGAGGTCCCGCTGACCTTCGCCCAGGAAGGCCTGGACGACATTCTGATCAAGAAGCTCGGCCTGCCCTTGCGGCCGCGGGACCTGGAGCAGTGGAAGTCTCTGGTCAGCCGCATCCGCCATCCCAAGTCCGAGGTCGCCATCGCCCTGGTCGGCAAATATGCGGGCCTCCGCGACGCCTACATCAGCCTCAAGCAGGCCCTGGACCACGGCGGCTTCGCCCACCGGCTCAAAGTCAACGTCCACTGGATCGAAGCCGAGGATCTGCAGAAAGGCCGGCCCGAGAAGATTTTGGCCGGGGCCGACGGCATCCTCATCCCCGGCGGATTCGGCCACCGCGGCATCGAGGGCAAGATCCGGGCCGTCCAGTACGCCCGCGAGAGTAAGGTGCCCTTCTTCGGCATCTGCCTGGGCATGCAATGCGCCACCATCGAGTATGCCCGCCACGTAGCCGGCCTGACCGGGGCCAACAGCACCGAGTTCGACGGCGGGGCCGAGCACAAGATCTTCTTCAAGTGGCGGGAGCTGAAGGGCATCCAGGATCTGGGCGGGACGATGCGCCTGGGCCAGTACCTCTGCCGCCTGGAGAAGGGCTCCCGGTCCTGGGAAGCCTACCGCTCGGCTGAGATCTACGAGCGCCACCGCCACCGCTTCGAGTTCAATCCCGAGTACGAGAAGCCGCTGGCGGAGGCCGGCCTGCGGATCTCGGGCAAGAATCCGGACTACGGGCTGGTCGAGCTGGTCGAGATCACGGGCCATCCCTGGTTCGTGGGCTGCCAGTTCCACCCCGAGTTCAAGTCGCGGCCGCTCAAGCCCCACCCGCTCTTCCGGGCCTTCATCGGAGCCAGCCATGCCCATCGCCTCAAAGCGCGTAAGCATTAAGCCCGGCCTCGACCTGGGCGGCCCCTCCGGCCTGTTCCTGATCGCCGGGCCGTGCGTCATCGAGAGCCGCCGCCATTCGCTGCTCCTGGCCCGCCGCATCGCGGCGATCGCCCGCCGGCTGAGGCTGCCCTTCGTCTTCAAGGCTTCCTTCGACAAGGCCAACCGCTCCTCGGTCGAATCCTTTCGCGGCCCCGGTTTGGATGCCGGTCTGGACATTTTGCGGGCGGTCAAGGACGAGGTCGGCGTCCCCGTCCTCTCCGACATCCACGAGGCCTGGCAGGCGGAGAAGGCGGCGGCCGTTCTCGACATCCTCCAGATCCCGGCCTTCCTCTGCCGCCAGACCGATCTGCTGGCCGCGGCCGCCGACACGGGCCGGGCCGTCAACATCAAAAAGGGCCAGTTCATGTCACCGGCCGAAATGGGCAACGCGGTCGGGAAGGTCCGCTCCCGCGGCAACAACCGCGTCCTGCTGACCGAGCGGGGGACGACCTTCGGCTACAACAACCTGGTCGTCGACATGCGCGGCATCCCCCTGATGCGGGGCTTCGGCTGCCCGGTGGTGATCGACGCCTCGCACAGCGTCCAGAGGCCCGGCGGGCAGGGATCCGCCAGCGGGGGAGACGCCGATCAGATTCCGACCATCGCCCGGGCGGCCGTGGCGGCCGGCGCCGACGGCCTCTTCCTGGAGGTCCATGAAGCCCCCGGACGGGCCCTCTCGGACAAGCACAACTCCTTCCCCCTGGCCCGCCTGGAGCGGCTGCTGGAAGGGCTGCTGCGGCTGAAGACGGCTTTGGGAGGGCGATCATGACCGGCAAGGATATCCTGGCCGCGGGCCGCGAGGTCCTGGAGATCGAGGCCCGGGCCGTGGCCGGCTTGGCCGGCCACCTGGACGAGAGCTTTGCCCGGGCGGTCGAGGTGATCTGCCGGACCAAAGCCCGGATCATCGTCGTCGGGATGGGCAAGTCGGGCCTGGTCGGCCGCAAGATCGCGGCTACCCTGGCCTCCTGCGGCACCCCGGCCATGTTCGTCCACCCGGCCGAGGCCGGGCACGGCGACCTGGGCATGATCCTGAAGGACGACGTGGTGCTGGCGGTCTCCTACAGCGGCGAGACGCGCGAGATCGTCGATATGCTCCCGTTCTTCAAGCGCATCGGGGTCAAGCTGATCGCCCTGACCGGCAACGGGCGCAGCCGCATCGCCCGCTACAGCGACGTGTCCGTCGACGCCCGGGTCGAGCGGGAAGCCGGCCCCAGCGGCCTGATCCCGACGGCCAGCTCCACGGCCGCCCTGGCCATGGGCGACGCCCTGGCCGTCGCGGTCATGCGCCGCAAGGGCCTCGGCGAGAAGGACTTCGCCCGCATCCATCCCAAGGGCGCCTTGGGCCGCAAGCTGCTGCGGGTGGAGGCCCTGATGCACAAGGGCCGGGCCTTGCCGCGGGTCGGCCTGGCCGCCCCGCTGGCCGAGGTCATCGAAGAGATGACCCGCAAGAGGCTGGGCATGACCTGTGTCGTGGACGGATCCGGCCGGCTGGCCGGGATCATCACCGACGGCGACTTGCGGCGCTTGGTCCGGCGCCACCGCGGCTCCCTGTTCAAGCTGACCGCGGCCGCCGGCATGACCGCCGATCCGGTCACCGTCCGGCGGGACGGCCTGGCCACCGAGGCCCTCAACCTGATGGAGGCCAAGCGCATCACCTCGCTCGTGGTCGTCGGCGCCGACGACCGGGTGGCCGGCGTCATCCATCTGCACGACCTGTGGCGGACGGAGATGTTCTGATGACCAATAAGGCCCGGGCCCGCCGGGTCCGCATGATCCTGACCGACGTGGACGGGACGCTCACCGACGGCACTCTGGCCGTCCTGCCCGACGGCGAGGAGATCAAGACCTACCACGTGAAGGACGGCTTGGCCGTGCTGCTGGCCCAGATCGCCGGCCTCAAGCTGGGCATCATCACCGGCAAGACGTCCAAGGGCCTGGAGCACCGGGCGGCCCGGCTGAAGATCGACGAGCTGGTCCAGGGCGCCGTCGACAAGATGCCGTCTTACCGCGGCATCCTGGCCCGGCACGGCCTGCGGCCGGAGGAAACGGCCTACATCGGCGACGACCTGGGCGACCTGGCCGTGCTGAAGGCGGTCGGCTTCGCGGCCGCGGTGGCCGACGCCCACCCGATCGTCCGCCGCAGCGCCCACTACGTCTGCAAGGCCCGCGGCGGCCGGGGCGCCTTCCGCGAGCTGGTCGACTACATCCTGACGGCCCAGGGGAAATGGGGCCTTGTGACCGCCGAGTTCGAGACGATCTTCGACCGCAAGCTGTGATCCGACAAGGGAGGAGCGCGTGACGATCAACCCGACCATCTTCCGCGAGTACGACATCCGCGGCATCGTCGACAAGGACCTGACGCCCGACGCCGTCCGCACGCTCGGGCGGGCCATGGGCGTCTACTTTCTCCGCCGCGGCAAGGNNTCGGCCGCGACTGCCGGCTGAGCTCGCCGGCCTACGCCGCGGCCCTGGCCGAGGGACTGCGCGCGGCCGGCTGCTCGGTCGTCTCCATCGGGACGGTGCCGACGCCGCTGCTCTACTTCATGATCTTCCACCGCAAGCTGGAGGCCGGGGTCATGATCACGGGCTCTCACAACCCGCCCGAGTACAACGGCTTCAAGATGATGTGCGGGGAGGAGACTCTCTACGGCGAGGCCATCCAGGACCTGCGTCGGCTGATCGAGGCGGACGACCTGCCTGCCGACGGGCCGGGTGAGTGGACCGAGATGGACATCGTGCCCGAGTACACGGCTTATGTCCTAGGGCTGATCAAGCTGGCCCGCCCGCTGTCGGTCGTCATCGACGCCGGCAACGGCACGGGCGGCGTCGTGGCCGGGCCGATCTTCCGGGCCCTGGGATGCCGGGTGACGGAGCTGTTCTGCGACATGGACGGACGCTTCCCCAACCACCATCCCGACCCGACCCTGCCCGAGGCGATGGAGGCTCTGGCCAAGGCCGTGCGCGAGACCGGGGCCGACCTGGGCATCGCCTACGACGGCGACGCCGACCGGCTGGGAGTCATTGACGACGCAGGCAGGCTCCTGTGGGGCGATCAGCTCATGATCCTGTTCGCCCGCGACATCCTGACCGACCATCCCGGAGCGGCCGTCATCTCCGAAGTCAAGGCCACCCAGACCCTCTACGACGAGATCGCCAAGCGCGGCGGGCGGCCGATCATGTGGAAGACCGGCCACTCCCTGATCAAGAAGAAGATCAAGGAGGAGAAGGCCCTGCTGGCCGGGGAGATGAGCGGCCACCTCTTCTTCGCCGACCGCTGGTACGGCTTCGACGACGCCATCTACGCCTCGGCCCGGCTGGCCGAGCTCCTGGCCAAGTCGGACCGCAGGCTCTCGACCATGCTGTCGGATCTGCCCAAGACCTTCAGCACGCCCGAGATCCGAGTCTATGCTTCGGACGAGGTCAAGTTTCGGATCGTCGCCGAGGTCACGGCGGCCCTCAAGGCCCGCGTCCCGGTCATCGACATCGATGGTGTCCGGGCCCGTTTCCCTCACGGCTGGGCCCTGGTCCGGGCCTCCAACACCCAGGCCGTCCTGGTCCTGCGCTTCGAGGCCGACAGCGAGGCCGAACTTGAGTCGATCCAGGCCGAGGTTAAAGGACTGGTCACCGCGGCCATCCATAAGCTGGGGCAATGAAGAAGCCGGCCCTCGACCTCAAGGCGGTCATCATGGCCGGGGGAAGCGGCACCCGCTTCTGGCCGCTCAGCCGCCGCCGCCGGCCCAAGCAGTTCCTGCCGATCGCGGGGGCGTCGACCATGATCCGGGAGACGCTCGAGCGCGTCCTGCCTCTCATCCCGGCCCGCGATGTCTACACCGTGGCCGGGGCCCGGCACACGGCCTCCATCCGCCGCCTCCTGCCCGAGCTGCCGCCGGCCAACGTCCTGGTCGAGCCGGCCGCCCGCAACACCGCACCCTCGATCCTGCTGGCCACGGCGGTCGTGCACCGCCGCAATCCCGAGGCCGTGGTGGCGGTCCTGGCCTCGGACCACCTCATCCGGGACCGCAAGGCCTTCCTGCGCCAGCTCCAGGCAGCGGCCCGGACCGCGGCCCGGCGCGAAGGCCTGGTCACGTTCGGCATCCCGCCGACCTTCCCCTCCACGGGATACGGATACATTCGCTTTGAGAAGGATGCCGCCTTCGTCTCGGCCGGCCAGACCTTCCATCCGGCGGTCGAGTTCAAGGAGAAGCCCGCCCTCGCTCAGGCCCGGGCTTTTCTGGCGTCGGGCGACTACCTCTGGAACTCGGGCATGTTCCTGTGGCGGCCCTCGGTCTTCGCCCACAAGCTGGAGGAGCATGCTCCGGACTTCTTCCGTTTCTGGGTCCGCATCCTGGACGCCCTGAAGGGCCGGTCGGCAGCCCGGCTGAAAGCCGTTTTCCGCGATATCCCAGCCTTGTCGATCGATTATGCCTTGATGGAGAAGGCCAAGGGGACCGTCGTCCTGCGCGGCGACTTCGGATGGTCCGACGTGGGGGCTTGGTCCTCGCTGTTCGAGGTCTGGCCGGCGGACGCGTCCGGCAATGCCGTCCAGGGCGACGTCCTGGCCCTCAGCGCGAGCGGCAACCTGCTCCACAATCCGGGCCGATTCACCGCCCTGGTCGGCGTGCGGGACCTGATCGTGGTCAACACGCCCGACGCGCTGCTCATCTGCGCCAAGGATCAGGATCAGAGGGTCAAGGAAGTCCTGGATCACCTGGCCCGCGCCGGCCGGGTCAAGCCCCTCTAATGGTTGGAAGCGCGGCCGGTTCCGGCCAGCCAGGCTGATTCCGCGAGGGATTCGCGGTCCGAGGCGGGCAACCGATCATAGAGGGCGGTCCGGGAGATGTTCAGGATGCGGGCCGTCAGGCTCTTGTTGCTGAAGGTCCGATCGAGCATGTATTCGATGTAGGCGTTCTTGATCTCGTCCAGGGTGGGCAGCTGCGAGGGATCCCCGTCGCCGGCCCGCGTCCGGGCCTCCAGGAATCCGTCCAGATAACGGCGCATGGTGCGCTCCTCAATAGCTCCTGGCCAGGCCGATCAACTTGACATTGTTGGACACGGCGTAGGACAGGGCGGCGTTGGCGGCCATGGTCACGATCCAGGCCATGGTTTTGTTGCGCTTGAAGAGGCTCTTGGCGCTGAAGTAGGAGATGGCGGTGAAGCCGAGCTTGACGGCTCCGAAGGCAAGAGGGCTCTTGACGAAGGGCTTGAGGATGGGATTTCCTTCGGCCAGTCCGGGGTACTTGAGTGCGGTTGTCGTGGAGAAGTAATCGGCGACATTGAGAGCGACCATGGCCAGCAGGAAGGCGTCGAAGGCGGTCCGGCCGAAGGCCAACCCGTCCAGGCTGCGGACGAGATAGCGGTGCCCGGGATTGACGGCCATCCGGCTCGGATCCAGGCTGGCGGTGAGAGCGATGGGATCGGAGGCATCGCCGACGGGCAGGGTGAGGATGGACAGGGTAGTCAGAGCGGCGGTCGGGATCTCGGTTTCGACCAGAGAGATCTCGATGTCGGCCCGCAGATCGGCGGCCGGCGCGGCGAAGGCCAGAAAGCTGAACATGACTAGGGTGGCGATGGCTTTTTTCATAATCTCGATTCCTTCGTTGCTGCTCACGACGACTATAGATACAGCAATATACGCGCCACCACACGATAAATGATGTTATGTAAAAGAAAACAAATGATATAAGAGAATATAGGGCTGTTTTTCCAAACTCTATAAACGATCATTAACAGGACACATAGATCGTAAAGGGCCGTTTGGGGCTATAAAAAGTGTTATAATCTATTATTAATGAATAACATATGCAGAATTCAAATCGAAAGACCCATTAATGAACATGCTGGCTAAAATGATCTATTATTGGTCATATTCGTCGGCACGCGTCAGAATCCTGCGCCGCAGAGGCCAAGAACTTCCCTATGCTATTGTAAATAGAAGAGATATTGTATAATGCCGGCTATGAAGAGGCGACCCGGAATTCCCCGAAGGGTCCTCCCGTTCACGGGCGCTTTTCATCGCCCGGTCGTCAGCTCCTCGATGGCAGCGGCCACCTTGGCCCGGTGTTCAAGCAGGACCTTGGGATCCTTGGCGTAGGTCTTTCCGTCCGTGAAGATCCCGGCCGGGATCTTGAGAAGCTTGGCGGCCTCGGCGGCCCGCCCGGCCTTGGCCGGCGGCGCATCGCGAACAACCTTCTCTAGCAGGACGAAGTACTCGTAATCCTCGATGCCCTCGCGCAGGAGCTCCCAGCGGATTGAGTCGACCGGCCCGCAAAGGTACTTGGCCTTGTCCCGCCCGATATCACGATTGGGAGGGTAGAGAAACCGCCCGTCTCCGTTGCCCCAAAGATTGGGCTGTCCGAAGGGGACGCCGTAGCCGACCACGTAGGACATCGGGTCCTGCCACGGGTTCTGCGGGGCGTCCGGGGGGAAGAGGCTGGAGCTCGTCCAGTAATTGGCCCGCCAGACCAGGATGCCCTTCAACCCCCACTGGTGGGACATCCACAACCACATGCGGAGGTTGACGGCCGCATGATCGATGAACAGAGTCAGCCAGGGGCTTTTGGGCCCGGTGCAGAGGTAGGACCAGAACTCGCGGCCCTTGGGGGCCAGCCCGGCCACCGTTCCGGGATCGACCCGGTCGAAGATGGTGCAGCCGATCTCGGAGACGTCCATAATCTCGGGGCCGGGCCGGCGCTCCGTGATGAAGCGGGTCAGGCGGGGGGCGTTGCGGCGGATCATCTGCATGCCCTCCCGGACGAAGGGGTAGTCCTTGGGATCGGGCTCGTCGAACCAGTAGATGTACTCCCGGCCCAGCCAGCCGCGGGCGGCCAGATGGTCCTCGACCTGCTTGAGGTACCGGCTGAGCAGGCGGTCGTACTCCGCCGTGCCCTGGCGGAAGCCGCCGAAAACGCCCTCCTGGCGGGAGTAGAACGAGCCCGTGCCCAGGCCCTCCAGCTTGAGGTTGAAGGCGTTGAACCCAAGCTCGTCCAGGAAGCGGCGGGCGGCTTTGTCGAAGCGGGTGAAGTCGGCCCTCACGCCGATCGACTCGAGCGGCATCTCGAAGTTCCCGGCCGGAACAAGGTTGGCCGCGCTCCCGGCTTTGGCCAGCGCGATGTCGTCGAACCAGACCGTTCCGGTCGTTGTCCCGTCGCTTTTGCGGAAGGCCGGGAATAGGCGGAGCCGGACCGAGGCGACCTCGGCCGGGAATCCCCCGATGTCGGAGGACTCGGCCTTCCAGGCAAGGCCGGATTTGATGACCTTGAGGAAGGAATAGGCCGGAAGGGGACGTCCGGCGGCATCCAGCGCTTCCAGGAGGACGGTGGCCTCCTGCCCTTCGGCCGCAGCCCGGATCCAGAGGTCCAGGCGGTAGGCCGCGCCCGGTTCGATCTCGATGGGCTCCGCGGCGGAGGCCTCCACATTGGCGTTCAGATCGTCGTCGACGACCTTGAGCGAGCGTCCCCCGCCGTGCGGGTCGGCAGCGTCGAATTCGCCTCCCCGCCAGGGCAGGCCGGAGAATTCGACCTCGATCGGATAGAGCTCGAAGGGATGAGACGGGGCGATGCGGTGGTCGCGCAGGTTCTGGTGGTAGAGGTCGACGACCCGCTCCAGCTCATCGTCGGTCTCGAGATTATGATAGAGCTTGATGTGCGCGGACGGCAGGCCGAAGGAAGAGCGGATCGAGGGGCGGTCGGGCAGCGAGAAGCTCCGCACCGTGAGCGCCAGCGGGATGGACTGCCGGAGGGCGCCGGCGGTCAGGCGGATCGAGCCCTTGTATTCGCCCGGCGCGGCGCCGGCCGGGACCCGGACGGTGATCCACAGCGGGTGATTTTCGCCCCCGGCGGCCGCGAAAGACCCATCGACGGGAGGCAGGGGATCGGGCCACCATCCGGCCTTGCCGGCGGCGTCCGTCGGCGTCGTCACCCGCACGTATTCCACGTGCTTGATCGAGATGCCGGACGCCGGCAGGATCGCACCTCGGGGGCCGTCTAGATCGGAGGCGTGGACGCCAACGTCATCGAGCCTGACGCCGGGACGCAGGACGAGGAGGAACGGCTCGAATTCGCCCCCGGCGGCGGAGAGAGAAATGCCCGGGCTCTTGGCCGCGGGCAGGGGGTCATCACGCAGGACTTTGTAGGATCCTTCCGCCCACCACAGCGGTCCAAGCGGCCCGTCGGGAAGACGATAGCCGTAGCCGGCGGCCGGGGACGGCTTGACGGCGTAGGCTGCGACCGCGGGAACGGCGGCGACGAGAGCCGCGGCAAGGACGGCGGCGGAAGCGGCGGTGAAGGAGCGAAAGCGGGATGAAGGGCTCATGCAATCCTCCCTGACGAGGGCGCGTCCCGCCTATCTTCATCGATCCGATCCGAAAAAGCAACGCGGTGCGGCAGGCCCTTCATCTTGCGAAAATGCCCCCGGCGGGCGCTTCGATGCTCTCCAAGGGCGCGAGGATCCGCATCGCCGGAACAGCCCCGCGCGGGCCGATTGACGGCCCACGACGTACGTCTTAAGATGACGGTGGAGGGTTTATATGCGTAAGCTTCGCGGCCCGCTACCGGCCTTGATCGCTCTGGCTGCTTCGCTGGCCTGCCGCGGCCCGGTCCCCGTTCTGGGCCCCGCCGCGGACGGCTTAGTCGTAATGACCTTCAACATCCGCCTGAACACCGCCGGCGACGGCCCGAATGCCTGGCCCTTGCGCAGGGACATGGCCGCTTCGACCATACTCTTCCACGAGGCCGCGATCGTCGGCCTGCAGGAAGCCCTGCGCGACCAGATTACGGATCTCGAAGCGCGCCTGCCGGGCTATGGCTGGGTCGGGGTCGGCCGCGATGACGGGAAGGACGGCGGCGAGTTCAATGCCCTGTTCTACGACAGAGCCAGATTGAGGCTCCTGGAGGGGGCCACCTTCTGGCTGTCGGCGACGCCGGATGTTCCCGGGAGCCGGGGCTGGGACGCCGCCTGCAACCGGGTCGTCTCCTGGGCCCGGTTCGAGGACAGGGCCACGGGGCGCGTCTTCCATGCTTTCAACACCCATTTCGACCATATGGGCGCGACGGCCCGCCGCGAGAGCGCCCTCCTGCTGCTGCGCAGGATCGATGAGATCGCCGGATCAGGCCCGGCGGTGGTCACCGGCGACTTCAACTGCACCTCCGAGGACGAACCCTACCGGATCCTGATATCCGGCCTGGCGGCCGGCGCCGGCCTGCGCGACGCCCGGACCGCATCCGCTCTCCCGCCCTATGGCGGAACCCGGTCTTTCAACGGCTTCCGGGCCCAGACCGGTCCCGGATCGATCATCGATCACATCTTCGTCCGCGGACCGGCCGTGGTGGCCCGGGTCGGCGTCATCGCCGACAAGTGGGACGGCAGGTTTGTCTCGGACCACGAGCCGGTCCTGGCTGAGATCGTTGTCGGACCGGCGGCGGCGGAAGGACGCTGACCGTGGTGCGCCGCAAGCAAGCCTTGGCCCGGCGGGCGCTCCCGCTCCTTCTTCTCCTCCTTCTCTTCCTTCCTTTCCCCGCGGGCGGGTCAGGCCCGGATTCGGCGCCGTCCTCGCGCAACGCCGGGCCGGATCCCGCCGAGCGCTGGTACGTCGTCATCCTGGGAGGGACGCCCGTCGGATACTTCCGTGAGTCGGTGTCGGGCGGGCCGGCCGCGGGCTTCACCACGGAATCGGTCATGGTCATGGTCATCAACCGGCTGGGGAGCCGGGTCGATCTGTCCGTGAGCAGCCGTGTCGTGGAGGGCCCGGACGGGCGCATCCGCCGCACCAGCAGCGAGACCAAGGCTTCCCTGCTGACGATGAAGTCCTCTGCGACGGTGGGCGACGGGACGATCGAGGTCCGCAGCGAGTCCGGGGGCAAGAGCTATGTCCGCAACATCCCGTTCAGCGGCGAGCTGCTGGGGCCGGAGGGTTTGCGGCGCCGCTCCTTGTCCGCGATCCGCAAGGCCGGTGACGTCCTGGAGTACCAGACCTATACGGACGAGCTGGAGAAGCCGGTCAAGGGAAAGCGGACCTGCTTGGGACGCGAGAAGATCAAGGTGCTCGGGCGCGAGATCGAGGCTCTCAAGACTGAGGAATTCCTAGACGGGACAGGGGCCAAGGCCATCGCCTGGCTCGATGCCGGCCATGAGGCTGTCCGCCAGGAGATGCCGACCCCGTTCGGCGCGGCCGAGTTCGTCCAGTCCACCAGGGAACAGGCGCAGGCCGCGGCCGGAGGTGGCTCGCTATCCGAGGAGATCTATGCCCGCTCGATGATAAAAACGGCCGTCCGTTTGCCCAAGGCCAGAACGATTGAGCGGTTGAAAGCCCGGCTGATCCGGCGCGAGACCGGCTTGGACTGGCCAGACTTGGGGACGCCCCAGCAGAAGGTTCTAGCCCGCACGGCCAAGACCCTGGATCTTGAGATGCGGCGCCCCGCCGCACCCCGGGCCGTCCGCCGTCCGCTTCCGGCCAGCCCGTCCGACAAGCCCTATCTGACTGCCAATTCGATCGTCCAGTCGGATGATTCCGCCCTGCGGGCCGAGACGGCCGGGATTCTGGCCGGCGAGACCGACGCTTGGGCGGCCGCGCTCAAGCTCAGGCGCTGGGTGGCCGAGAATATGACCTTCGACGCGGGCATCGCCCTGGCCCCCTCGAGCGAGCTCTTCAAGGATCGCCACGGAACGTGCCTCGGTTACGCGACGCTCCTGGCCGCCATGGTCCGCGCGGCCGGCATCCCTTCGCGCGTCGTCATCGGCTACGTCTATCTTCAAGGCATTTTCGGAGGCCATGCCTGGACCGAGGTCCGGGTGGGGGAGACTTGGCTGCCGCTCGACGCCGCGGTCGTCTCGCCCGGCGTCGCCGACGCGGCCAGGGTCGGCATCGCCTCATCGTCGCTTTACGAAGGATCCGGGTCGCTCACCGGCGGGGCGGCCTCGCAGCTCCTCGGCCAGGTCGAAATCCTCATCCTCGAGTATACCGGGGAGGACGGGAAAACCGTGGTTGTGCCGGAGGACGCCAAGCCGCATACGCTCTCCGGCGATGTCTATCGCAATCCCTGGCTGGGCTTGAGTCTGACCAAGCCCGAGGGCTTCGCTTTCGGCAAGCTCGATGCGGTTTGGCCCGATGCCACGATCGTCGAGATGAACGGTCCGGGCGGAGCCGGCGCTTCTTTGCAGGAGGGATACTTTCTGCCCTGGGTCAAGCCGGATGCAGCGGCCGCCGCCGCCTTGTTCCGGATCATGGGGGCCGGAAAGCCCAAGCGCTCCGGTGTCGGCGGCCGAACCGTATGGTCGCTGGCCAAGGGCGACCAGGCCGCGGCCGCCGTCATGGATGGCGCCGTCTATTGGCTGCTGACTTCCCGCGGCCGCAGCGCCTCATCCGTTCTGTCCGATCTTCTGCGCGGACTGTCGTTTTCAAAATAGCAGACACATACCAATTTCTTCCACCCATTGAAAACAATCCGTTTATTTGCTTGATTTATGTCTTTTCCCCGTTCTTGGACGAGGCGCCCGACTCGGCCTTGTTGGCCTTGGCGCGTTCTAAGCGAGGGTTGTCAATAAATGCTTGAATTAGATGGAAATATCGATCGGGAGAGAAATGAGTATGTGTCTGCTAATTCTAATTGATTTGTGTCTGGTAATTAGATCGACAGGGCCAGGAGCCACTGGGCCACGAAATACGTGGACAGGTTCAGGGCCCGGCCGCAGGGAATCTTCCGGGCGAACTTGTTGATGGCCAGGATGGAGTCCGAGATCAGGAAGAGGACTGCGCCGCCGAAGGCCCGCAGGGCGAGCGCCCCGCCCGCGACCGCGAAGCGGTTCGCGGCCAGCCCGGCCATGACCGTAAGGGCCAGGATATAGACCGCCACGGGAATCTTGCGCTTGCCCAGATAGGGGAAGAGGATGGCCATCATGAACAGGGCGGCGAGCAGCAGCGGCAGGACCGTCAGGAAATCGACCCGGGCCGGCGTGACCGAAAGGAAGGCGCGGATATAGAGGATCTGGGCGACCAGGAAGGCGGCCAGCCCGGCCTGGAAGTACTTGTCGATCTGGATGAGAAAGACGTCACCGGCCAGTGAGGCAACGAGACCGGCCAGCATGAAAGTCTTGTAAACGGCCGGCGAATCCGTCCCCGGACGCAGGAAGGCGAGGGCGATGATGGAGATCGTCGCGGCCGGCTTGAAGATCCAGAGGAGACGGCGCTCGTCCTTGATCGCGGCGTACACCGTGATCAGGGCCGAGACGGCCGCTGAGGCGGTCAGGACGATGGTCAAAGTCGTCATGGCCCAGGCGCCGCCTCAGCGCCCCTCCTCTTTCTCAAGCCGCAGTCTCTCGCGGGCCTCGGCGAACATCGGTTCGGCATAGGCGCTGTCCCAAGTCCGGTCCTCGAAGCCGCGCTTCTCGACCATCCTGAGGAAGCCCTCGAAGTCCTTGAAGTAGGAGCCGTAGATGTGGAAGCTGTCGACCAGGTCCGCGTAGCGGCCGACCCGGACCGGGCGGCCGATCCGCTCCGCCACCCGGCCGGCGACGCGGCGCTGCAGGTCGGTCAGGGCGAAAACGTTCATGTAAGCGGCCTTGTAGGCGTCGCGCGACCGCCAGTGGGCGTTCATATTGAGGACCGGCCGGCCCTCTTCGTCGTCCAGGAGGCGGAACCAGAGTCGCTGCAGGCAGGGCGGGTCGTAGGTCGGCGGATCGAGATGGACGTTCCAGGTGATGGCCTGGGCCCGCCGGGTGTGCCCGGCCTCGGCCAGCTTGCGCACGGCGGCCTCGATCTGATCGACGGCCCGGCCCTCGATCTCGTAGCCGAAGAGGCGCTTGTGGTAGGTGTAGGTCCACTTGCCCTCCCGGGGGGCGATCCAGTGGTCGTGCACGCCGTCGACGACCTCCTGACGGTAGATCTCCAGGTCCTCCAGCCCGCCCGGGAAGGCCCGGTGAATGCGCGGCTCGGCAAAGGGATCCTCGACCACCCAGGTCATGGTGCAGTCGCGGCTGGGCGGGTCGCCCGGCTTGTCGTATTCGGTCTTGATCGCCGCCCCCTCGCGCCAGCAGGCCAGGACGGCTTTTTCCCAGGCTTCGGGCAGGGTCTTGCCGGTGACGAACAGGGTCGGGATGTTGCCGTTCATGGAGGCCTCCTCGGGTCTCTGCCCTTGTACCACAGCCGCCGGAGGCGGTCAAACGGCGGCTCTTGACTTGCGTCCGGGTCCCGTTGTATATAACACAATATTGGTCATATGACCAAAATAGAGTTATAAGGAGCCGGGATGCTCGAGCCCCTCCTCGATTCTCCCGTCAAGGAGAAGATCCTGCTGGCCGTCCTGGCCCGAGGCGAGTCCTATCCCCGCGAGCTGGCCCGGACCTTCGGTCTCCCGGTCTATGCCGTCCAATACCAGCTGGGGCGCCTGGAGCGGGGCGGCGTGCTTTACAGCCGCCTGCGGGGCCGGACGCGGCTCTACGGCTTCAATCCCCGCTACCCCTTCCTCAGGGAGCTGCGGGCCCTCCTGGGGAAAGCGCGGGACTTCTATGCGCCGGACGAGCGCGCGGCCTGGTTCGAGCCGCGGCTGCGCCCCCGCCGGGCCGGAAAGCCCCTTTGAACACATGCGAAGAACGCAGCTCCGGCTCGAAGACTGGGCTTTCCGGGTCTCCGACCGGCTGCGGCGATTCTCCATCGAAGCCATCCTGACCGGCGGCGCCTGCGTGTCTCTCTACTCTTCGAACGCTTACCCGTCCTACGATCTCGACTTCGTTCTCCGTGGCCATCCCGAGCCGGGCCGGATCCGCAAGGCCATGGAGAGCCTCGGCTTTCGGCTCGACAGCGGCCGATTCATCCACCCCGAAACGGAGTATTTCGTCGAGATCCTTCCCCCGCCGCCTTCCGTGGGGGAGGATCCGATCCGCGAGACGTCCGTCCGCCGGCGCGGCGGGCTGAGACTCGAGATGCTGACCCCCACGGATTGCGTCAAGGACAGACTCGCGGCCTTCTACCATTGGCAGGACCGCCCTTCCCTGGCCCAAGCCGTTCTGGTGGCCCGGATGCGGTCCGTCGATATGCGCGAAATCGGGCGCTGGTCCAGGGCGGAAGGGATGGCGGAACCGTTCAAGGCCTTCCAACGCGCCAGGCGGGAGAGCCGGCCGGCGGGAGCGCCGAAGCGGGCGTTGCGGAGGAAATCATGACCGGTCTGGAGAGGATTCAGGCTCTGCTGGAGGGAAGGAGCGCGGACCGCCCGCCCTTCCTGCCTGCCGTCTATGAGCACAAGGCGGCGCTTGTCGGCTCGACCCCGTCTGCCGTGGCCCGCAACGCCATGCTCCTGGAGAAGGGGCTGTCCCGCGAGCTGGAAATCTACGAGCCGGACGCCCTGACCGTCGGTCTGGATGTCTACAACGTGGAGGCCGAGGCGGCCGGCGCCAGGGTCCGCTTCTTCGACGGCCCCGAAGTCCCGGTGATCGAGGGACGGCCCCTCAAGCCGGGCGGCGATATCGGGCTCCTCCCCCTGCCCGATCCCGAGCGCAGCGGCCGCATGCCCGTCTTCCTGGAGGCCGGCCGACGGCTGCAGGCCTACGCCGGCCGGGACGTCCTCGTCCGCGGCGCCGTGAGCGCGCCCTTCTCCATGGCCGCCGAGCTGGTCGGCGATGAGCCCCTCCTCCTGACCCTCCTGGACCAGCCGGAGTGGGTCGTCTCGCTTCTGGACTTCTGTGCCGTGGCCGTGGAGGCTTACGGCAAGGCCTTCGTCGACAGAGGGCTGGGCGTCATCCTGTTCGATTCCCATGCCGCGCCGCCGCTTGTTTCGCCGTCCCTCTACCGGCGCCTGATCCTGCCCGCGACCGCCCGCGTGATCGCCTTCTTCCGGGCCGAGCTGGGCGTCCCGCTTATCCCTTACATCATGGGTGGGGATACGACGCCGCTCCTGCCCGACATCCTGCGCACGGGGACGAACAACATTCTTTGTGACTTCAAAGCCGACCTGGCGGCTTTCCTCAACCGGATTCCCGACACCTCCGTCCTCGTCCGGGCCAACTTGGACCCGCGCTTCCTGGAGACGGCCTCCGCGGACGAGATCGAGTCCCGGACCGCCGCGATCCTCGAGATCGGGCGCCGCCGTCCGGGATTCATGCTGGGCACCGGGATCCTCCCCTTCGACCTGCCTCCCGAGAAAGTCCAGGCCGTCCGCCGGGCCCTCGTCCGTTCCGCCTCTTCCAGGCGCATCTGATCCCATTTATTGACACCCTGCGAATTCCCGCCCTCCCGAGCGTCTATCTAGTGTCCGGAACAAGGCCATGGACCGCTACCCTTTCGAAGACCCCCCCGCCGCCGGCCCTCCCATACCGGATAGCCCGCGCTCCGTTCCGCCCGGGGAGCCGCAGGAAGGCCGGACCGGCGCGTCGGCGCCGACCGAGCCCCATAAGGCGGACGAGGTCGACCGGGAAGGGCACCGCAGGCGCCTGCGCGAGAAGTTCCTCAAAGCCGGCCTGAATGCCTTCCTGGATCACGAAGTCGTCGAGCTCCTGCTGTCCCTAGGCACGCCGCGCCGGGACTGCCGGGGGGCGGCCCGCCGGGCCTTGCGCGAGTTTCGCACCCTGCGGGGCGTCCTGGAAGCCGAATCCCACGACCTGCAGCGGATCGACGGCATCGGGGCCCACAATGTCTTCGGCATCCGGCTGGTGCAGGAGGTGGCCCGCCGCTTCCTCAAGGATCGGATGCTGGCCCGGCCGTACTGCCGCTCTTCGGAGGAAGCCTTCGACTACCTCTACCACGCCATGCGCGACCTCAAGCGGGAGTGCTTCAAGGTCCTCTTTCTCGACTCCAAGAACCAGATCCTGGAGGAGCGGACCCTCTTCGAGGGCACCGTCGACTCCAGCGCCGTCTACCCGCGCGAGATCATGAAGGAGGCCCTCCGTTTCAACGCCGCGGCCATGGTCTTCGTCCACAACCACCCGTCCGGCGACCCCGACCCGTCGACTTGTGACCGGGAAATCACCCGCGAGCTTGTCTTCGCCGCCCGGATCATGCAGCTCAAGGTTCTGGACCACCTGGTCATCGGCAACAACCGCTATTTCAGCTTCGCCGACCACGGCCTGATCCAGGACTACGACCTGCTCTACCTGAGCCGGAGCCGCTGAGGGAGGGGGGATGAAACCGGTTGCCGCCCGCCCCCCTTCCCGGTTAAACTAGGCGCCAAGGAGCACGCGAGGACATGGCAGAAAAAACCCCGACCGGCATCGTTCCGATCCAGGACATCGCGGCCAAGCTCGGCCTGCCCCCCGACAGCATCGATCTCTACGGCCGGTTCAAGGCCAAAGTCGATCCCGCGCGGGTGCCCGCCGCGGACAGGCCGTCCGGCCGCCTGGTCATGGTCACCGCCATGACCCCCACTCCGGCCGGCGAGGGCAAGACGACCACCGCCGTCGGTCTGACGGACGCCCTGGCCATCCTGGGCCATAAGGCCGTCGCGGCCCTGCGCGAGCCTTCGCTCGGCCCGGTCTTCGGCATGAAGGGCGGCGCCACGGGCGGCGGCAAGGCCAAGGTCCACCCCAGCGAGGACATCAACCTGCACTTCAACGGCGACATCCACGCCGTGACCACGGCCCACAACCTCCTGGCGGCCATGGCCGAAAACCGGCTCCACTTCGACGGCCCGGCCGCCCTTCTGGACGCCCGCAAGGTGACCTGGAAGCGGGCTATGGACATGAATGAACGGGGCCTGCGGAGCATCCTGGTCGGCCTCAACGATCCCAACGGGGGGCTGGGCCGGGAAACAGGCTTCGACATCACCGCCGCTTCCGAGGTCATGGCCATCCTCTGCCTGGCCAAGGACCTGGCCGATCTGAAAGCACGCCTCAGCCGGATCGTCGTCGGTTACGCCCCCGACGGCAAGCTGGTCACGGCGGCCCAGATCAAGGCGGCCGGGGCCATGGCCTCCCTGCTCAAGGAAGCCCTCAAGCCCAACCTGGTCCAGACCCTGGAAGGCAACCCCGCCTTCGTCCACGGCGGGCCCTTCGCCAACATCGCCCACGGCACCAATACCGTCATCGCCACCGGCCTGGCCCTCCGCCTGGCCGACTACGTCATCACCGAGAGCGGCTTCGCCACCGAGCTGGGGGCGGAGAAGTACATGGACATCGTCGTCCGCACAGGCCACATCCCGCCCCCGGCGGCGGTGGTCATTGTGGCGACGCTTCGGGCCCTCAAATATCACGGCGGGGTCAAGGCCGACGGGCTCAACGCGGAAAACATCGCGGCTGTCGAAAAAGGCTTCGAAAACCTGCAGAAACATGTCGAGAACGTACGCCTGTTCGGCGTCCCCCTGATCGTGGCTCTGAACAAGTTCCCGACCGACACCGAGGCGGAAGTGGCCGCCTTCGACGGCCTGGCTAAAAAAGAAGACTTCCGCTACGCCCTCAGCGATGTCTTCGGCCGCGGCGGCCAGGGCGGCCTGGGTCTGGCCAGGCAAGTCATCGAGGCCGCCGAGCGGGACAAGTCCGGCTTCCGCTATTTGTACCCCCCGGAAGCCCCCCTGATCGAGAAGATCGAGACGATCGCCCGCCGGGTCTACGGCGCCGGCCGGGTGGTGATCGAGGCCAAAGCCCGCAAGAAGCTGCAGCGCTACGAGGCCGACGGATTCGCTTCCGCGCCGGTCTGCATCGCCAAGACCCAGTATTCGCTCTCGGACGACGCCAAGGCTCTCAACCGGCCGCGCGATTTCGCCGTCACGGTCACAGACGCCAAGCTGAGCGCCGGGGCCGGCTTCGTCGTGGCCCTGTGCGGCGAGATCATGACCATGCCGGGCCTGCCGAAGGCCCCGGCGGCGGAGAAGATCGACATCTCGGACGAGGGGGAGATCAGCGGCATCATGGGCTGACGCCGTCGCCGGACGGCGCGGCTTGTTCGAATGGGAAGTTGATGGGACATATCAGGGCCGGCTGAGGCCCGCAAGCGAGGAGAAACCGATGAAAGACGACGAACAGGAACAGAAGACTCTATCCCGGAGCAAGGCCATCGAGGCCGCCGTCTCCCAGATCGAAAAGCAGTACGGCAAGGGCTCGGTGATGAAGCTCGGCCAGCAGGGCGCGGCCGTCAAGATCCCGATCATCCCGACCGGGTCCATTTCCTTCGACCTGGCCCTGGGCATCGGGGGCTTTCCCCGCGGCCGGGTGGTCGAAATCTACGGCCCTGAGGCCACCGGCAAGACGACCCTGGCCCTCCACGTCATTGCCGAAGCTCAGCGGGTGGGCGGCCAGGCCGCCTTCATCGACGCCGAGCACGCCCTGTCCCCCAGCTACGCGGCCAAGATCGGGGTCGACGTCGACAACCTGCTCATCTCCCAGCCCGACTACGGCGAGCAGGGGCTGGAGATCGCCGAGGTCCTGGTCCGCAGCGGGGCCGTCGACGTCGTCGTCGTCGATTCGGTCGCCGCCCTGGTGCCCAAGGCGGAGCTGGAGGGCGAGATGGGCGACGCCCACATGGGCCTGCAGGCCCGGCTGATGAGCCAAGCCCTGCGCAAGCTCACCGCCATCGTGGCCCGCTCCAAGACCTGCTTCATCTTCATCAACCAGATCCGGGAGAAGATCGGCTTCTTCCTGGGCAATCCCGAGACGACGACCGGCGGCCGGGCCCTCAAGTTCTACGCCTCGCTGCGGGTCGACGTCCGGCGGATGACCGCCATCAAGGAAGGCGACCAGGTCGTCGGCAACCGGGTCAAGGTCAAGATCGTCAAGAACAAGATGGCCCCGCCCTTCCGGGACTGCGAGTTCGACATCGTCTACGGCGAGGGCATCTCGCGCGAGGGCGATCTGGTGGACATGGGCGCCAACGTCGGCCTGATCGAGAAGTCCGGGACCTGGTATTCCTACAAGGGCGAGCGGGTCGGCCAGGGGCGGGACAACGTCAAGAAGCTTCTCAAGGAGAAGCCGGAGCTGGCGGCGGAGCTCGACGCGGCCATCCGGGCCAAGGTCGGGCTGGGCCCGGCCGAGGAAACGGCGGCCAAGCCGGAGCCGCAGCCCAAGCCGGAAGGCAAATCGGAGGGCAAACCCGAGCGGCGCGGCCGCTAGCCCGGCCTGGCGCCGGGGCGCGTTTCGCGGTATTCTGGAGCGGCGGGGAGGAGAAGGCCCATGCCGGCTAAGCGGTTTCTCAGGAATGGAGCGGGACGCGCGAGCAAGAAGGGGCTTGACCCCGGCAGCCTGGTCTATGTCGGCAAGCCCAAGACCGGGACGCCCCGCATCACCATCCTCGACTATGACGCCGAGAACTTTCTGGAGAAGACGGCCGCTGCCTGCGAGGAGTGCTTTTCCTTCCGCGATACCGCCACCGTCACCTGGATCAACGTCGACGGCGTGCACGATCCGGCGATCGTCGAGAAGATCGGCAGCCACTTCGGCCTCCATCCGCTGATCCTGGAGGACATCCTGACGACCTCCCAGCGGCCCAAAATAGAGGACCTGGGCGAGATGCTCTACATCGTCGTCCGGATGCTGGAGTACGATGAGGCCAAGGCCGAGGTGGGGACCGATCAGCTCAGCCTGATCCTGGGACGGAACTTCATCATCTCTTTCCAGGAGCTGGAGGGCGACATGTTCGATCCGGTCCGGGACCGGATCCGCAAGGCCAAGGGCCGCATCCGCAAGCTGGGCCCCGATTATCTGCTCTATGCCCTCCTGGACGCGGTGGTCGACCATTACTTCACCGTTCTGGAGAAGCTGGGCGAGCGGATCGAAACGCTGGAGGAGGAGCTGATCGACAAACCGAGCAAAGAGACCATGCACGCGATCCACGGCCTGAAGCGTGAGATGATCTACCTGCGAAAATCGGTCTGGCCGCTGCGCGAAGTCGTGGCCGGCCTGGAGCGGGTCGAGTCCGGCCTGATCCACGAATCGACCAATATCTTCTTTCGCGACGTCTACGATCACACCATCCAGGTCATCGACAATGTCGAGACCTTCCGGGACATGCTCTCGGGCATGGTCGAAACCTACCTGTCGAGCATCAGCAACCGGATGAACGAGGTCATGAAGGTCCTGACCATCATCTCGACCATCTTCATCCCGCTGACCTTCATCGTCGGCGTCTACGGCATGAACTTCGACGTCATGCCGGAGCTGCGCTGGCCCGGCGGCTATTTCACCGTCTGGGGGATCATGATCGCGCTGGGCCTGATGATGTTCGGGTTCTTCCGGCGCAAGAAATGGCTCTAGCGAGTGAGGGGAGGAAGGACATGAAGCCGAAATACCTGGTTCTGATGATCATGGCGGCGCTGCTGGTCGTCCTGGCCGTCCAGAACACCCAGGTGGTCACCTACCGGATCTTCTTCTGGAAGATCGCCATGTCCCAGGTCATCCTGGTGCCGTTCATCTTCTTCGCCGGCTTCTTCGCCGGATACTGGCTGGCCCACTTCGGCCGCCGGCGCCCGCGCCGCTCGGGCGAGACCCCGCCTCCCCCCGCGCCCGTCCAGATCTCCGGCCGCTAGAATCGGATCATCCCCCGCCTCCTGGGGTTGGTGGAGCGGCACGGTGTTCGGCCGACGGCGAAATAGCGAGGGCGGCGCCTTTTTCCACAACTCTCCGAGGGAACCCAACGGGCGCCGAGGGATGTTTGAGCACGCAACAATTCTACGAGATCGTGATGGAGTGAGTGATCTTGGATGCTCCCAAGAACAAGCATGCGGAGTTCCGTAGGTGCCGAGGAGAGCTGTGGAAAAAGGCGAGTAGAGCCCGAAGCCGCCGGGACGAATACCGCGCCGCAGGCCCAGGCGGCGGGGGATGGGCCTCCTATATCCCCTTGATCAGCTCGGTCAGCTCGTAGTCGGCCATGACCTCGTCGAACATATCCGGGGTCTTTTCCTTCAGCTCGATGGCGTAGTCCAGGAAGGACAGGATGCCGTCGTGCAGGACCTTGGAGGCTTTGCGCATCAGCGGCTCCCGCTTCTCGGCCTCCCGGATGAACAGCTTGTCGGGGTTGTTTTCCTTGAACAGCTTGACGTCGTAGAGAAAGTGGATGATCTCGATCATCCGCAGGAAGACCTCCTCGAAGCCGTTCTCGATGGCCCGCTGCAGGAAGGTCTGCCAGACGCGCTCGGCCTTGACGTACTCCATGATCACCGGCTCCATGGCCTCCACGGACTTGTACTCGACGCCCGCCGCGGACGCCCTCATGGCCCGCATCTCCTCCAGCGAGGCGGACTTGATCCGGGCCATGGTCAGGGCCGGCGACTTGAGGGCGTGGAAGTTGGCGATGAACAGCGTCCGCATGTCCGAGCGGAACATGGTGCTCTTGATGTACATCAGGTGGCGCCGCCGCTCCTTGGTCTCGTGCCGCTCCAGGTACTTCTCAACGATGAAGACGGCAACCAGGATCTCGAGCGGGATGGCGGCCAGGTGATAGAGGAACTCGAAGTGGGTCAGCTGTTCAAGTCCGAGGAAGGCCAGCGAGATGGCGACCATAAGAAGGTAGAGCGGGACGTTCTCGGCAATCCGGCGGACCGGTCGGCTCATGGCTCGGATATAGCACAGCGCTTGACGGCAAGTCAAACCCGGCTGCCGCGGCCCTTCGAGGCGGGGGCAGGGCCGGCCGAGGGCTCGGCGAGGGCCGGACGCAGATAGCGGGCCGTGGCCGAGCGCTTCGAGCGGGCCACCTCCTCGGGCGTCCCCTGGGCTACGATCTCACCGCCCCGGTCGCCGCCCTCCGGGCCCAGGTCGATGACATAGTCGGCGGTCTTGATCACGTCCAGGTTGTGCTCGATGACGATCAGGGAGTGGCCCTCGTCGACCAGCCTCTGGAAGGCCCGCAGCAGCCAGGCTACGTCGTCCGGGTGGAGCCCGATGGTCGGCTCGTCGAAGAGATAGAGCACCCGGCGGTCCCGCTCGTGGATCAGGTGGTAGGCCAGCTTGATTCGCTGCAGCTCGCCGCCCGAGAGAGTCGTGGTCGGCTGACCCAGGCGCAGGTAGCCCAGGCCGACTTCGGCCAGGGGCTTGATGCGGCGGACGATGTCCGGCCGGTCGGAAAAGAATTCCAGAGCGTCCTCCACGGTCATGTGCAGGACGCCGTCGATGCCCCGGTCCTTGTAGCGGACGTCCAGAATCTCGGGCTTGAAGCGCCGCCCCCCGCAGGCCTCGCAGACCAAGGTCACGTCGCTGAGGAACTGCATCTCCACGACCAGGCGCCCGGCGCCCTCGCACTCCTCGCAGCGGCCGCCCTTGGTGTTGAAGGAGAAGTCCCCCGGCCTGAAGCCACGGGCCTTGGCTTCCCGGGTCTGGCTGAACAGATCGCGGATGCCGTCCATGGCTTTGGTGTAGGTGGCCGGGATGGAACGGGGCGAGGTGCTCAGGGGCGACTGGTCGACCAGGACCATCTTGTCGATGAAGTCCAGGCCGCGGATCTCAGCGAAGCCGTTGCGGGCCTCGCCGGACCAGCCCTGGTAGAGGATGTCGTGGAGCAGCGTGCTCTTGCCCGAGCCGGAGACGCCGGTCAGGCAGGTGAAGACGCCCAGCGGCAAGCGGACGTCCAAGTGCTTGAGGTTGTGCTTGTGAGCGTCGCGGACGAGCAGGAAGCGGTCGGGCGTCCGGCGGGCCCGGGGCAGGGGGACGGTTTTATCCCCGCGCAGGTAGCGGGCGGTCAGCGAATCCGAGCCGGCGAAGAAGGCGTCCCGCGTCCCGGCGAATTGGATCTCGCCGCCGTGCTCGCCGGCCCGCGGACCCAGGTCGATGATGTAATCGGCGGCCCGAACGATCTCCGGATCGTGCTCCACGACCAGGACGGTGTTGCCCACGTCCTTGAGGGAGCGGAGGATCTGGATCAGGCGGCCGTTGTCGCGGGGATGGAGGCCGACCGAGGGCTCGTCCAGGACGAACAGCGTGCCGACCAGGCTGGAGCTCAGGGCCGCCGCCAGATTGATGCGCTGAGCCTCTCCGCCGCTCAGGGTGAATGTCATCCGGTCCAGCGAGATGTAGTCCAGGCCGACTTCGAGCAGGAACTTCAGGCGGCTGAGGATCTCGGCCAGAAGCTTCTCGGCCACGCGGGCCTCGGAAGGCGGGAGGGACAAGCCGGAGAGGAAGGTCTGGGCCTGCTGGACGGTCAGGCGAACGACATCGCCGATGGAGAGGCCTCCGACCTTGACGCTCAGAGCCTGGGGGTTGAGCCGGGTCTGGCGGCAGGCGGGGCAGGCCACATACTTGCGATAGCGGCTGAGGAAGACCCGGACCTGGACCTTGTACTTGCGGGTCTGCAGCCAGTCGAAGAATCCCTTGATCCCGTACCACTCGCCGTCCCCGTCCATGATGAAGGCCCGGTCGGCCTGGGACAGCCGGGCGAAGGGCACGTCGATGGGCACGCCTCGCTTGCGGGCCGCCCGCAGCATCTCCTTCATGACGTTCTTGGAGACGGGCTTGGTCCAGGGCTCGATGGCCCCGTCCTTCAAGGACAGCGAGTCGTCCGGCACGACCTTCTCAAGATCGATCACCGCCAAGTCACCGAAGCCGTGGCAGTCGGGGCAGGCGCCTTGGGGGCTGTTGAAGGAGAAAAGATTCGGGAAGGGATCCTCGTAGGGGATGCCGCAGGCCTTGCATTCGAGCTTGTCGGAGAACGGCCAGACCCGACCGTCCTCGGCCTCGACTCGAACCCGCCCGCCGCCGTGCTTGAGGCCGAGCTCCAGGGAATCGACCAGGCGATCGCGGTCGTCCGGGTCGAGGGCGGTCCGGTCGACGAAGACGGCCAGGGTCTCGGCCTTGGCGAAGGAGGCCCCCTCGAAGGAGATCACCCCGCCGTCCCGGATCAGGCGGTAGAAGCCCAGCTTCTTCAGCGGGGCCAACCCCTTTTCGGCCGGCCAGGGGAAGGACACCGTCACCCGGGCGCCGGGCGCTTCCTTCAGAAGGGTTTCGGCCATGTCGTCGATGGTGTCCCGGGCTACCGGGCGGCCGCACTGAAGACAGTGGATCGTCCCGATCCGGGCGAAGAGGACCCGTAGGTAGTCGTAGGCCTCCGTGACCGTGGCCACCGTCGAACGGGGATTCTTGGTGGCCGTCCTCTGCTGGATGGCGACGGCCGGCGGCAGGCCCTCGATCAAGTCGGCCTCGGGTTTGTCCATCCGCTCCAGGAACTGGCGGGCGTAGGCCGAGAGCGACTCGATATAGCGGCGCTGACCCTCGGCGTAGAGGGTGTCGAAGGCCAGGCTGGACTTGCCCGATCCGCTGACCCCGGTGACGACGACGAGCTTGTCCAAAGGCACGTCCACATCGATATTCTTGAGATTGTGGACGCGCACTCCCCGGAGGACGATGCTCTCGCTCATGAAGCCCAGTATTATACCAGAAGGGGTCAGGTCTNNATGTCAAGACCTGACCCCTCTCCGAAGGATGCGGGGCGGTCCGGTTTTTGGTAGACTCATGATCCCATGAGCTTCATTGTCGTCTTGGGCATCGCCCTGGCCCTGGCCATGGACGCCTTCGCCGTGGCCGTGGGCGTCGGGCTGTCGATGCGGGGCTGCTCGTCCCGGCAGACCTTCCGGCTGGCCGGAAGCTTCGGTCTCTTCCAGTTCGCCATGCCCATCATAGGCTGGGCCGCGGGGCGGACCGTCGTCGGCCTCATCCAGGACTACGACCACTGGGTCGCGGCCGGACCGCTGGTCTTCGTTGGGGGCAAGATGATTCTCGAAGCATTCCGGCATGAGAAAGGCGGGCCCGAGGGCGCCGCCTGTCCCGACCCGACCCGCGGCGGCCGACTCCTCGTCCTGTCGCTGGCCACCAGCATCGACGCCCTGGCCGCCGGCCTGGGCCTGGCGGCATTGGGCGCTTCGGTCGTCTACCCGGCCGTTGTCATCGGGATCGTGGCCTTCGCCCTGACCGCGGTCGGGGCCAAGCTGGGTCCCCTGGTCGGTCGCTGGGCCGGCAAGTGGGCCGAGATCGTCGGCGGTCTCGTCCTGCTCGTCATCGCCGCCAAAATCCTCGTCGAACACCTCGGCTGAGGCGGCTATTTCCCGAACCCGACCCGGACGCCGGCGTAGGCTGACAGCCGCGGCGTGCCGTAGCCGAAGACCGTCTCATAGCGCTCGTCAAGCAGGTTGTCGACCCGCAGGAAGACCCGCGTCCTGGGCCCGGCCTGGTAGGACACGTCGGCATCGGCCAGGAAGTAATCCTTGAGGGTCACGGTCGGATAGCCCGCGGAAGCGTAATCCCGGTCGGGCCGGCCGCCGACATAGGCCGCCNNCGCCAGAAAGCCTCGACGGCGGCCTTGTCCCTGGGCCGGCGGGGCAAGGCCGTCCCGTCATCAAGATCGCGGGCGTCCATCCGGGTGTAGGAGAGAAGGAGGTCGGCCGCGCCCGAAGGCCGGAATCGCAAGGAAGCCTCCCAGCCCTGCGTCCGGGCCCGCCCTATGTTGACGTAGCCGATGGCGTAATCGTAGTCGATCAGATTGCGGAAATCGCTGCGGAACCAGGTCAGGCCGGCCAGCCAGCGCTCCCCCGCCCAGGCTTGCTCGATCCCGGCGTCCCAGCCGGTGCTGCGCTCGGGGCGCAGGCCCTCGTTGCCGATCGGTCCCCAGGCCGTGCCCGGCGCGTAGAGCTGGTAGAGGGAGGGCGACTTGAAGCCGGTGCCGGCGGTGGCCTTGAGCCGGGTCCCGGTCGCCTCGAGAGCCAGGGCCGGGGCGATGCGCCAGGTCAGCGCCGTCCCCGTCCGGCTGTGGTCGTCCAGGCGGAGGCCGGCGGTGGCGAAGAAGAGGCCGCCGACACGAATCTGGTCCTGGGCGAACAGGCCCATCCGTTCGGCCTGCCGGCCGGGAAAAGCGCTCTCATAGGGGCCCCAAAGGCTTTCCGAAAGGTAGGACGACTCGCCGCTCTCGCGCTGCCAATCGCCGCCGAAGGTCAGGGTTTGGGATTCCGAGAGGAAGACATTATTTTGGACGTCGAGCTTGGCCAGCCGGCTGCGGAAGGTCCCGATCTCGGAGTCGTACGGGTGCAGATCGTCGACCGGGTTGTCATTGTCGCGGTCGGAGCCGAGATGCGAAGCGGCGGCCTTGATCTCCCAGCGGCCGCCGAAGAGCAGGGTGCGGCCGCGGACGCTGACCATCAGGGAGCGGTAGTCCTGGAGACTGTTGGGGTCGTCCCCATAGGGCCCGCCGAAGCCGTCAATATCGGAGCGCGCGTCCACCGCCCGGACGACGATCCCGGCCTCGGTCGAGGGTGAGAAGGACCAGCCGATGTTGCCGGAGAGGGTGGCGTTGCGGTATCCGTCGGCCTCGCTGTTGCCGGCGTAGTCGGTCGAGGCGGCGGACAATCCGCCGGTCTGGTAGCGCGACAGGCCGAAGGCATAAGACAGGCGCCCGGCCCCGCCCGAGATCGCGGCCGAGCCCCGCCACGTGCCGTAGGATCCCCCCGAGGTCTCCATGGACACGGCGGGCTTCCCTTCTCCGCGCCTGGAAACGATGTTGATGACTCCGGCCAGAGCGTCGGACCCGTACAAGGTGCTCTGGGGTCCGCGCAGGATCTCGATCCGATCGACGTTGTCGAGCGTCAGGTGGGACAGATCGTAGGAGCGCGAGGGATTCATGGGATCATTGAGGGCCACCCCGTCGAGCAGGACGAGGACATGCTCGGAGTTGGCGCCTCGCAGGAAGGCCGACGAGGCCGCGCCCGGGCCGCCGGCGCGGACCGCGGCAACCCCCAGGCCGTCCTGGATGACGTCCAAAACACTTGTCCGTCCGGCCCGGTCGAGCTCCCGGCGGGTGAGGACGGTCACGGAGCTGGCGATCTCCTTGGCCGGCGTTTCGACTCGGGTAGCCGAGACGACAACCTCGTGGCGCAACGGAGGATCCTGGGTGTTCCGGGGGTCTTGAGCGGCCAGGGCCGGCGCAGGCGGGACCAGGACGCAAAGAGCGGTGAGAGCGGCGGTCAGGACGAGAGCGGGGCGAGCCATGCGGACCTTCCTAGCGCCCCCGCTCAAAAAAAATCCGCCCGGGCTTCCCCACGAAGCCGGGTCGATGGATTCGAGGAAGGTCTCCTGGCTCTCGGATCGTCCTCCTCCCGGGCCTTCCCGCCCTCATCCCCGAAGGGCATGAGAGCAGTGGCGTCATCCGGGATTCGTCCCCGATTACAGTAGCGGGGGCTGCGTCCGCTTGCGACGGACTTCCCTTCGTTCGAACCCGGCGGGCCCCTCAGGCGGCCCGCATAGGAAGGATAGACCTCGGAGGTCCGGCTGTCAAGCGAAAAAACAGGCCGCTCCCTCTCGGGAGGAGAGGGAGCGGCTGGTCTTGAGGAAGGAGGGTTAGAGGAGGGGAAAAAGGATGTGCGTCTCGCGATCGATCCTGTTGTTATCTCGAGGGCGCATCATAATTCTCGCTTCACCCATAATAACGCGATCGACCGGGCGATGGTTGCATGGCCGGTAGGATCCGAGCCGCGGCCCGGCGCAGTACGGTTGGAGAGCTGCGGAGCGGAAGGGACCGGGGAGTGTTAGGCGAGGGGAGGATTCCGAGCTGGGCTCGGCCCTTCAAAGCACAGAAAATAAATAAAATAACCTAAAACCGATGATTTTTTTTACCCCGATCACTGACTACATAAAGCATTGTATCACACCTTTTAGCCATTTGGCAAACTATTTTTATCTTTTTATTAAAAAAACCTTGTTGGACCTCCCAAGCGCCGTTTCCAGCCGGAATAGGAGAGCCGAAAGACGGAATTTCGTCCCGAATAGCCCGAGAAGGCCCTTTTTTACCCCCCTTTTGACCCGGCAGGTGGTTTGGACTAGAATTCCGGCCTTCCGGACGGCATTTCTCGAATGCATGAGGCGCCCATGGACAATGCCCAGTTTCGACGCTGCGGGCACGAATTCATTGATTGGCTGGCCGATTACCTGGAGACGATCGAAGAACGGCCCGTACGCGCCGCCGTGTCCCCAGGGGATATCGCCTCCCGCCTGCCGGCCGACCCTCCTGAAACGGGCCAGCCTATGGACGCAATCTTCAATGATTTCAACAACATCATCATGCCCGGCATGACGCACTGGCAGCATCCCGGCTGGCATGCCTATTTTCCGGCCAACAACAGCCCCGAATCCATCCTGGCCGAGCTGTTGACCGCTGGGGTGGGGGCTCAGGGCATGAGCTGGGTGACATCCCCCGCCGCCACCGAGCTTGAGGACCGGGTCCTGGACTGGCTGCGGAAGATGATCGGGCTGCCCGAGGGGTTCTCGGGGGTCATTCAGGACACGGCTTCCACCGCCACCCTGACGGCCCTTCTCTCGGCCCGGGAGAGAGCCACCGACTACGAAGCCAATGAAAAGGGCCTGCGCAGGCCCCTGACGGTCTACGCCTCCTCCGAGACCCACTCCAGCCTGGAGAAGGGAGTCAAGATCGCCGGCTATGGCCGGGAGAACCTGCGGATTGTCCCCGTGGACGCGGGCTATGCCATGATCCCGGAGGCGCTCGAGGAGGCCGTCCGGCGCGACAAGGCGGCCGGTTGGCAGCCCGCCTTCGTCGCCGCCACCCTGGGAACGACTTCCTCCACCGCGGTCGATCCGCTGGGGCCGATCGGCGAGATCGCCTCCCGGCACGGCCTCTGGCTCCATGTCGACGCCGCCTACGGCGGGACGGCCGCTCTTTGCCCCGAGAACCGCTGGATCATGGCCGGGGCGGAGCGGGCCGACTCGTTCGTCTTCAACCCGCATAAGTGGATGCTGACCAACTTCGATTGTTCGGCCTACTTCGTCCGCGACCCCGGGGCCCTGATCCGGACTTTCGAGATTCATCCCGAATACCTCAAGACCGGAGTCGATCCCTACGTCAAGAACTACCGCGACTGGGGCATCCAGCTCGGCCGCCGCTTTCGGGCCCTCAAGCTCTGGTTCGTCATCCGGTCCTACGGCGTCGAGGGCTTGCGGGCCTTCGTCCGCGAACACCAGAGGCTGGCCCGGTTGTTCCGGGCCTGGGTCGAGGCGGAGCCGGGCTTCGAGATCCTGGCTCCCTCGCCCTTCGGATTGGTCTGCTTCAGACTCAACGCCGGCCGCGGCGAAGAGGATCGGACCCGCCTCAACCGGGCCCTGCTGGACGACCTCAACGCCTCGGGGCGCGTCTTCCTGACCCATACCGTCCTGGGCGGCCGCTTCGCCCTGCGTTTCGTGGTCGGGTCCCGGCTGACCCAGGAGCGCCATGTCCGGCTGGCCTGGGACCTCGTTCGGGCTTCTGCTCAGCGTGTGCGGACTCTGGTCACCGCGGATTGAACCGTGATCCGGGGACGCGTCCCCGTCTTCTTAGAGCGCGGAGCCAAGCGCGGTTCCCTCGAGCCTGATCGCCTTCCGGTCTCTGTGAGCCCAAGAAAGCGTCGACGGCCGCCGGCCCGAGCCCGTCCTTGCCAGGGACGACCGGTTCGGTTTATCCTTCCTTCATTGTTATCTCATCAGGGAGGAGCCGCATGACCGTCAAGTATCTCATCCAAGCCTTCAAGGAAGAGGATTTTCGCGGCCGCAGCCGCCACATCGTCTCCAACGAGGCCGAGCTCAAGCTGATCGGGTTCGACAACGACATCGCCTCGCTGAAGATCATGCGCGGCCCGGACTACCAGCCGGGCGACGTGGTCCGCCTCTACACCGACAAGGGCTTCTCGGGCAAGTACGTCGAGGTCGGCCCCGGCGAGTATTCCAGCGTCCACAAGTCGCCCATCGACCTGGGCCACAAGATCTCCTCGATCGAGATCACCACCGTCCACATCCCGGCCGCGCCCGCGGTGCCGCTGATCGTCCAAATCTTCGCCGACAAGAACTTCGAGGGCCGGCGGCGGACGATCGTGCAGGATCTGACCGACCTCAAGCTGCAGGACTTCGACGACGACGTCTCGTCGCTCCAGGTCTTCGCCGGGCCCAGCCATGCCGGCGAGGTGGCGACTTTCTTCCAGAACCCCAACTTCAGCGGCTTCAGCCTGGAGCCCGGGGAGATGGGGCCGGGGACGAGCATCCCCAACTTGAAGGAGATCCCCAACAAGCTGAACAACCGGATCTCCTCGATCCGGATCCACCTGCCGGGGAAGTGATCAGACCTTAAAGAGCCCGCGGGGGTCGGCTCCCAGCAGCCCGGCCTTGACGAGGGCCGGGTCGGCCGGCAGGACGTCGCGCATCTGGGCCGGCGTCATGAAGCGGGTGTGGCGGGCCCGGTCCAGGGCGTCCCCGATCCAGCTGACGTCCTCTTCGTCCGTCATCCAGCCCCGCTTGTCGAAGCGGGTCAGGTCGAACGGCCCGGAATACTCGAGCATGGTCTTCTCGCCGGCCGCGTTGAAGTAGACGTCGAAGTACGAGGCCATCAGCTCGCGGATCGTCCGGTAAACGGGCTCTCGGAAGCGCAGGACGGTGAAGTTGGACTTGGCCGCGCAGCCCCAGGCCCCGTTTTGGCGGAAGACGGCCAGGACGTGGTCGTCGTCGTGGCGGGAGCGGATGTCCACGAGCAGCGGACGGCGGCCGTGGAAGCGGAGGGCGGCCGCGGCGAACAAGGCCCCTTCAAAGCAGTTGGCCCGGCGCTCCCGCAGGACGCGCCGCGGCGAGGCCGTGCCGGGCTCGGGATCGTAGGCGATCCCGTTCAGCCAGGCTTGGATCTTGATGGGCGCGTCCAGCCGGGCCAGGACCGCCCCCTCGGAGGCCGACCAAACGGCGGGACCGGGTCCCTTGGCCGTCTTCGTCATCTTCGACTCTCCCTTCCCGCTTCCGCAGGCTGCGCGGTCAGTCGCGCGGCGGTTCGGCGCTCCAGACAAGCGCGCCGTCAGGGTCGGCGAAACGAGCCTGGAAGCCGAAGCCGCCGGCGCCCTGAACGATCTTGAGCAGGACCCGGTTCCAGCCCTTTTTCAGCCGCACCTCCACCCGGTCCTGGTCCGTGGAGACGGCCCGGTAGGCCGGATTGTGGTGGACCAGATCGCCGTTGATCCAGAGCCGGGCGCCGTCATCGCTGCCCAGGAGGAAGTGGGCGATCCGCTCCTCGGGTGAGCGGACCCAGCCTAGGGCGTAGACCGCGACGCGCTCGTTCGGCTGGACGAGCTTGTTCAGGTCGAAGGCGCCGTCGGGCCCGGCTTGGATCTTCCTCCATCCGGCCGGCGCTCCGCCTTTGCCGACAAATGCGTCCGACAGATCAGTTGCCGCTTCGGGAGGACAACCGACAGCCAGGGCGTCCATGTCCGGGGCGTCGAAGGGGCCGGCCAGGCTCCACTCGGTCAGGAACCTGCGGGCCGCCGGAGCCAGCCGGTAGCCGATGATCCCGATCTCCGCGCCCGAGGCGGCGGCGTCACGGCCGGTCATCTGGAAGGTCAGGCAGGAGCGGCCCGGCTCGAGGCGCAGGCCCTTGAGCGGCAGCACGGCGAACTCGCGTTCCGGGGCGTAGCCCTTGAAGGATGCGGGCTTGAGGGGCACGCGGGAAGCCCCGGATATGCAGCCCGTCACCTCAAAATCGCCGCCGGTCGGTCCCCGCAGCAGGTAAAGCTCCAGATCGTAGAGGTCGGGGACGTCCACGGTGAAGTCCAGCTCGGCCCGGGAGCCGAGCCCGGCGCCGTCGGTGGACAGGGCCGGGAAGCGGACGCCGTCGGGGCCGTAATAGGAGGTCAGCGAGGAGACAAGCTTGGCCGCCCGGAAGCGGACCGCACCGTCTTCGCTCTCGTAAATCTCATCCTCTTCGCTTTCGGCCTTGCGCCAGGCCGGCAGGACGAAGCCCGCGGGCGGTTCCAGGGCGTAAGGCAGACGGGTCTCCACGGCCGCCAGGGCGGGAAAAGGCTTGTGGGGTTCGGCTTGGTACCAGAAAGCCGTCGACGAGTCCAGGTCGGACCGGTCGTTGGCGTGGCCGTGCTCGATGGTTACCCGGATGGATTTGCGGAATGGGATGGGATCCGGGATGTGGAACCGATAGACCGAAGCCTTGGAACCCGCCTGGAAGTCCTCCTCCTGCAGAGGGCAGCCGTAGAAGAGCCCGTTCGATTCTCTCATGCCCCAAGCGTCGGAGAAGTAATCCTCCGATCCCGTGCCGTGAAGCGAGGGCGCGCTCTCGCCGTCCACATAGATTCTATCGTCTCCCTCGCCCCACCAGCCCATGGCCTTCTGCAGGACGCTCAGCTGGCAGCCGACATAGTGGCCGCGACCCTGGGCTTCCAAGAGCAGATAGTCGGCCTCCGGCCGGGCAGGGAACTCCTGCCGGTACTGGGCGTGAAAAGTGGGCGTCCCTTCCGCCAGGGAGGGCAGCGTGCGGTAGTCGATGTAATAGTAGAAGGCGGGCACCTCGCGGCGGCCTTCGTTGGTCACGGTGATGCGGGCCGACCGGGCGAAAGGCATGCGCCAGTAGCAGTTGCGGGCCCGGCCCTCCGAGGAGTTGGTGATCGGCAGGGAGGAGAGATTGCGGTTGAGCCCGTGCCCGACGCCAAAGAAGTCACCGATCGGGGCCTCGACCGAGGGCGAGGCCTCGCCGTCCCAAAACATCCGCAGGACCAGCTTGCGGCCGTAAAAGGCTTCGGCCGAGATGGTGACCCAGATATGGTGGATCGCGGCCGGGCCCTCGATCTCCGCCAGGACGGCCGTTCCGCCGGCCGGGATGGTCAGGGAGTCCTTGTTCCCCCCGCTGCGATCAAAGGACGAGACACGGGCGGCTGTGAAGTCCTGCCGGGCGGCCAGCCCGCCGAGCAGGTCCTGGGCCGCCGGGACGGCGGACGCGGCGGAGGCCAGCACGGCGGCGGCCAGGGCCAGCTTGGGAATGACGAACGTCTTGCGGCGGATGGTCATGGATGCCCTCCTCGAGGCCCGGTTTCAGACGCGGGTCTATTCTAACCGATCCGGTTTTCCGCCGTCGACCGCCGCGGCCTCGCCGGCCCGGATCCACTCCGCCGCCGGGAGGACGCGCAGGACTTCGGGCCGAAGCCGCAAGGCCCCGCCGCCGGAAGCCAGGGCGGCGCTCCAGGCGGCGGCATCGCTCGAGACGACGGCGAAGCAAAACCTGTCGAGGGGAAGATGCCTGCGGACGGCATTACGGACGTCTTCGGCCGAGAGACCCGGCAGGATATGGGCGGCCGCGGCCAGAGCATCCTCTTGGCCGAGGGCCCGGGCCGCCATACGGCGGGCTAGGCGGTCCGCCNNACGCCACGGATCGGCCGCGCAAGCCGAGCGATCGGAGAAGGCCGTCCCGGATCTGGGCGAACCGCTCCTGGGTCAGGCCCTCCTCGGCCAGGGCCCGGATATGGGCGGCGGCCCGACCGGCTAAGTCCGCGGACTCCAGTCCTTGGGCGGACCGGAAAACGAGAGAGAAGGCCCGCCGTCGGACCGGCAGGTCGAAACCGTCCGGGCTTTCGAGTCCGGGAGCTAGGGCTCCAACGGCGGCATCCGTATCCGATTCCGCCAGATAAATCGCGGCGATCTGGAGAGCGTGGAAATCGTCGTCGGCCGGGGTCAGGGGCAGGGGCAGGCCGAAAGCGACGGCAGCCGGCTTGCCCGGCCGCTCGACTAGGAGAGCCCGGGATTCCGTGAGCCGTCGGGCGGCCCGCGCGGGCAGCTTCGGGGTGAAGGTGGCGGGCAGGCTGAGGAAGTCTTCGCGGATGCGATCCGGGAACCCGGCCGGATAGCCGCCGGCCAGGCCGATGATGATGTTGCCCCGCACGAAATGCTCCCGGTGGAAGTCCCGGACCTCGTCCAGGGTGATGGAAGAGACGGAATCGAGCCACCCCTCCGCGGGATGGGAGCCGGCCATTCCCTCGTGGATCATCCCGGCCAGGATCTCACCGGCCAGTTGATCCTCCCGGCCGCCAGCCAGGAATTCGCGAAGGAGGCCGATCTGGGCCTCCTTGAGGCGCTCAAAATCGATCTCCCGAAAGCCCGGCTCCAGGAGCATCTCGCGCAGGACGGCGTAGAAGGCGTCCAGGTCCTCGCGGAGCACGATGGCCGAAAAGCCCGAGGCTTCGCGGCCGACTTCGAGCCGCAGCTCCGTCCCGAACGGGGCCAGGGCCTCGGCGATCTGGCCCGAAGACCGGCTCCGGCTGCCCCCGTCCGCAAGCAGGGTCCAGGCCAGGCGGCAGAGGCCTTCTTTGCCGGGCGGATCGAAGGCCGAGCCGACCTCGAGGAGAAAGCGAACGGCTACGCAGGGACCATCGTCTGCCGGCAGAAGCTCGAGGCCGAGGGACCTGGGATCGTCCCTCCGGCAGCCTGTCAGAATCAGGAGCGAGGCTAAGGCCGCGAGGGCCGCGACGGCAGGAGCGTGATGCCGCCTCATTCGCGCTCCCCTTTGGCGGCAGCCGCGGCGGGGAGGGGGAGAGTGGGAGGCTCTCCCTCCGCCAGGATGGCGGTCGCGGAGGCGGCGGAGCGCAGGCCGAGCCGGGCCGCCTCGCGCAGCTCGGAGACGCCGACGCGCTCATAGAGGCCGTTCCATCGGGCCAGGCTTTCCGGGTCGCCGGTCAGCCCGATCATGCGGGCCAGGCCGGCGGCCTTCCCTTCCGCCGTCTCCAGCGACAGAAGGAGGGCGCGCTGCCGTCCGGATCGGGCCGCCAGAAGCGCCGCAACCGGGACCAGCTCGGTCCTGAGGCGCTCGACCTCGTCCCGGATGGCCTTCTCAAGGACCGGCAGGCCGTCTTCGGATGCGGCGGAGGCCCGGATGAGGAAGAAGCCGGAATCCCGTCGGATTTCAAAGGACGCTTGCAGGCTGAGAGCCGTGCGATCCCGGCGTACGAGGCGTTCAAACAGGGGCGAAGAAGGCGAAAAGGCGGCTGCAGCCAGGAGATCCAGCGCCGCTCGGACTGTTTCCTGATCTTCCAGCGGCGGAGTCCGGAAGCCGATGGCCAAACGGGCTCGGGTCGGTACGGGCCAGGCGATCCGGATCCGGGGAGGCTCCGCGAAGTCGGACTGGGCCGGGGCCGCCAGGTCGAAGTTCGACTTCTCCCATCCACCGTAGTAGCGGCGGACCAGGGCCAGGAGGCGGTCGGGGACGACATCGCCGACCGCCAGGAGCACGGCATGATCGGGTGCATAGAAGCGCTGCTTGAAAAGCCGGGCGGCGGCGGCCGTCTCAGCCGGAAGGTTCGAGCTCTGCCGGATCGCGGCCGCCAACCGTCCATAGGGATGGAAAGGGAAGGCGATTTCGCGCAGGGCATCCTCGAGCCGGAGGTCCGGAGCCGCGGTAGCGGATCCGGCCTCGGCCGCCAGGGCCGCGGCTTCGCGGCGGACGCTTTCCGGGCCGATCTCCAGGTTGATGATCCGATCGGCTTCGCTTCGCAGCACGTCCTCCAGGCTTTCCCGCCCCATGAAAGCGATGGTGCGGACGAAAGCGTCGGGGCCGGCCAAGCTGGACACGCGCGCCCCCAGCCGGGCCAGGCCGTCGGGATCGGGGCCTCGGCCGGAGGCGGCCGGGGCCCTGTCCGCCAGCCGGGCGATGAGACGCGAGAATCCCTCCGTGCCGGGCTCGATCTCGTTGCGAGCGCCCGCCCGGACGATCATGACGAAGATGACGAGGTCGGGCTCGTCGAGAGGGAGTGTCGCCAGAGTCAGGCCGTTCTCGAGGCGGTCCACGTGGAGGCGCGACGGCGGGAAGGCGGCTCCGGGAGCGGGCCTCGGGGCCGCGGGGGTTCCCGTCAGGGCCAGCAGGGCGATCACGGCCAAGGACTCCCCGGCCGCGCGGCCGATCCGGCGGAGGCTCAAGCCGAGACGTACGTCAGCCACTTCTCGTAGCGCGAATTCCGGCCCTGGACGATTTCGAGATAGGCTTCCCTGAGGCGGCCGCAGACCTCGCCGGCCCGGCCGTTCCCTAGGGCTACGGGCTCCTTCGGATCCGCGGGATCGGAGCCGTCGGTGAGCTTGATGATGGGGACGATCTCGACCGCGGTCCCGGTGAAGAAGGCCTCGTCGGCGGCCAGCAGCTCGTCCTTGGCGATCGGCCCGACCGTCGTCTTGTAGCCGAGATCGGCGGCGATCTCGAGCACGCTGGTCCGGGTGATGCCTTCCAGGATCGACTCCGAGCGGCTGTTGGTCTTGATGACTCCGTTCTTGACCACGAAGATGTTCTCCCCGGGGCCCTCGGCGATGCGGCCCTCGAGGTTCAGGAAGACGGCCTCGTCGCAGCCCTTGTCGCGGGCCATCAGGCCGCAGATCGTCGATTGGACATAGACGCCGCCCAGCTTGGCCCGGAGGTCGATCTGGCTGATGTGGACCCGGCGCCAGGGCATAAGGTAGACCGAAACGCCGGCCGAAGCCTTCTCGCCCAAGTAGGCGCCCCACTCCCAGGCGGCGATGACCAGCTCGGCCGGGGAGGCTTTCGGCACCAGGCCGAGGTTGCCGTAAGAGTAGAAGAACAAGGGCCGGATGTAGCAGGAATCGAGCTCGTTGCGGCGGACGGTCTCCAGGATGGCCTGGGTGATCTCCTCTTGGCCGTAAGGCGGATTCATCTTGATGACGGCGGCCGAATTCAGGAACCGGTCGACGTGCTCGGGCAGGCGGAAGACGGCCGGCCCTTTGGCTGTCGGGTAGGCCCGAATGCCCTCGAAAGCCGATGTCCCGTAGTGAAGGGCATGGGTCATGGAGTGGAGAGTGATCTCGGACCAGTCGTGGAATTTCCCCTGATACCAGATGACCTTGGCCTTGGGGAAGTTCGTGGTGTCGATCATCAGAGACTCCTTCATCCTTAGGGGCGCATGGGGATTATCTGAAAGAGTATCTGTACCATAAGTGCCGCGAAAAGGAAAGCCGAACACCTCTCGCCACAGTTGATAAGGGGCTTATTCAATCGGACCGGTCAATGGGATCCGGCCGTCCTCTCATAATAGACCCGGCCGCCGTGGCGGACGGCGCGGAGGCGGCCTGCGGCCTTCAGGCGACCGGTCATGTCCGCCACCTCGGGCGCCGGAAGGCCCAGCGAGCGGGCCAGGTCCGCGGCCGTCATCGGGCGCCGGCCCAGCGCTTCCAGAAGGGCCGCCGAGGCATCCGGGGCCGGGGCCGCCTGCTTCTCCCGGCGGAAGTCGGCGATGACCTCGGCCCTTGGACCCAGGAGCAGCCTCACCCGCCCGAGCTCTTCGGCCGTCAGGGGCCGGGCGCTTTTCTCGGCCGGAGGGCGGACCACGGTGTTGATCTGAACGCGGTCCGGCTGGATCCTGTCGATGGCCTGCCGCAGCTTGCGCAGATGGGTCGGCCCGTCATTGACGCCTCGGACCAGCATGACCTCGAGCCAGATCCGGCCTTTGAAGCGGCGGCGAAAGCGGACCAGGCCGTCGACGATCCTGTCCGCGCTCATCCCGGGGTGGGGCCGGTTGACCTTGGCGAAGACGCGGTCCGTCACCGCATCCAGCGACGGCACGACGATGTCGGCCCGCAGGATGTCGCGCCCGTTGGCCCGCCCGGCCAGAGTCGAAGAATTCGTCAGGACGACGACGGGGACGGCGGTCATCCGCTTGATGCCGTCGATGATGCGGCCGATGCCGGCGTGCAGGGTCGGCTCGCCCGAGCCGGAAAAAGTGATCGCGTCGATGCGGACCCCGGAGGCCAGCGCCGCCCGGACCTGGGCCAGTACGGCCCGGACGGGAACGTAATCCCGCCGGCGGACGGTGGTCCGGCCCCAGGCGCCGAGCTGGCAGTACACGCAGTCCATGGAACAGGTCTTGAAGGGCAGGATGTCCAGCCCCAGCGAATAGCCCAGCCGCCGCGAGGGGACTGGGCCGTAGATCAGGGCCTTGGGCGTTTCGGGTTTCAATCGTCCTCACTTCCCGCCGCCGGAGCCCCTGCGGACTGCGGAGGCGCGAATCTGATATAATATCGTATCAAAAAGGACGGACCGCGACCAATGAAGCGCATGAGTTTGAAAGAAGCCAAGGCCGGACTCGAAGCCCGCCTCCCGGAGATCGAGACATTCCCCAATCAGTTCCCCGGCTACGAAATCCGGATCGACGTCCCGGAATTCACTTCGGTCTGCCCCAAGACCGGCCTGCCGGACTTCGGCGCCATCACCATCCGGTATGTCCCCAGGAACGGGTGCTTGGAGCTCAAGTCCCTCAAGGAATACATCCTCGCTTATCGCAACCTGGGCATCTTCTACGAAAACGCCGTCAACCGCATTCTGGAGGACGTGGTCAAAGCCTGCAAGCCGGCGCAGGCGGCCGTCACGGGCGAGTTCACTCCCCGCGGCGGCATCCAGAGCCGGGTTGAAGCCCGTTATCCCAGGACCCGCCGCCTTTCGGGGATTTAGCGCGGACCGCGATCACGTTTCGGTCCATTCCCATGCCCCCCGCAAACGGCGGAAGATTCGGCCTCAGCGATCTGCTGATGATCGCCACGACGGTCGTCTGGGGCGTCAACGTATCCCTGATCAAGATCTCGCTTCGCGAAATGACTCCCAATGCCTTCAACGGCTGGCGGCTGCTGCTGACGGGCGTCCTCTTCGTCATCCTCCTGGCCGCCTCGGGGGAGGGCTTCCGGGTCTCGCGCCGGGACCTTGTCGGCCTGGCTCTTCTTGGAATCGCCGGCAACACCATCTATCAGGCCATCTTCATCCACGGCATCCACGCCACGACGGCCGCCAACACCTCGCTGATCCTGTCCACGTCGCCTATCTTCGTGGCCTTGATCGGGGCCGTCCTGCGCATCGAGCGCATCCCTCCCGTCGCCTGGGCCGGCATCGTGGTCTCCTTCGCCGGCCTCTACCTGGTCATCGCCCTGCGCAACGGGGGGCTGCGCCTCTCCGCCGCCGGGCTGGGAGGCGACGCCCTGATCCTCCTGGGCACGGTGCTGTGGGCGGCCTGCACGGTCTTCGCCAAGCCTTACCTCGGCCGCATGTCGCCGCTGAAATATTCGACCCTGACGGTCGGGATCGGGGTCCTGGGCTACGTGCCGCTGGCCTGGCGCGACATGGCGGCAGTCCGCTTCGCCGATGTGTCCCTGCCGGCTTGGGGAGGGCTGGTTTTCTCCGCCGTCTTCGCCCTGGTCGTCGGCTACATCGCCTGGTATTACTCGGTCCAGCGGGTCGGCAACGCCCGCACCGCCGTCTACAACAACCTGACTCCGATCTTCGCCGCCGCCTTCGCCGCCATGATCCTGGGCGAGAGGCTGCGGCCGGCCCAAGCCGCGGGCGCCGCGGTCGTCCTCCTCGGCGTCGGGCTGACCCGGGCCGGGCGCCGGGCCTGATTGCCTTCCGCCGCGTCTTTGGGCACAATGGGGCCCATGAGCGATGCCGGCGTCGTCGGCGGCAAGCGGCGGCTTCCGCCTTGGCCCGTCTGGACCGGAGCCGCCTTCGCCTTTCTCTTCTGCGCGGGCTACAACATCCTGGTCTTCGACCGCGTCCCGCACATCCATGACGAGGCGGCCTACCTCTTCCAGGCCCGGATTTTCCTGGCCGGCGGCGTGACAGCGCCTCTGCCGCCGGTGCCCGAGGCCTTCGACTTCCCGCACGTCGTGAACGTGGAGCGTTGGTACACCATCTACCCGCCCGGCTTCCCCCTGCTGCTGGCCTTGGGCCTGCTGGCCGGAGCGCCCTGGCTGATCAACCCCCTCTTGGCGGCCTTCGCGGTGATCCTCTTCTTTGGGCTGGGAGCGGAGATCTACGACCGACGGACGGGCGTGGCGGCGGCCGTCCTGGGTTCGCTGTCGATCTGGCATCTGCTGATGTCCTCGACGATGATGTCTCACACCGCCAGCATGGTCTTCAACGCGCTCTTCCTGTTGTTCTTCTTCAGGAGCCTGCGGGAGCCGACCTTCGGCCGCGGCTGGGCCGCCGGGGCCTGTCTGGGCGCGGCCTTTCTTATCCGCCCCTACAACGCCGCGGTCTTCGGGCTGCCCTTCCTGATCGTGCTGGGCGTGCGGAGCCTGTCCGGCTTCAAGGCCCGCTGGAGAAATCTTCTGGGCCTGGCCCTGGCCGGCGGGATCTGCCTGGGCGCCTTCCTGGCCTACAATACGGCCACCACCGGATCGCCGCTCAAGCCCGGTTACATCGCCCGCTACGGCCCGGCCTACTCGGTCATCTTCGGGCGGGCCGCGACTCTGGATTACGACTTCACGCCGCTTGTCTCGGCCCTGCAGATCGGCGAGAACATGGCCGCGATCAACTCGGACCTGTTCGGCTGGCCGCTGACCTCCCTCTGGCTCCTGCCCTTCGCCTTCTGGGCCGGCTGGAAGCGCCGGGAGGAGCGCGGCCGCGACCTCCTGCTGCTGGCCGGCTTCGCCTCCATGGTCGTGGGGTTCTTCTTTTTCTGGGGCGCCTTCATCGTCCTGGGCGCCAGGATGTTCTTTGACGCCCTGCCCCTGCTGATCCTCTTGAGCGCCAAGGGCCTGACCAGGGCCCCGGGGCTCCTGGCCGCCCGCACGCCCCGCCTCGGCGAAGCCGTCTGGCGCAAGGCGGCGGCCGCCGTCCTGGCCCTGTCGACTATCTATGCCTTCGCCGTTCGCTTCCCGGCCTGGGCCGCGCCGTCCTGGACGGAGTGGTACTACGAGCGCTACGACCACAATATGTGCGGGGCCTCGGCCTGGGTCGGCAACGCCCTCGAGCCCCTCGATCTGGGCCGCTCCGTCGTAGTCATGAAGATGCTCTATGCCCCGCTGACCGGCTTCCCGACCGGCTGGTGGGGCTCGGGCTTCCTCTACGACACGCCGCGGATGAATGGCCGGGTCCTTTTTGCCAACGACCGGGGCGACGGCGTCACCCGCGAGCTGATGCGGGCCTATCCGGACCGGGCCTTCTACGCCTATGTCGGCACCCTGGAGAAGGGCCTGCTCGTACCTCTGCGCGAGGAAGGGACGGCCGTGCGGCGCGGACCACCCGTCGTGCCGTCCGTCCGCCCGCGGCGCTCGGTCGAGCTTCTGGCTTCGCCGGAGGGCCTGTTCAAGATGTATTCGCCGGGCTTCCGGGCTTTCCTTGAGGAGCGGCTGCGGGGCGAAGGCTGGGCGGCCCTTGACGTCGAGAGCCTGCGGGCGGAAGGGGCCCGGCTCCAGCAGGCCCGCGAGTTCCGGCCGGCCGCCTACGCCTTCGAGGCCGCCCTGCAGCTGGAAAAGAATCCCAAGGTCCGCTGGCCGATCCTCATCTCGCTCGGCCAGTGCTACGTCAAGACCGGCCAGGCAGCCGAAGCCCGGCGCATCTCCGACAAGTTCGCCGAGGCCGGGTACCGCGGCAAGAAGCTGTTCTTCATCCTGCCCGAAAGAGGATTTTAGGGCAGGCGCAGGATTTTATGCAGCTGGACGCCCAGGCGGACGTTCGGCAAGCCGTCTTTGGCGGCCCGTTCCAGGAAGCCTAAGGTCCGAATGAGGCTGACTTGGGAATTGGATTCCAGCTGCAGCCGCAGCGGGATGGAGGCCGGGAAGGCCGCGCGGACACGCCGGATCGCGGCCCAGGTCAGCTCGCGCGAGACGACCAGCTTCACTTCCGAGGCCTTCCTTTTATAGACGGGCCGCGTCCCATAGCCGGGCGGCTTGGGCGAGACCGTCCACCAGTCGGCCGGCAGCCGCCGCTCGAGGCGGCCGTTGGTCTCGACCTGGACCCGGAAGCCCTCGGCCCGCAGACGGCGGGCCAGCCGCCCGACATCCTGCAGGAGCGGCTCGCCGCCCGTCAGACAGACCCACTCCGCGCCCGATCGATCGCGGAGGCGGAGGCACTCGGCCGTCACGGACTCGATCGAAGCGGTCCGCCCGCCGGTCCAAGCCCGCCTGGTATCGCAGAAGCGGCAGCGCAGGTTGCAGCCGGCCAGGCGGACGAAGAGGGTCGGTTCTCCCTGGCGCTCGCCCTCGCCCTGCAGCGAGGCGAAGATCTCAACGATCTTCAGTATAGGTGGCCGAGGCATCCTCGGACTCCCAGACGGTCACGGCCTGGACCGGGAAGAAGGGCCGCAGGTCCTGAAAGAAGCGCCGGGCCAGGTTCTCGGCCGAAGGATTGAAATCGTAGACCTCGTTGAGCAGCTTGTGGTCGGGCAGGACCGAGGCCAACCTCTCCTTGATCACGGCGAAGTCGATGCCCAGCCCGGTCGGGTCGAGCTTACTCACTTCGATACGGACCTCGACCTGGAAGGTGTGGCCGTGAATCTTCTCGCACTTGCCTCTGTACTCGCGCAAGAAATGGGCGGCCGAGAAACGGTCGCGGACGCTGAGAGTCCAGCTCATGGTTTTCCTCCCCGGCGGTGCTTCATGCGGGTGACGAGCGGGTCCTCGGTCCCCGCCTCGCGGAAGGCCCGGGCCCGCAGCCGGCAGGACGAGCAGGTCCCGCAAGGCGCCTCGCCGCCGCGGTAGCAGGAGACGGTGGCCGCGTAGTCGGCGCCGAGCCGCAGGCCGATGCGGACGATGTCGGCCTTGGTCTTGTCCACGAACGGGGCTTTGATCCGCAGGCGCGGGGCGCCGAAAGCCGCCCGCGTCCCGAGGTTGACGGCCCTCTCCATGGCCCGGACGAAGGCGGGCCGGGTGTCGGGATAATCGGGCGAATCGATGACGTTGAAGCCGGTCACGATCGTCCGCACGCCCACCGCCTCGGCCCAGGCCGCGGCCAGGGCCAGGAAAACGCCGTTGCGGAACGGGACGTAGGTTGTTGGGGGGCCGGAAGGGGAGTGGGCGATGCGGCGAACGGAAGGGACGGGAATCGCCGGGTCGGTCAGGGCCGAGCCGCCGATCGCGGCCAGATCGACCTTGAGCACGTCCAGCGGCACGCCCAGGCGGCGGCAGGTTCTCCGGGCCATCCGGATCTCGACCCGGTGGCGCTGGCCGTAGTCGAAGGTCAGGGCTCGGACCGAACCGTGCCCGTGCAGGGCCCAGTGCAGCGCCGTGGTGGAGTCGAGCCCGCCGGAAAGGAGGACGGCTGTGTCGGTCATGGCGCCATCATGATAATGGAAAAGCCGGTACCCGAAAAGGGGCGGCGGCCGGCTCGTTTTCTTGACTTCGCCGGAACGCGATGCTACGCTACGCGCTCGATCCGAAAGAGTACGGCGGGCAGACGCAATGGACGAATCCCCTCAACCCGACGCGGGACGGCCCTCCCTCTCCGCCGACGGCCCCTCCGTCGAGACCGACGACCTGCCGCTCGACGCGCGTCCCGGTCCTCGGACCCTGACGCTGCGCGACGACCGGCTGGACTTCGCCGGCTTCAGCGATGCGGCCGCCTCGTGCCGCCGCCGCAAAGCCCGCCTTCGCCTCATCGACCAGGGCCGCTTCTCCATCTCCGAGCTGGAGTGGCTGGGCGAGGCGGGAGCGGACATCTACTCCTCCGACCGGGTCCGGCGCTCCGTCTCCGACCTTGTCCTCGTCCGCCGCGCCGCGCACCGGGGCGGGGCCTGGGCGGCGATCTTCCAGCACGGCCCGATCGACGTGGCGGTCCGCGCGGACCTGGGCGAGCTCGGGCGCAGCGGCCTCGATCTCCATAGCTCCAATGTCGAAAGACCCCGCGACTTCGATGTCCTGGCCGAGCTGGCCTGGGATTGCCGGGACGGCGGGGCCCTATTCGTCTACCAGCATCACGGCCGTCCGGTCGAGGGCCTCGAAGCGGCGGCCGGTCGAGGTGCCTGGATCCATATGACCAGCGCCGGCCTGGATTCCGAGACCGATATCGCCCTCGCCGGCCGATGCGGCCGGGCCGCCCGCTCCCATGGGGCCGGGCTCATCCTGCATATCGAGACCCGCATCGATCCGGCCTGGCTGCCCGATCTCAAGGCCGCCGGCGTCATCCTGCTCTTTAAAACACCGCGTTCGGACTACCGCTCCTTGCTGCGGCCGTTCGAGGAGGCCGCGGCCGAGATCGATCTGCCTCCCCGCTCCTACTACCTCTTTCCCGACTATGTCCTTTGACATGTCGAGATTCCGGACAGCTCTACCTTTTGGGGGTACGTCCGGGATCTAACCCAACAAATTGTGTCTGTTTTTGTAAAAAGTATTGACATTTGAAAAAATAGGTTTATATATAAACATGAACAATGGCAGGAAAGCCTGAAAACGAAAGAAGATAGACGTCGATGAATATGCGGAAGGGAACCTCTTTCATGCGGAAGCGGCGCCGGGTCAAGGATCGATGAAGATCGCGCTGCTTTACAGCTCGAAAGCAGGAATGGCCGCCACCATCAACCGCCCCGATGAGGTCGTCTGCGAGGATGACGAGCCTCCACTCGACCTCCTGGCCGAATGCGATTCCGACGAAACGATCCAGGCCGTGGCTTCCTCTCTGCGCCTGAAGCATGAGGTCGTCGGCATCGAGGCCGATGAGGATGCCTATACCAAGCTTCGCGCCCTGCGGCCTGATTTGGTCTTCAACATCGCCGAGCGCCTCTACGGCCCCAACCGCGAGTCGCACATCCCCGTCATCTGCGAGATCCTCGGCCTGCCCTATACCGGCTCGGATCCGCTGACCTTGGGCCTGTGCCTGGACAAGTCGCGGGCCAAGGAAATATTGTCCTACCACGGCGTCCCCAACGCCGGCTTCAGGACGGTTGAACCGGGGGAGCCCGTTCCCGCGGACATCGCCCTGCCGGCCATCGTCAAGCCGCTCTTCGAAGGATCGAGCAAGGGCATCCAGGACCGCAGCGTCGTCCGAACCCGGACCGAGCTGGAGGAGCGGGCGGCGGAGATCACGGGCCGCTACAAGCAGCCGGTCATCATTGAGAGCTTTCTGCCCGGCCGCGAGTTCACGGTCGGCGTGCTGGGCACTTATCCGAAGATCGAGATTCTGCCGATCGTGGAAGTGGACTACGGATCCCTTCCCGCCGGAGCCAACCCGATCTACTCCTACGAGGCCAAGTGGGTCTGGGACACGCCGGACAAGCCCCTGGACATCTTCCACTGTCCGGCCGACCTGACGCCGGCGCTGAAGGCCCGCCTCGAGGCGGCCGTGGCTTCGACCTGCCGCGTCCTGCGCATCAAGGACTGGTGCCGGATCGATGTCCGGCTGGACCGGGAGGGCGAGCCGAATATCATCGAGGTCAATCCTCTGCCGGGCATCCTGCCCAAGCCGGAGGACAACTCCTGCCTGCCTAAGGCGGCCCGGGCCGCCGGCTACTCCTATGACGACCTCATCCTCCGCGTCGTCGAGGAGGCCCGGGCCCGCCGGGGGACGTGCTGACATGGCCGCCATCAAGGGCAAGCGCATCCTGGTCGGCATCGCCTACAACGATTACGACCCGCTGACCGGCCGCAAGGTCGACCGGCCCTCCGAGGAGTCCGTCGAGCAGACGGCCAAGGAGGTCCTGACGGCCGTCACCGAGCTGGGCTATTCGGCCTTCATCATCAGCCTGCAGAAGAGCTTCATGAACTTTCTGCAGCGCCTCAAGACGCTCAATGCCGATGTGGTCATCAACCTGTGCGAGGCCTTCCTCGGCCACCCGCAGCTGGAGGCCAACGTGGCCGCCGCCTTCGAGCTGCTGGGCCTGCCCTTCACCGGCAACGACTCGCGGACTCTGGCCTTGTGCCTGAACAAGTTCAAGACCAAGGCCGTGCTCAAGTCGTGCGGCCTGCCGACGGCCCCGGCCATCCTCGTCGAAACCCCCGACCAGAAGATCGATCTGCCGCTGCCGCTGATCGTCAAGCCCAACACCGAGGACGCCAGCCTGGGCATCCACCCGGACTCGGTCGTCCGGGACGAGGAATCCCTGCGCAAGCAGGTGGCCCGCATCCTGGAGGTCTTCGAAGAGCCGGTGCTGGTCGAGCAGTTCATCGAGGGCCGCGAGTTCAACGTCGCGGTCATGGACTTGGACAAGCCGGAGGCCCTGCCGGTCTCGGAGATCGATTTCTCCAAGCTGCCCGAGGGCCAGCCGACCATCTGCAGCTACGAGGCCAAGTGGCACACCGAGGATATCCTCTTCCAGGCCACCCCGCCCGTCTGCCCGGCTCAGATCGACGACGGGCTCAAGGACAAGCTGCAGGACTTGGCCGTCAGGGCTTTCCTGGCCTGCGAGTGCCGGGACTACGCCCGGGTCGACTTCCGGGTCGACAAGAAGGGCCGCCCCTTCGTCCTGGAGGTCAATCCCAATCCCGACATCAGCCTCAACGCGGGCTACGTCCGCGGCCTGGCCGCGGCCGGGGTCGAATACAAGGATTTCTGGGGCCGGCTGATCGAGAAGGCCCGGACCCGCAAGAGGATGTCATGATCAGATCGATGACGGCGGCGGACAAGGCGCCCGTGATGGACCTTGTCCGGGCCACCGGCTTCTTCCGGCCGGACGAGGTCACGGTGGCCGAAGAGCTCATCGACATCTACCTCGGGCAGCCCGACCAGAAGGACTACGGCATTGTCGTCTCCGTGGACGAGTCCGGCCGCGTGGCCGGCTACATGACCTTCGGCCCGACCCCCCTGACGGTCGGGACCTACGACCTGTACTGGATGGCCGTCGATCCCCGGGCCCAGGGCCGGGGGCACGGCCGGGCCCTGGTCGAGTGGCTGGAAGCCCATGTCAAGGCCGCCGGCGGCCGGCTGATCATCATCGAGACCTCCTCGGTCCCGAAATACGAGCCGACCCGCCGCTTCTATCTGGGATTGAACTATCCCGAGGTCGCCCGCATCCCCGACTTCTACCAGCCGGGGGACGACCGGGTGATCTATCGCAAGGTGATCGGTTAAGGAGCTGGAGCATGGACGATTGGCGTGAGATGCAACGCAAGAGCCTGAGAACGCCGGCCGAGATCGCGACCGCGTTCGATCTGGACATCGACGAGGTCCGCAGGATCGGCCGCTCCTTCAAGACCCTGATCACGCCTTACTACGCGGGGCTGATCAAGACCAAGGGCGATCCCCTCTACCGCCAGGTCGTTCCCGATCCGGCCGAGCTGGCCGCCGAATCCGGCGTCGCCGACCCCTTGGCCGAAGACCACGACTCCCCGGTGCCGAGCATCGTCCATCGCTACCCCGACCGCTGCCTGTTCCTGGTCTCCCACAGCTGCGCCTCCTACTGCCGCTTCTGCACCCGCAAGCGCAAGGTCGGCGACGCCAGCAAGATCAACCCCCGCAACATCGAGAACGGCCTGGCCTACATCGCGGCCCACGAGGAGATCCGCGACGTCATCGTCTCCGGCGGCGACCCGCTCATGCTGAGCGACGCGCGCCTGGACTGGATCCTGACCCGGCTGCGGGCCATCCCGCATCTGGAGATCATCCGTATCGGCACCCGAGTGCCCTGCTTCCTGCCGCAGCGGGTCACGCCCAAGCTGGTCGGGATCCTGCGCAAGTTCCATCCCCTCTACGTCAACGTCCACTTCAACCATCCCGACGAGCTGACGCCGGAGGCCAACCAGGCCCTCGGCCTGCTGGCCGACGCCGGCATCCCCCTGGGCTGCCAGACCGTTCTGCTCAAGGGCGTCAACGACGACCCGCTGGTCATGCGGCGGCTGATGCAGAAGCTGCTCATGGCCCGGGTCAAGCCCTATTACATCTACCAGGCCGACTATGTCAGCGGCACGGAGCACCTGCGGACCACGGTGGGGAAGGGCCTGGAGGTCATGGAGAAGCTGCGGGGCTGGACTTCGGGCCTGGCCGTGCCCTACTACTGCATCGACGCGCCCGGAGGCGGAGGCAAGATCCCCGTCCTGCCCAAGTACGTCCAGACGATCAGCGAAGAGAAAGTGGTCATGCGCAACTTCGAGGGCGAGTCCTTCACCTACCCGCAGCCGGCCCGGCCGGCCGCGGAGCTGCCTGAGAAGAAGGCGCCCAAGCGGGAGCGGCGGCCGTCGATCGAGCCCTGCGTCGTCGGGCCCGTCGTCCCGCCGATCGGCTAGAACCCGGCCGGCTTCTCGGCCGGCAGCGGTGTCGAGGCCCCGGCCAGGAACTTGGCCAGCCCGGCCTTCTTGTAGATGGCCAGCGACTCTTCATTCGTCAGAGGCGCCCGCCGCCGCAGCGACTCCAGGATGCGGATGATCGAGACCGGCACCTCGGCCGCCTGCCCGACCTCCTGCGGCTTGTTCCCGAAGAAATCGACCACGTCGAAGAGGACCGCGTTGGCCTCGCCGTAGGAGACCGGCTTGCGGGACCCGAAGGCCTTGATCCAAGCCGCCCCGGCCAGGACGTCGTTGACGTGGGACTGGACGAGGTACGTGGCCCGGCCGATGAGCTTCAGGTTGGACGGGCTGACATTGGTCATGGTGTTGCCGACAACCTTGCCCAGCTTGGCCATGACCGCCGTGGAGTGGGCGTTGAGGAGCATCTTGAGGCCGACCTGGGCCCGCACGCCGAACGGGTCATCGGACCCGTCGACGGCCAGCGTGACGGCGGCCACCGTCTGTTTCTTAGGATCGGCCTTGAGGGCCGGCAGATCCTTCGGGCTCGCGGCGGCCCCGCCGGCTCCGGTACGGATCTGGATGAGGCCGAGGTGGGCCCCATTCCCGAGGCTCGTTTGGATGAAGCGTTGAGCGGCCGAGCCCGGATTCATCAGGGCGGCAGGCTCAGGGTCGATGAGGGCCAGAACGGCCAGATCTCCCGCCTTGGGCGCCCGGCGCGCGGCGTTCGTACCGGCAGAGGAAAAGTCGTAGAGGCCGGCCTGATCGTCGCCCGCCTTGGCCAGGCTGGCCAGCGCCTTGTCGCGGAGATAGCCGTCCTCGATCTGCGTCTCGAACGGCTCCTTGTAGATCTGCGGCTTGAGGCCGCGGAACGGACGGCCCAAGAAGGCCGACCAGGCGGCCTTGGCGTCGGGGGCGTCGGTCCAGACTTGGATCCAGCACTTGCGCCTCGTCTCGCGGACCGTGTCCAGCGGATAGAGGCGGAAGGTCGGGCTTCGCTCCGTGCTGTCGATGAAGACGGTGATCAGCCCGGCTTGGGCGAAGTAGGTCGAAAAGCGGCCCTTGCCGTAGACCGACGCCTCGAGGTCGGTCAGCTTGGCCAGGGCTGGTACTTGCCGGACGAGCTCCGCTTGGACCGGAGCGAAGGCTCTCAGCCTGGCCGCGAGCGACGTCTCCTGGCGGAAGCCCAGACGCTCCATCTCCTTGCGCGACAGCAGGGGGCGGAGGAACTGCTCCACGGCCGTCTCCAAGACCGAGGCGATGACGAACGTCTCGATGGTCGTGGCCTGCATCCGGGTCGAGCCCGTGATGGCCTGCGGTCCGGTCGTCAGGTTGATCTTGGTGATGCCCGGCTCGTCCAGGACCTTGCGGCTCCGCTCGAACGGGCGCAGCCGGTCATCGGGGTTGTTGTAGACGAAATAGAGCCGCCTGCGGCTGGCCTCCGCGGTGTAGCCGGGGCGGGCTTTTCCCTGCTCGTGGGCGCCCAGCACGGTCCCGATCACCGAGGACGTCTCGCCGCCTTCGGTGACGGCGATGACCACGTCGCCGGGCAGGATGCCGCGGTCCCTCAGCTGGAGGCGGCCGATGAGGAGCAGATCCTCGAAGCCCTCCAGCGAGCTGATCAGAGCCCGGTCGGCCCCGGTCATCTCGCCGATCAGGGCCTCCTCGACGGCCGGGTCGAGGCGGCCGCGGATCTTGGCCCAAAGACCCGGCTCCGCCTTCACCCGCCGCCAGAAAGGCCGCCAGAACGAGCTCTCCATCTGCTTGGCCAGGCGTCCGGTGGCGCCGCAGCCGTAGACATAGATGCGGCGCTTCTCGGCCAGGGCCCGGCCGATTTCGGCCGCCAGACCTTCCAGGGCCTGCGGCTTGGCGGCCAATTCGGCCAGCCGGGCCGTGACATCGGCGTCCACCGCCAGCAGCATGCGCAGGCCGGCTTCCGTATTGGTTCGGATCCTTTCGCTCAGGTTCCAGGTCTTGGCATGGCGCTGCTCGGTCAGCAGGGTGTGGAGCTGGAACGGCGTCTTGGCGACGACATAGTCCATCGACTCGGCCGAGGCGGCGATCCCGAGGAGCTTGAGAAGCGGGCCGTCGGCGGGGAGGGCGGCCGGCGCGGGAAGGTCCTGGGCCGGCCCGGCCGCGAGAGGCATCAGGAGCGCGGCCGCCAGGAGGATAGCCGCCGCGACCTCACCCGTATTGATGCGTGTCATCGAGGATGTCTCCTTCACGCCAGGCGGCGGCCCATTCGTCGACCCGGAAGACGAGAAATCCCCCGTCGGTCGTGGAGCAGACGATGCGGTCCAGTCCGGCGTTGATGATCATCTTCTTGCAGATGTAGCAGGGGAAGGCGTTGACCGGCTTGGCCGCATCGCCGGGCTCGCTGCCGAAGATGTACATATCGCCGCCCAGCAGGCTGACCCCGGCCCGGGCCGCGTTGATGATGGCGTTCTGCTCGGCATGGACCGAGCGGCACAGCTCGTAGCGCTGGCCGTGCGGGATGGCCAGCTTGTCCCTCAGGCAGAACCCGTGTTCCAGGCTGTCGCGCGTCTTGCGCGGCGCCCCGACGTAGCCCGTGGAGACGATCTGGTCGTCGCGGACGATGAGCGAGCCGATGGACCGCCGGAAGCAGGTGCTCCGGCGCCCGACCTCGCGGGCGATGCCCAGGTAGTACTCGTCCTTGCTGACGCGCGGCTGATTCATAGAGCTTCCTCCAGGCGGCGATGCAGGTCTTCGATGGACCCGCCGTTGTCGATGCGGATGTCGGCCAGGGCCAGGCAGGCATCCAGCTGCTGTGCGGCCGGGTCCGATCCGCGCTCCTCGGCCTCCTTGCGGACGAAGGCTTCCAGGTCGGTCGCCGACTCGTCGCGACCCCTCCGGCCGACGCGCTCGAAGCGAACGGAGGGCGGGGCGTCGAAGGCCAGCAGGATGAAGCCGGGCTCGCTGCGCAAGACGGCGACCTCGGCCGGGTTGCGGATGCTGTCGATGGCCGTCGGCCCCTCGACCCGGGCCAGCACCCGCCGGGCTAGGACGTCGGGGCCGAAGGCCCGCCGCAGGGCGTTGCCCTCGGCGATCAGGCTGTCGCGCGTCTCGGGGACGCCGTTGCGCCGCAGCTCCTCCCGGATGACGTCGGAGAGGGACAGGTAGGCGTAGCCGCGCGACTGCAGCCAGGCCGCGGCCTCCCCTTTGCCGGAGCCGTTGCTCCCGGTCAGCCCGACGAGGCGATAGCGAAGGGGCATGGAAAGCCTCAGCCGGCCGGGGAGGTCTCTTCCTTGCGGGCCTTGCGATCCTTCCGCTCGCGGCCGAAGACGAGGGCGATCAGGACGCTGAGACCGTAGAGGACCATCATGGGCCCGGCGATGATCAGCTGGTTGACCATGTCGGGCGAGGGGGTGATGACGGCGGCGATGATGAAGATCCCCAGGACCGCGTATTTGAAGTTCTTGACCATCCACTTGGAAGTGACGATGCCCATGCGGGAGAGGAAGAAGATCAGGGTCGGCATCTCGAAGACCAGGCCGATGCCGACCAGCATCTTGACGGTCAGGCCGAAGAACTGATCGACCGTGATGACGGCCTTGAAGTCGCTGCCCAGCTGGAGAAAGAAGCGGCAGGCGAAGGGGTAAGCCACGTAGTAGGCGAAGGCCGCCCCGCCCAGGAAGAAGACCGTGGTGAAGAGCACGAACGGCGCGACGTACTTCTTCTCCTTTTGGTACAGACCGGGGGCTATGAACTTCCAGATCTGGTAGAAGATGAAGGGCGAGACGACGAAGAGGGCGGTCAGGAACGAGACCTTGATGTAGAGCATGAAGGGCTCGGTCAGCTTGAGGAACGACATCGGCTCGGACAGGAACCGGGTCAGCGGCCGGGACAGGAAGCGGTAGATGTCCTTGCTGAAGGCATAGGCCGGGATGATGGCCACGAAGATCGAGATGAAGCAGAGGAAAAGCCGCTTGCGGAGGTCCTCGAGGTGCTCGAGGAAGGTCATCTCGTCAGGTGATTTTCTTGCCTTCCTCATCCGTGGTGATGTCCTTGAGGTCTTTCTTGATGCCGTCCTGGATCTCCCGCAGATCGTCGGCCCGGATCTGCTCCTCGAATCGGTCCTTGATCTCCTCGGTCGACTTCTTGAACTCGCGCATGGCCTTGCCGATCGAGCGGCCGATCTCGGGCATCTTCTTGGGACCGAAGACGAGCAGGGCGACGACCATGATGATCATCATCTCGGTCAGGCCGATGTTGCCGAACATGGTTTTCTCGCTTCGGGAGCCCTGGAATGATAGTGCTTTGCCCTCCCCGGGTCAATCTGCTAAAATAATGGTCCCCTGACGCCCATGCGCAAGACTGCCTGGATTCTGGCCGCCCTCCTGTTCTCCGGCGCCCTCCTCGTCCGCCCGCTCGGGGTCGACGACGAGATTTGGCAGAACGGGCTTAACAAAATCGAGGACATGATGGAGATTGTCCAGCGGGCTTACTTCAAGCCCGTGGACGACAACGACCTGGCCTCGGAAGCCGTCAAGGGCATGCTCCAGACGCTCGACCCCCACTCCTACCTCCTGGAGCCGGACAGCTTCTCCCGCATGGCTGAGGAGCAGAGAGGCAAGTACTTCGGGGTCGGGATGCAGATCCAGAAGCACGAGGGCCGCTTGGTCGTCGTCTCGCCCATGGAAGGCACCCCGGCCTGGCGCCTGGGCGTCCAGCCGGCCGACATCATCAGCCACATCAACGGCGAGGACACCGTGCCGATCTCGGCCCAGGACGCGGTCAACAAGCTGCGCGGCCCCAAGGGCACCAAGGTCGACGTGACCTTCGTCCGGGAAGGCGCGGCCAAGCCGATCCAGCTGACCATCGAGCGGGCCGAGATCCCCCTCTACAGCGTCCCTTACTCCTTCATGCTGCCGGGCGACGTCGGCTATATCCTGGTCCGCTACTTCGCCGAGTCCACGGCCGAGGAGCTGGAGGCCAAGCTGGAAGGGCTGGCCGCCCGGGGCGCCAAGAGCATCCTCCTCGATCTGCGCGCCAACGCCGGCGGCTCCCTCGTCCAGGCCATCGAGGTCTCGGAGCTGTTCATCCCCAAGGGGGAGATGGTGGTCTCGATGAAGGGCCGCAACCGGGCCTTTGACCGGAGCTTCTCGGCCCTGCGGACCAATCCCTACGAGAAGCTGCCCCTCGTCGTGCTCATCGACCAGGGCAGCGCCTCGGCCTCCGAGATCGTGGCCGGCGCGGTCATGGACAACGACCGCGGCCTGGTCGTGGGCTCGGACTCCTGGGGCAAGGGCCTGGTCCAGCAGATGTTCCCGCTGGGGCCCAACATGGCTGTGGCCATCACCATCGCCAAGTACTACACCCCGAGCGGCCGCTCCATCCAGCGCGACTTCAGCCGCCTGGACGATTACCTCCTGGACAAGGTGGCGGCCGACAAGCCGCGCGAGGTTCGGACCACCCTCAAGGGCCGCAAGGTGCTGGGGCAGGGCGGCATCACGCCCGACGAGACCGTCCCCTTCACCCTGCATACCTACGTCTTCGAGCTGCGCGGCCGCGGCGCCTTCTTCAATTACGTCCGCAAGCTCGTCTCACACCAAACGGCCCTCGGCAGGACGCTGGCCTTCCCGGCCGATCCGCCGGAGGAGGCCGGGGGGCGGACCCAGGCCCCCAAGCCGTTCTTAGCCGACGCCCGTCTCCTGGAGGACTTCCGGGCCTACCTCAAGGCCTCCGGGCTCGATGCCGACGCCAAGCGCTTCAAGGCCGCCGAGCCCGACCTGATGCGGGAGCTGGAGAGGGAGATCGCCTCTTCGCTTTGGGGGCAGGAGGAGGGCTGGAAGGCTTTCGAGCGGACCGACCCCCAGATCCTGCGGGCCCTCAAGCTGGTGCCCGAGGCCGCCAAGTTCATCGAATAGGCCGGGCCTCGGTCGACCGGCGCCCGGCGGAGGGGAGAGCGATGAAGATCGCCCTGGCGTCCGACCACGCCGGATACGACCTCAAGGAGGCCGTGGGCCGGTTCCTGGCCGACCGCGGCGTCGCCTTCACCGACTTCGGCTCCGGGGCCGGCGAGTCGGTCGACTACGTCGACCTGGCCGAGTCCGCGGCCGCCTCCGTGGCCGCCGGCGGCCACGACCGGGCTATCCTGATCTGCGGGACCGGGATGGGCATGTCCATCGTGGCCAACAAGCTGCCCGGCCTGCGGGCGACCCTCTGCTGGAACGCCTACACGGCCGAGATGAGCCGCCGCCACAACGACTCCAACTGCCTGACCCTGGGCGGCCGGGTCCTGTCGGTCGAGGAAGGCCTGGCCATCGTCCGCATCTGGCTGGAGACGCCCTTCGAAGGCGGCCGCCACCAGCGCCGCCTGGATAAGATCCGGGCCGTCGAGGAACGCCGCTGCGGCGCCGAAGCCGCAAAATCATAGATTCCAAAGGAGTCCGCTTTCATGCCGTCATTCAGCGACAAGACCGAGGCCCTCTGCCGACGGGTCGAGGGCAACAATACCTGGCGCCAGAAGCAGTGCTTCAACCTCATCCCGTCCGAGTCCTCGCCCTCGCTGCTGGTCAGGATGTGCGAGATCTCCGATCCGGCCGGGCGCTATGCCGAGCACCGGTCCATGAAGGGCGAGGAGGTCTACTTCTATCAGGGCATCGACTTCATCCGCGACGTGGAGATCGAGGCTCAGCGCGAGCTGGCCGCCTACTTCGGCTGCACCGACTTGGAGCTTCGCCCGGTCAGCGGCCAGATGGCCAACGAGGTCGTCTTCAAGGGGGTGGTCAAGTACATCAACCGGAGCAAGCCTGCCGGGACCGCCTCGCGGCGGATGCGCCTGGTCATGAACAACGACCTGGGTCTCGGCGGCCACCTCAGCGCCCAGCCCATGGGCGCCCTCTACAACTGGATCGAAGAGGACCCGGCCACCGGCAAGGAGAACGTGGTCAACTTCCCTGTCCGTAAGGACAACCCCTACGAGGCCGACCTGGAGGCCCTGGCCGCCCTCCTCGAGACTCATAAACCCGAGCTCATCGTCTTCGGCAAGAGCATGTTCATCACCCGCGAACCGGTCCGGTTCGTGGCCGACATCGTCCGCTCCTGGCCCGTCCGCCCCATCCTGATGTTCGACATGGCCCACGTCCTGGGCCTCTACGGCGCCTTCCAGGAGCCGTTCGCCGAGGGCGCGGACATCGTCACCGGCAGTACTCACAAGACGTTTTTCGGTCCCCAACGCGGAGTCGTGGCCGGCGCCATCGCCAAGGGCAGCCCTTTGCGCCCGCTGTGGATCGATATCCGCTCCCGGGCCTTCCCCGGCTCGACCTCCAACCACCACCTGGGCACCCTGCTCGGGCTGCTCATGGCCTCCTACGAGATGAACGCTTTCAAGGCCGACTACCAGGCCGCGGTCCGGCGCAACGCCAAGTCCCTGGCCAAGTCGCTGGCCGCCCACGGCGTCCCGGTCGAGGGCGACCCGGCCAAGGATTACACCGAGACCCATCAGGTCCTGGCCCGGGTCAAGGCCTTCGGCCCCGGCATGGACATCGCCCGGCGGCTTGAGGACAACAATATCGTGGTCAATTACCAGGCCTTGCCCGACGACGCCACGTTCCTGGACTCCTCCGGCATCCGCATCGGCGTCCAGGAGATGACCCGCTTCGGCATGACTGAGCCCGATTTCGACAGGCTGGCCGGCTATATGGCCGACTGCATCATCCGCAACCGTCCGGTCAAGGACGAGGTGGCCGCCTTCCGCCGGGGCTTCCTGGAGATGCGCTACTGCCTGCCGATGGAGCAGGCCCTGCCGCTGGCCGCGCGCGTCTTCGCCTCGGCCGTGCCGGAGCCGGGCTTCGCCGCCCGCTTCGCCGAGAATCTGGCGGGACTGGCCTGAGATGAAGATCCTGGTCGTCGGCTCGGGCGGCCGGGAGCACGCCCTGGCCTGGAAGCTGGCCCAGAGCCCCAAGACGACCCGCCTGTACTGCGCGCCGGGCAACGGCGGGACGCGGCTGGTGGCCGAGAACGTCCCCATTCCCGACAGCGACACGGCCCAGCTGGCCGACTTCGCCCTCCAAGCCGGCATCGACCTGACCGTGGTCGGCCCGGAGGTCCCGCTGTCGCTGGGCCTGGTCGACGCCTTCGAGCGCCAGGGGCTGCGCGTCTTCGGCCCGACCCGCAAGGCGGCCGAACTGGAGAGCTCCAAGGTCTTCGCCAAGCGGTTCATGGAGCGGCACAAGATCCCGACCGGCCGCTTCAAGGTCGTCGACACGGCCGACAAGGCCCGCTCGGTCCTCCGGGCCGGCGAGCTCGGCTGGCCGGTCGTTCTCAAGGCCGACGGCCTGGCCGCGGGCAAGGGCGTCATCATCGCCGCGAACATGAACGAGGCCGAGGCGGCCGTGCGGGCGATCATGGTCGAGCGCCAGTTCGGCAGCGCCGGCGACCAGCTCCTGATGGAGGAGTTCCTGCGCGGCCGCGAGACCTCCTTCATCGTCATCTCCGACGGGGCCCAGGTCCTGCCGCTGGTGACGACCATGGACCACAAGGCGGCCTTCGACGGCGGCCGCGGTCCCAATACCGGGGGCATGGGCACCATCTCGCCCTCGCCCCACCTGGACAAGGCCCTCTTCGCCCTGGTCATGAGCCGGATCGTCCTGCCCACCGTAACCCGGATGAAGGAGGAGGGCCGGACCTACAAAGGCGCCCTCTACTGCGGCCTGATGCTGACGGCGGAGGGGCCCAAGGTCCTGGAGTACAACTGCCGCTTCGGCGACCCCGAGACCCAGCCCCAGATGCTCCGCCTGGAGAGCGACCTGGTCGACATCCTCAACGCGGCCATCGACGGCAACGTCCTGGCCGACGAGATCCGCTGGAGCGAGAAGGCGGCCGGCTGCGTCATCATGGCCTCGGGGGGCTATCCCGGGCCCTATCCGAAGGGCCTGCCGATCAGCGGCCTGGAGGCAGCCTCGGCCCGGCCAGGCGTGTCCGTCTTCCATGCCGGGACCCGCTTCGAGAACGCGACCTACAAGACCAGCGGCGGCCGCGTCCTGGGCGTCTGCGCCTCCGGCCGGACCCTGCAGGAGGCCATGGACCGCATCTACGCGGCCGCGGCCGACATCACATTCGAAGGCGCCCACTACCGGCGCGACATCGGGGCGGCGGCCGACCCGGCCCAAGCTTGAGGAGACACGCATGGACGTTATGATCTTCATTGGCAGCGCTTCCGACCTGGACGTCGTCAAGGACACCCTCGACACCCTCAAGGCTTTCGAGGTGCCCTATGCCATGGAAGTGACTTCGGCCCACCGCTCACCGGATCGGACGGTCGAGCTTGTCCGGCGGGGCGAGGCGGAAGGGACGGAGGTCTTCATCGCCGTGGCCGGCAAGGCCGCCCACCTGGCCGGCGTCGTGGCCGCCCATACCACCCGGCCGGTCATCGGCGTGCCCGTGGAAAGCGGCGGCCTGGGCGGGCTGGACGCCCTGCTCTCGACCGTCCAGATGCCCAAGGGCATTCCCGTCGCCGCCATGGGCACCGGCAAAGCCGGCGCGGCCAATGCGGCCATGCTGGCCGTGCAGATCTTGGCCCTCAAGAATCCCGCCCTGCGGCGCAAGCTGGCCGAGTTCAAGGCCCGCCTGGCGGCCCAGGTCGAGACAGACTCGGAGAAGGTCAAGCAGGCTCTATGACCTCGTTCTCCATCTGCAGCTTCGGCTGCCGGGTCAACCAGGCCGAAGCCTTCCGCTGGGCCGAGTCGCTCCAGGCGCGGGGTCTGCGGCCGGCCGGGGAGCCGGGGCAGGGCGATTGGCTGATCGTCAACACCTGCACCCTGACGGCTCGGGCCGACCGCGATGCCTTCAAGCTCATCCGCAGGGCGGCCCGCGAGAACCCCTCCGCCCGCATCGTCATCACCGGCTGCCTGGCTGAGCGGGCGGCGAATGAGCTGGCCGGCCTGCCGGGCGTTTGGAAGATTGTGCCCAACGCCGGCAAGGAAGAGCTGGCCGACGGGATTCCGGCCGTGGCGGCGGGGACGGCTCCCGAGCCGCCGGCGCAGCGGCCGCGGGCCCGGGCCTTCCTGAAGGTCCAGGACGGATGCGACCGGGCCTGCTCCTTCTGCATCATTCCCTCGGTGCGCGGCCGCGCCCGCAGCCTGCCGATCGGAAAGGCCGCGGAGGCCGTCGCGGGCTTCCGCGACCGGGGCTATCACGAGGTCGTGCTGTCGGGCATCCATCTCAGCTCTTACGGGCGGGACTTCGAGCCGCGGGCCGGTCTGGCGGACCTCCTGGCCGCGCTCCAGTCGGCGCCGGAGGGGCCCTGGCTCCGGCTGAGCTCGCTCGATCCGCGGATGGTCACGGATGGGCTCTTCGCGGCCTTGGCCTCCGGTCCCCGAATCAGGCCCCACTTCCATCTTTCCCTCCAGCACGGCTCGGATGCGGCGCTGGCGGCCATGGGCCGGGCTCCGGAAGCAGCGGCCAATGAAGCGCGGCTGTTCCGGCTGTCCGAAGCCGTTCCCGACGCCGCACTGGGCGCCGACATCATGGTCGGCTTTCCCGGCGAGACGTCCGAGGACTTCCGCCGGACGGCGGCCATGATCGAGCGCTCCCCCCTGGCCTATGTCCACGTCTTCGCTTACTCGCCGCGTCCCGGAACGCCTGCCGCCTCGCGGCCGCAGGTCGACGGCTCAATCAGGAAGCAGCGGGCGGTCCGCTTGCGGGCCCTGTCGCGGGAGAAGAACCGAGCCTTTCGGGCCCGCTTCGAGGGCCGCGTCCTGGACGGCATCGCCATCGTTCCCAAGCCGGGCGGCGCCGCGGTCCTGACCGGGAACGCCATCGAGGTCGAGGCGGCGGGCCCCCCTCCGGCCAAGGGGCAGGCCGTCAGGGTGAGGATCACTGCGGCCGGCGCTGAGAGAGCCCGGGGAGTCCTGCTTCCATGAACCGTATCAACGTTCTTCCGCCGGAAGTGGCCCGCAAGATCGCGGCCGGCGAGGTCATCGAGCGGCCGGTGTCGGTGGTCAAGGAGCTGGTCGAGAACTCCCTCGACGCCGGCGCCTCGGAGATCGCCGTCGAGCTGGCCAACGGGGGCAAGTCCCTCCTCTTGGTCCGCGACGACGGCCACGGCATGGGCCGGCGCGACGCCTTGCTCTGCTTCGAGCGCCATTCCACAAGCAAGATCTCCGGCGAGGACGACCTGGCCTCCATCGCGACCCTGGGCTTCCGGGGCGAGGCCTTAGCCTCCATCGCCGCCGTCTCGCGGTTGACTCTGAAGACAGCCGAGGGCGGGGAGGAGGCCGGGACCCGGGTCGACATCGAAGGCGGGGCTGAGGCTGCCGTCTCGTCCATCGCCTTTCCGCGCGGCGCCTCGGTCGAGGTCCGGGATCTCTTCTTCAACCTGCCGGCCCGGCGCAAGTTCATGCAGGGCGACACGGCCGAGCTGGGACAGATCGTCAAGTACCTGACCGGAGTGGCCTTAGCCTATCCCAGGCTGCGTCTGTCGGCGGCGCACGGGACCCGCAGCGTGTTGAGCTGCCCGCCCGTGGAAGGCCTGCGCGAGCGGATCTTCCAGCTCTACGGGCGGGCCGCCCTGGACGCTCTGATGGAGGTGGAATTCACCGAAGACGGGATGCGGCTGTCCGGGCTGGCCTCGCGGCCGCCCGCGGGCCGCACGAATCGGGCCCACCAGCTCTTCTTCGTCAACAAGCGCCCGGTCCGCGACAAGATTCTCTCCTCGGCCCTCAGCCAGGCCTACCGCGGCCTGCTGGAGAAGGACCGCTTCCCGGAGGCGTTCCTCTTCCTGGCCGTGCCGGCGGGCGAGGTCGACGTCAACGTCCATCCAGCCAAGTCGGAAGTCCGCTTCCGCGCTTCGGGCCCGATCTTTCAGCTCGTCCTGCGGGCTGTGGATAAAGCCCGCCGCCAGGCTGGGGGAATCAAAGCCGCCGCCCTTGAGGGGACTTCCGAGGCCGGTGTCCTATCGGGGACGAATAAAGCGTCGCGGCCTGCCGGGCCCGTCGATCTCGCCTATATCCCGGGCGAGTCTCTTCCCGGAGAGGGCTTGCCGTTGCGGGTCGCTGAGGGCGGCGGGAGTTCCCAGGGCCCGGCGTCCGACATTCTCGACGGGCCTCCGGAGCTTCGCGTCCTGGGCCAATACGCCGACGCGTATATCATTGCCGCTGATGCCGAAGGACTCCTGGTCGTCGACCAGCACAACGCCCATGAGCGGGTCCTTTACGACCGCTATGTCGAGATCGACCGCCGCCGAAGCTGGCCGGTCCAGACCGCTCTTATCCCGCTGGTCTTCGAGGCCTCGCCTTCGCAGGCCGTGGCCCTGGAGAGCGGGAGGTCCCTGCTCGAGGAGTCGGGCTTCCGGGTCGAGCCCATGGGCGGGCGAAGCTACGCCCTGCGCGAGTACCCCGACATCTTCGCGCCCGCGGACGCTCTGATCGCGCTCCTGGCCCTGCTGGAGGATGTCCGATCCGACAAGGCCGGCGACCGCAAGGCCCGGCTGCTGGCGACCATGGCCTGCAAGACCGCCGTCAAGGCCGGCCAGCCCCTGCCGCGCGAGAAGATGGAGTTCTTGGTCCGTGAGCTTTTCCGGACATCCAACCCCGCGGTCTGCCCGCACGGCCGGCCGATCGTCGTGCGGCTCGATCGGGCGGCCTTCGAAAAGGGATTGGGACGGCGCTAGAGCCTCCCTTCGGCGGGTCCTGCCGCTCGGGCGATCTCCTCATGGCCCGTCAATTGCCAAATTGACACGCCCTTATCCCGCTGTTACGATAAACGGGCTTTTTTACGGGGAGTGGCGCAGCCTGGCAGCGCGCTTGCCTTGGGAGCAAGAGGTCGACGGTTCAAATCCGTCCTCCCCGATGGCCTTCCCGCCGCGACCGACGATGCGCGCCTGTAGCTCAGGTGGATAGAGCAGCTGCCTTCTAAGCAGCGGGTCGGGAGTTCGAGTCTCTCCAGGCGCGCGCCTTTTCCCTAGAACCGGAAGTAGAGGAATTCCGCCGACCCGGCCGCTCCGAGCAGGATGGTCAAGCAGAGGAGGAAGGCGTAGACGGCCAGCTGAAGGACGGCGGGGAGCTTTTGGACGGGCGCCGGCGCGGCTGTCCGCGGGGATCTCTAGCGCGGGTTGGAGCGGGCCCAGTGGGCGACCCATCGCCCCGATTTGCCGTCGTAGTAGCGCACGCCGGCCATCAACTCCGAGCGCAACCGGTTGAAGTCGGGAAGGACGGCCAAGCGGCCGTCCAGGACGGCCTGCTTGTACTGGCGCTGGAAATCGTGTCCCAGAGTCGCCGCGATCAGCCTCCCCTGGCGGTCAAACTCGTAGACCGGGCCGTCAATGTCGACGGTAACCAGGCACCGGCCGCTCTCCAGAACGTCGATAGTCTGGGCCGTAACACCCGGCTGGTGCAGCGCCTCAAGGGGAGTCAGCGGCAGCAGAACCGCGACGAGCTCCGTCCCGGGCGGCATGCCCTCAAAGCCTGATCGGGGGCCCAAGGCCGGGGCGGCTCCGGCGAGACGGCGGGGATCGAGAATGAAGAGGCAGGGCCTTTCGGCGTCGCCGTTGACTTGGCCGCTGCAGAGGATCTCCGGCAATCCGTCGTCGTCAAGATCCTTGACCGCCAGGTCGGCGATCTGGCCGAAATGCCAGTAGTCGGCCCGCAGGGTGCCGTCCAGGTTGAGGATGAAGATCCGGCACGGCGAGCTCATCCGGGTATGGCTGACGGCCAGGATCTCCGGCCGGCCGTCGCCGTCCAGGTCCTCGGTGCTGATCCCCTGGAGGACCGAGTCCGGAGGATAGACGACTCCCCCGCGGTCACGGCGGCGTTGGCGTCGAAGACCCAGCCGAGGCGGCCCTTGAAGTCGAATTTGAAGATTCGGCCGACTTTCTTGTCCTCTCGACTGACGGGGACATAGAGCGTCTCGTTCCGGCCGTCCCCGTCGATGTCTTCCATGAGCAGAAGGGGTTGGGAGCGATGGACGATGCCGAACACGGAATCTCCGACATAGGGGCGCTGGAAGACCCGCCGGGTGAATGGCTCTTCGCCCAAATCGGCCAGCTGAGTGTCGAAGCGCCACAGCTCGCGGCCATGCTTGTTGAGGGCGACGAAGAAAGGCGCTTCGATCCTGAAATCGGCCGGTTGTCGGTCCGAGAGTCCGAAGGATAAAAGGCCGGCCGCGGCGGCCGCGGCGAGAATCAGGGCCGCGATGAGAACGCGGGTCCGACCGGCCTTCGGGCGGCGAAGGCGATTCTCGGGGCCGTTGTCCTCCGGCGCAGCCTGCGGGCGGGGAGAGGCTCCTCCCCCACCCGCGGCGCCGTTCTTGAAAGCCGACCGGCGCCAACGCTCCAGGTCGCTCCGGTTGGCGAAAACCCGGGATTTGGCCGCATCCTCCAGCCGCTGGACCGGCAAGCCGAACTTCTTCTCCCAACGCTGGCAGGTCCGCTCGTCCACTCCAAGGAAGGCGGCGATCTCCTTCCAGGACGCTAAACGACTTTCTTGATCGTTTTGGCTTGACACCCGATCTCCCGCGATGAGGATGTATTTTCCTCGAAAGTGGGGCCAGATTCAAGCCGACGTCAGAAGCGGCCCGGGTCGATGCGACAAAATGCGACAAGTTGCGACAAAAGCCTTTAAATGATTGAATATTTTTCAACTAAGCCTATATTCTCTTATGTCAGCGGCCGTGGCTGGCCGCGAGGGGACAAGATGGCGGCGGCTTTGGTGAGGGCTCAGGCGCAAGCAAGCCTGGCGGGACTCCCTTGAGGGAGTTCCTGTGCGCATCTTACGGTCCCCCTCCCCCCTGGGGGTGAGGCGGGGTGAGAAAAATTCACCGGGGCAATGCTCCGCCCCGGTGATTGACCGGAAAGCCCCCCCGGGACGACAATCCCCGCGTGAAAAGCGCAAGCTCCATTCCTTCAGTCCCCGCCCGGCCAGAGAGAAAATCCTCCTTCCCGAGCGTCTTCTTTCATGGGGTTTGGGTGGAAGAAGTGACAAAAATTGTTGACAAAAAATGTCAATATCGGTTAATTTGTCCATAAAGAGATAGATATGGGATCCACTCTGGGTGACATTCTCGTTCGGGAGAAGATACTGAGTCCCGACCAGCTGCGGTCGGCCCAGGAATTTCAGCGCAAGCATGAAGTCTCCCTGGCCAGCTCCATCATCGCCCTGGGGCTGACCTCGGCCGAGGAGATGGCCCAGGGCCTCAGCCGCCAGCTCGGCTATCCTTACATCGATCTCGACCAGTTCGATGTCTATCCCGACGTCATCAGCCTGGTCGCGGTGGATGCGGCCAAGAAATACATGATCATGCCCATCCACCGCATCCGGTCGTTTCTGACCTTGGCCATGGTCGATCCGACCGATCTGGACGTCATCGAGGACGTCCGCTTCCGCACCGGGCTGAGCATCCAGCCGGTCATCGCCTCGGAGTCGGGCATCAGCAACGCCATCAACAAGTATTACGGCGTCTCCCACGCCGTCCGCCCCAAGTCCTCGGTCGAGGACATCGCCCTGGCCGACGATTCCAAGATCAGCATCATCGAGGAGGCCAAAGAGGACTTCGACGTCCAGGACGAGTCCGGTCCGCCCGCGGACGAGGCCCCCATCATCACCCTGGTCAATTCCATCTTCGTCGAGGCCATCAAGAAGGGCGCCTCCGACGTCCACTTCGAACCCTACGAGAAGTCCTTCCGCATCCGCTACCGCATCGACGGCATCCTTTACGAGACGATGAACCTGCCGATGAAGTACAAGAACCCGGTCTTGTCGCGGGTCAAGATCGTGGCCAACATGAACATCGCCGAGAAGCGCCTGCCCCAGGACGGCCGGCTGAAGATGCGGGTCAAGCTGGAGAAGGGCCGCAAGGACGTGGACATGCGCGTCTCGTCCCTGCCGACCATCTTCGGCGAGAAGATCGTGGCCCGGCTGCTTGACCGGGAGAACCTCCAGATCGATCTGACCAAGCTGGGCTTCGAAGCCGAGTCGCTGGAGCTCTTCCGCAAGGCCATCACCCGGCCGTGGGGCATCGTCCTGGTCACCGGCCCGACCGGCAGCGGCAAAACCAACACTCTCTACTCGGCCATCTCCACGCTCAACGCCATGGAGAAGAACATCATGACGGCCGAGGACCCGGTCGAGTTCTACATGCCGGGCATCAACCAGGTCAACATCCGGGACGAGATCGATCTGACGTTCGGCGCCGCCCTGCGGGCCTTTCTCCGCCAGGACCCCGACATCATGCTGGTCGGCGAGATGCGCGACAGCGAGACCGTGGACACGGCCATCAAGGCCGCCCTGACCGGCCACCTGGTCTTCTCCACCGTCCACACCAACGACGCCTCCTCGACCGTCCACCGGCTGCTGAACATGAACGTGGAGCCGTTCCTGATCGCCGACTCCGTCGTCCTGATCGTGGCCCAGCGCCTGGTGCGCAAGGTCTGCTCGCGCTGCGGCGTGCCCCAGAAGATGCCGGCCAGGGTCCTGACCGATCTCGGCTTCTCGGCCGAGGAGGCCGGCTCCGTCCAGGTCGTCCAGGGCCGCGGCTGCGAGCTCTGCAACAACACCGGCTACAAAGGCCGGACCGCCCTGTTCGAGGTTTTGGAGGTCACTCCGGCCGTCAAGGACCTCATCCTGCAGCGGGGCCAGTCCAAGGACATCAAGCGCAAGGCTATCGAGCAGGGGATGATCACCCTGCGGCGCAGCGGCCTGATCAAGATCAAGGCCGGCATCACCTCGATCGAAGAGGTGATCCGCGAGACGATCAAGGATTAGGAGCGCCCCATGACCCTGTCCATCCAGGAGCTGCTGCAGAAGACGGTCGATCTGGACGCCTCGGACCTCCACATCGCCACCTACGTCCCGCCGAGGGTTCGGGTCAACGGCGGCTTGCGATCGCTGGATTACCCGGCCTTGAACCCGGCCGAGACCAAGTCCCTGATCTACAGCCTGCTGACGGACAAGCAGAAGAAGCAGTTCGAGGAGAGACTGGAGCTGGACTTCTCCTTCGGGGTCAAGGATATGGGCCGCTTCCGGGCCAACGTCTTCATGCAGAAGGGCGCGGTTGGGGCGGCCATCCGCCGCTTCCTGCCCTCGATGTGGAGCTTCCAGAAGCTGGGCATCCCGGCCCGAGTGGCCCAGCTGTGCAGCCTGCCGCGGGGACTGATCCTGGTCACCGGTCCGACCGGCTGCGGCAAGTCCACCACCCTGGCCTGCATGATCGACCACATCAACACCGAGCGGGCTCTCCACATCGTGACCATCGAGGACCCCATCGAGTACTACTTCACCCCCAAGGCGGCCCTGGTCAACCAGCGGGAGCTGTTCGTCGACACGCTGTCCTACCCCAACGCCTTGCGCTCGGTCCTGCGCGAGGATCCGGATGTGGTCCTGGTCGGGGAGATGCGCGACATCGAGACCGTGGAGGCCACCCTGCGGGTGGCCGAGACGGGCCACCTGACGTTCTCCACCCTGCACACCAATTCGGCCGCCGAGACGATCTCCCGGATCATCGACATCTTCCCGCCCCAGTACCAGACCCAGGCCCGGATCATGCTGTCGATGTCCCTGGAGGCGGTCCTGACCCAGGCCCTCCTGCCGCGGGCCGACGGCAAAGGCCGGGCCCTGGCCATGGAGATCCTCATCCCCAACCCGGCCATCCGGAACCTCATCCGCGAGAACAAGATCCACATGATCTACGGGCAGATGCAGCTGGCCCAGGAGAAGTCGGGCATGCAGACTTTCAACCAGTCGCTGGCCGACCTCGCGGCCCAGAGGATCATCACCCGGGAAACGGCCCTGGCCGTGACCTCGAATCCCGAGGAGCTGACCGACATCCTGCAGCGCCGGGAGGCGCGCACGGCGGGCTACGCCGGCGCTTCCGGGTCGAAGCGGTAGCCGCGGCGGAAAGGACGACTCATGCCCACATACCTCTGGAAAGGCAAGAACCGCTACGGCGACGCCGTCCAGGGCGAGCGGACGGCCGACTCAACCGAGGATCTGTCCCGCGTCCTGCAGCGCGAGCAGATCCAGGTGGCCTCGATCGCCCCTGTGCGCGGGGGGTTGAAGATCGGCCGCCTGGGCGAGAAGGTCAAGGCCAAGGAGCTGGCCATCTACAGCCGCCAGCTGGCCGTCCTGATCGACGCCGAGCTGCCCATCATCCAAAGCCTCCGCATCCTGGCCGAGCAGACCCGCAATAAGTACTTCAAGAAGGTCATCACCTCGGTCGGCGAGGACGTCGAGGCGGGGACCAGCCTGAACCAGGCCAAGCGCAGATTTCCGAAAGTCTTCGACGACCTGTTCTGCAACTTGGTGGCCTCGGGCGAGCAGAGCGGCGCGCTCGACATCATGCTCAAGCGGTTGGCCGACTACATCGAGAAGACGGTCAAGCTGCGCGGCCAGGTCAAACAGGCCATGATCTATCCCGTGGCCATCATCTCCTTCGCCCTCATCGTGGCCGTCTTCCTGCTGTGGAAGGTCATCCCGGTCTTCTCGGGGATCTTCAGCGAGCTGGGAGCCGAGCTGCCCGGCATCACCAAGGCGGTTGTGGCCCTGTCCGGGTTCATTCAGAGCTACATCGTGTACATGGTCCTGGGGCTCGTGGCCGGGATCTTCCTCTTCCGGGCCTATCGCCGGACCGGGCCGGGCCGCTGGAGCGTGGACCGGTTCATGCTGCGCGTGCCGGCTATCGGCAAGCTGCTGACCAAGGTCGGCATCTCGCGGGTCACCCGGACCCTGAGCACCCTTCTGGCCGGCGGCGTGTCCATGCTGGAGTGCCTGAAGATCACATCCTCCACGGCCGGCAACGTCGTTCTGGAGAAGGCCGTCATGGACGCCCGGCGCCAGGTGGCCGAGGGGCGCAGCCTGACCGAGGCTTTCCAGTCGACCGGCCGCTTCCCGTTCATGATGACCCAAATGGTCAAGGTCGGCGAGGAAACCGGCACCCTGGACCAGATGCTGGGCAAGCTGGCCGACTTCTACGACGACGAGGTTTCGGCCTCCGTGGCGGCCATGATGTCCCTGCTGGAACCGGTCATGATGATCTTCGTCGGAGGCATCGTCGGCGGATTGATTCTGTCCATGTATCTGCCGATCTTCAGCCTGATGGCTCAGATCCAATGACGACGGTCAAGCGGCACATCCTCAACCTGATCATCTTCCGCCTGGTCATCGTCACCACTCTGTTGGCGGCGGCCGTCATCGTCCAGCTCTCGACCGCGGTCTTCCTTCCGTTGGGGACGTTCTACGTCGTCATTCTGTCCGCCTATGCCGCCAGCCTGGTCTTCGTCCTGTTCTACTCCCGGAGCCGCCTCTACGCGGCCCAGGCCTACGCCCAGGTGCTCTTCGACATCCTGTTCATCACCGTCCTGGTCTACATCACCGGGGGGCTGGGAGGGCACCTCTACGTCCTGTACGCTTTCCCCATCCTGGCCGCCGGCACGGTTCTGCCGGGCCGGTCCGCCTACCTGGCGGCCTCACTCTCAGCCATTCTCCTGGGCTTCATGGCCGACAGCATGTTCTACGGACTGATCCCCTACTACCGGGCCGACCAGGTCCGGGAGACCTCGGCCGGCCTGACCTTCTACACCATCTTCCTGGCCTGGGCGCTGTTCTTCGCCATCGCCTTCCTGTCCCAGCACTACGGGCGAGGGATGCGCCGGGCCCAGGCCGCCCTGGATCGGGCCGAGCGCGAGCTGGCCGTCCGCGAGCGCCTGGCCGAGGCCGGCAAGATGTCGGCCATGATCGCCCACGAAATCCGCAATCCCCTGGCGGCCATTTCGGGGGCGGTCCAGTTCCTGAGAACCGACCTGAGCCTGACGGGCGAGCAGGGCCAGCTCATGGATATCATCGTCCGGGAGTCCAAGCGGGTTTCCCAGACGATCGAGCAGTATCTCAGCCTGGCCTCTCCGGGGGTCCAGGATTTCCAGCGGTTCTCCCTAGCCGCGGCCGTCCGGGAGACGCTGACCCTGCTGCGGGCGGGGGGAGAGCTGCCGGATCGGATCGTCGTGGAAGGCATCTTCGAGACATCGCCGCTGGACCTCTACGGCAGCCAGTCCCAGTTCAAGCAGATCATTTGGAACCTGACCCGCAACGCCATCCAAGCCATGCCGGACGGGGGGCGCCTGCGCATCGATCTCGACGCCGGTCCGGGCGGCGTCCGGGTGCTGCGGCTTGCCGACACAGGCCGGGGCATGAGCTCGGAAGAGCTAGCCCGTATCTTTGAGCCGTTCTTTTCGGCCTTCGAGGGGGGACGGGGCCTGGGCCTGACCGTGGTCCGCCGGATCATCGACGACTTCGAAGGCCGGATCGAGGCCCGGTCCGAGACCGGCCGGGGCACGGAGTTCATCCTGACCTTCCCTGAGCGCTCGGCGCCGGGCCGGCCGAAGGAGACTTGACGCCATGGACACTCTGCTGATCGTCGACGACGAGAAGAGCATTCTGGATCTGCTGGGTGTCGTCCTGCGCAAGGAAGGCTACCGCGTCCTGACCAATCCCGGCACGTCCAAGGCCTACGAGACGTTGGACGGAGGCGACATCGATCTGGTCATCACCGACGTCAAGATGCCCCAGCTGGACGGGATGACCTTCCTCAAGACCGTCCGGATCCAGAAGCCGACCGTGCCCATCATCGTCATCACCGCCTTCGGCAGCGTCAAGCAGGCCGTTGAGGCTCTCAAGGAAGGCGCCCTGGACTATGTGACCAAGCCCTTCGACATCGAGGAGCTGAAAATCCTGGTGACCCATGGCCTGGAGCAGAAGCGCCTGCGCGAAGAGAACCTCCTGCTCAAGCGGACCTTCCAGGACCAGTCCCGCTTCGAGAACATGATCGGCAGGAGCAAGGCCATGCAGGAGGTCTTCCACCTCATCGAGCGGGTGGCCTCGACCGACTCGACCGTGCTGGTCACCGGCGAGAGCGGGACGGGTAAGGAGATGGCCGCCCGGGCCGTCCACGCCCACAGCCGGCGCAAGGATCACTCGTTTGTCTCCATCAACTGCGCGGCCTTGCCCGAGAACCTCCTCGAAAGCGAGCTGTTCGGCCACACCAAGGGCAGCTTCACCGGGGCGATCTCCGACAAGAAGGGCATGTTCGAGACGGCCGACCAGGGGACCATTTTCCTCGACGAGGTCGGCGAGATGTCGCCTTGGACCCAAGTCAAGCTGTTCCGGGTGCTCCAGGAGCGGAAGGTCCGCCGGGTCGGCGGCAACGATGAGATCCCCGTCGACGTCCGGATCATCGCCGCCACCAACCAGGACCTTAAGAAACGCATCGAGGAAGGCAAGTTCCGCGAGGAGCTCTTCTACCGGCTCAACGTCGTCTCCTTCGAGATGCCGCCGCTGCGCAAGCGGCCCGAGGACATCCCCCTCCTGGTGTCCCACTTCCTCCAGAAGCACTGCCAGAAGATGGGCCGCAAGATGAAGCGCTTGGTGCCGGAAGTCGTCGGCTTCCTGGAGACCTACCCCTGGCCGGGCAACGTCCGCGAGCTGGAAAACCTGATTGAGCGGCTGGTGGCCGTCGAAGAGCGGGAGACGGTGACCCTGGCCAGCCTGCCGGCCGACATCCTGGGCTCCCACCTCAAGCCGGAGACCGCCGTGGCCCTGCGCCCGGGATTCAACCTGGAGGAGCATCTCGACCAGGTGGCCAAGCGGTACATCCAGGAAGCCGGGACGGCGGCCGGGGGAAACCTCAAGAAGACCGCCGCCCTGCTTGGGATCGGTTACCGCTCATTGCGCTACCTTCTCGACAAGCACGGCATTGAGTCCTTCAAAAAGCCCGACTCGCCCGACCGGCGCGAGCGCATGCCCTGATCGGCTCCCCGAACCATTTCCACGCGACTTAGTGACAAATATCGTCACTATTACCAACAAAAATTGTCGCAACGGGCGTCTCTTGCCTTGGATGATACTGTTAATGTGTTTATTATCATACACTTAAAATTATTCAATTGTTGGCACGCGATATGCAATAGAATAGGTGTCCTCGACGAGAGATCGGAAGAGAGACTAGAAAGAACTCAAGGAGGTTCAACCATGAAGAAGCAGAAAGGCTTCACCCTGATCGAGCTGCTGATCGTCGTCGCGATCATCGGCATCCTGGCCGCGCTGTTGGTGCCCAACGCCATGACGGCCCTGCAGAAGGCCAAGGTCCGCGGGACCCAGAAGGACATCTCGACGATGGCCACCACCATCACGGACTACGTGACCGACAAGGCCACGCCCCCGGCCAACAGCGGCGACATCAGCACCACGCTGAAGAGCGCCCTGTCGCCGATGTACATCAAGGTTCTCCCGACCAAGGACCAGTGGGGGACGAACTTCAAGATCTACACGGGCACGGCGGTGGACGGGAACTACGGGCTTTCGGGCTCGGCGGCGGACGACTTCCTGGTGTCCTCCTACGGCCGCGGCGGCGCGCTGGAGAGCTTCACCTACACGGCGGCCACCCCGGAGTCGGGTCTGTATACGATCTCGACGACGGCGGACTTCGAGAAGGACCTGATCTCGCTGAACGGGTCGTTCATCCGCGGTCCCCGGGCCGGCGTTTCCGGAACCTGATGATCGAGCAGCTTGAGAGATACGCAACCGGCAAGGGCCGGGTCGCAAGACCCGGCCCTTTTTCTTTGTTATAATCAAGCGCATGATCGTCAGGACGGTCGTCCTCATCCCGATTCTGATCTTATCGCTCCTGGCGATGCTGCCTCTCCTGATAGTCTGCGCCCTGCTGGGCCGGCGGATGCCCCTCCTCACCTTCGCCCAGGCGGTCATCCGGCTGACCCTGGCGATCCTTGGCCTCCGCATCGATATCGAGGGCCTGGCCGGCGTCGACCGGAGCCGCTCTTCCATATTCATGGCCAATCACGGGAGCATGCTCGACGGGCCGATCCTCTTTCTTCTCATCCCCGTGGCGCCCCGGATCATCCTCAAGAAGTCGCTCTTCCGAATTCCGATCCTGGGCTGGGCCATGCGGTACACGGGCTTCGTCCCGGTCGACCGGCGGGGAGAGAACGGCGGGCGGACCAGCATCGCCAGGGCGGCCCGGCTGATGAGGGAGAGAGACTACTCCTTCCTCATCTTCCCGGAAGGGACCCGCAGCCGGGACGGCCGGCTGCAGGGCTTCCGCCGCGGCGGGTTCTTTCTGGCCGCCGCCGCCCGGGCCCCGATCGTGCCGGTGACGATCGACGGGGCTTATCAGCTGATGCCGCGTGGCAGGCGGATCCCCCGCCGCGGCCGCATCCGGATTGTCTTCCATCCGGCCGTGGAAACATCGGGATTGGATGAGGCGGCCATGCCCGAATTCGCGGAGCGCGTCCGGAGCGTCATCGCCTGGGACCTGAAAGGAGAACGGATATGAGCGGACACACGATCGGCTCGGAGCTGGGGCGGTTGACGGATGATTTCTTCGCTTCGCGGGCGCAGGCCTACCGCGGCGCGGTCGAGGCTTGTGCCGCTGCCTTGCGCGGCGGCCGGAAGATCCTGGCCCTGGGCAACGGCGGCAGCGCGGCCGAGGCCCAACATTTCGCGGCCGAGCTGGTCAACAAGTTCTCCCGGCCGCGCCCGGCCTTGAGGGCCCTGGCCCTGTCCACCGACACTTCCGTCCTGACCTCGATCGGCAACGACGTCTCCTACGAGGCCGTCTTCAGTCGTCAAATTGAAGCCCTGGGCGATCGGGGCGATGTCCTGCTGGCCCTGACGACGAGCGGGAATTCGCCCAACATCCTGCGGGCTCTCGAAACGGGCCGCGGAAAGGGTCTGTTCTCGGTCGCCCTGACGGGACGGGGCGGCGGCGCGGTTCTGGGACTGGCCGATATCCTGCTGGATGTGCCGTCCATGGAAACCCCCCGCATCCAGGAAGTCCATCTGGTGATCATCCACGCCTTGGTGGGCGACATCGAGGATGCGCTGGCCTGAGGCCGGGTACTCCTCCCGGCTCCGTCGCGCGGAGTGACAAATTACGGCGTTTTTAAAGCGAGATGACGTTAATTGTCTGCCTCCCGCTCCGGCGTCATGAAGAAAAGGCAATGATATCAACAAGATAAATCGTCCGGGCCTTGGCACGCGAATTGCAATAATCCCATCGGGCTAATTCAGGTCGCGGGCGACCGCGACGAGGAGCGTGACATGCTCGAGCGCGAAGACGGTTTCACCCTGATCGAGCTGCTGATCGTCGTGGCCATCATCGGCATCCTGGCGGCGCTGTTGGTGCCCAACGCCATGTCGGCGATGCAGAAGGCCAAGATCCGGGGCACGCAGAAGGATATCACCACCATTGCCACGACCCTGGTCAACTACATCGGCGACAAGTCCGTCTCGCCGGCCAACAGCGGCGATATCGGGGCCGCGTTGAAGAGCGCTCTGTCGCCGATGTACCTCAAAGTGCTCCCCCTGCAGGACCAATGGGGCAACAACTTCAAGGTCTATGGCGGAACGGCGGTGGACGGCAATTACGGCCTGACGGACTCGGGGCCTGACGACTTCCTCGTAGCGTCCTACGGACGGGGCGGCGTCCTCGAGGGCTTTACGTACGCTCCGGCCACGCCCGAATCCGGGCTGTATACGATCTCGACGGCGGCGGACTTCGAAAAAGACCTGGTGTCGCTGAACGGCTCGTTTATCCGCGGCCCGCGGGCCGGCGTGTCGGGGACCTGAGAGGCTCTTTATTGGGGACCTTCTCCCATCTCCGGGAGGTCAGTTCGGGGTGTCGTCCCGGCGGCTTCGGGCTCAATTCGCCTTTTCCCACAGCTCTCCTCGGCGCCTGCGGAACTCCGCATGCCTAATCCATCTGGCCATTCTGTCCTCCCACTCCATAGCTATTCCTGACAATCGTTACGTGCTCAAACATCCCTCGGCGCCCGTTGGGTACCCTCGGAGAGTTGTGGAAAAAGGCGTCGCCCTTGCTATTTCGCCGTCGGCCGACACCCCGAACTGCCCAGACTCCCTGGAGATGGGAGAAGATCCTATTTTGGGATAATCCCGGCGTTTACAATTCCTTGAGGGTTTCCACGCCCGCCCTTGCGATGACGGGCGAGGCGCTGTCATGGCGAGGACAGGGCGGTTCATGGGTGTGCCCATGGACGCCGCGGTCGGGGTGTTCCCGGCGCTTACAATTCCTTCAGCGCTTCCACGCCCGCC
>DFYJ01000003.1 GCA_002383325.1 Candidatus Aminicenantes bacterium UBA4085
GGCCCGGCCTGGCCGGCGTCCTGACGGCCCTGGCCGTCGCCGGCGCCGTCGTCGCGGCCGCCTCCAACGACCCGGCCCGGTGGGGCGGAAGCCGCGTCTCGCCGGTCCACAAGATCCCTCTCAAGGACGAGATGGACCAGCCCATCGTGCCGACCGGGACGAATCCCCTGCCCTTCTCGGCCCGCTTCACCTGCGCCCCCTGCCACGATTACGACACCATCAAGGGCGGCTGGCACTTCAACGCGGCAGCCGGCGGACCGGCCGGCCGGGCGGGCGAGCCCTGGATTTGGCTGGACGAAAGGACGGGCACTCAGATCCCCCTGTCCTACCGGACCTGGCCGGGACTGTTCAAGCCGCAGGACCTGGGGCTGACGGGCTGGGAGTTCACCCAGCTCTTCGCCCGCCACTTGCCCGGCGGTGGACCGGCCGAGCCGGCCGCGGATGAGCAGGCTCCCGAATCGCGATGGACCGTCTCGGGCCGCCTGGAGATCAACTGCCTCGGCTGCCACAACGCCTCGCCCAAGCAGGACTTCAGCGAATGGGCCAGGCAGGTCCTGCGGGAAAACTTCCGCTGGGCTGCCACGGCCGCCTCCGGCCTGGGCGAAGTGATCGGCATGGCCTCCCGCCTCAAGGGCACCTGGGATCTCTTCGACGGCCCCAATCCCGACGATTCCGAATGGGCCGTGGCCCCGGCCGTCAAGTACGACCGGACGCTCTTCGACAGCAAGCACAAGGCCCTCCTGAGCCTTCCCACCAAGCCGCCCGACTCGAACTGCCTGGCCTGCCATTCGGCCGCGCCCAAGGGCATGGCCAAGCGGGATTTCGAGGACGATGTCCACACGGCCGCCGGCCTCCCATGCGTCGACTGTCATCGCAACGACGTCGGCCACGGCATGGTCCGCGGCTACGAGGGCGAGGGCCGGGACAATCCGGCCGCCTCGGGCGGGGACTTCACCTGCCGCGGCTGCCACCTGGGCGGCGAGGCGGGCGATAAAAAGAAAGACGCCGTCCCCGGCCGCCTCGGCGCGCCGCGGCCCGTCCACAAGGGTCTGCCGGTGGTTCATTTCGACCGGCTGGCCTGCACCGTTTGCCACACCGGCCCCATGCCGGCCAAGACAACGGTGGGGGTCCGGACGGCCAAGGCCAACCGGCTGGGCATCTTCGGCGTCGCCGACTGGTCCACCGACCTGCCGGCCATCCAGGAGCCGATCTACGTCCGCGGCGAGGACAAGAAGCTGGTCCCGCGCCGGATCATGTGGCCCGCCTACTGGGCCAGCCGGGACGGGGAAGCCCTGAAGCCGGTCCAGCCGACCGAGGTGGCCGCGGCGGCGGGCGACATCCTCTTTCCCGAGAACCAGGCCGTGGCCGTCCTCAACGCCCTGGCCGGCGTCCCCGAGATCGGCGGCACGCCCGTCCTGGCCCTCGACGGACGGGCCTTCGAGGTCAATCCCGACGCGGGCCTGAGCCGGGTCGCCGAAGCTCCCGCCACCGAGGGCTCCCTCACTCCGCAATGGGCCGTGCTCAAGGACGGAGTCCTCGTACCCCTGGCAGCAGAATTCGATCCGGCCGACGCCGAAGCTTCCATCGAGCCGGAGACCAGGATCCAGAATGTCCTGGCGGCTCTGGCGGCCATGCCGGGCGCCCCGGGCCAGCCCGCCTGGGCCTACAAGAACATCATCTACAAGCTCGTCGACGGCGCCTTCGACAAGACCGAGGTCAAGGATCCCCCGGCGGCCTCGCACGTCCTCTTCTGGATCAAGGACCAGGCCCGGGTGCCGCTGCTGGCCGAGCCCAAGGCCCGGGCCATCGCGGCCCTGAACGGGACGGAACAGACGCTGACGGAGGCCCAAGTCGAGGCGGTCCTCAGGGCCCTGGCCAACCGGGCCAAGGCTTCGCCCGGGAGCCAAGGCGAGTATGTCTACATCGCCTCGGGCCGGCTTTTCCGCATCGGCGAGAAGGGCGTCCTGACGGCCGAGAACCATGTCGCGGCGGACCCGGTCACCTGGCCCTTCGCCCACAACGTCCGGCCGGCCCGGCAAGCCCTGGGCGTGGACGGGTGCACCGACTGCCACAGCGTCGGCTCGGACTTCTTCTTCGCCAAGACGACCCCCTCCGGTCCCCTGCTGACGGACCGGGCCAAGACCCGCTCGGCGGTCTCCTTCATGGGCATGACCCAGCCGTTCCACAGGCTGTTCGGCCTGACTTTCCTCGGCCGGCCCTATTTTAAGATCGCCTTGGCCGTGGCGGCCGTCGTCATCGCCGCGATCCTGGCCGTCCTTTTCCTGACCCTGATCGGCCGGGCGGCCGGCCTGATCGAAAAGCGGAGATAGCCATGCTGTTCGCCGTCTTGACCGTCGTCACGCTGGCCGGCGCGGCTTTCCAGAGGACCTACACCCGCTACCGGGCCCAGACGGACCCGGCAAACTGGACCGTCGCCCACAGGATCAGGAGGCCCTCCTATCCGTCCTGGCTGACCGCCCGGCTCAGCCGCCTCTTCAGCCTCGAGGGCGTCGCGAAGCTGTGGAAGTGGTTCCTCAACTGGACGGCCCGGTACTACCCCGGATGGATGCGCTGGATCTTCCTGGCCATCGGGCTCAGCTTCCTCTACCTGGCCGCCTCGGGCTTCTTCTACGGCGTGTTCGTGCCCCGCGGCATGTTCGGCTTCCCGCTGGTGGCCCACGTCGCCCTGGGCGCAGTGTTCGCCTTCGGCCTGGCCTTCATCCTTCTCTGGCGGGCCCGCGACTACGCCTTCGACGGGGGGAAAAAAGACGATCTCGGATCTTTCGCCTGTCCGGTCTTCAAGAGCCTGCCGGCCGCCCTGGTCGCCAAGATCCTCTTCTGGACCCAGGCCACGGCCGGCCTCGTCATCATCCTGTCGGCCCTCTTCTCCATGCTGCCGATCCTGCCGGCGGACGCTCAAGGTCCGCTGCTGGAGATCCACCGCTACTCCGCACTCGTCTCGGCCCTGGCGATGATCGTCTTCGCCGACGCGAAGCTCATCCCCGCCAAAGCGAAGTGATGCCGAAGATCGAAGCCCGCCGCTTCGCCCACAACGCCATGGGCACGTTCTTCGAGGCCGTCATCGCCTCGGACGACCCGACCTACGCCGGGCAGGCGGCCCGGGCCGCCTTCGCCGAGATCGACCGGCTGGAGGGCCTCTTCAGCCGTTTCGACATCCGCAGCGAGATCGCCCGCATCAACCGCCTCAAGCCGGCCCAGTCCCTGCCCATCGGCGTCGAGACGTTCGAGTGCCTGACCCAGGCCGAGCAGATCCGGGAAGAGACCGGCGGCGCCTTCGACGCCAATCGCCGGGCTTGGGAGAACCGGGATGAGGCGGAGGTCGGCGAGGATGGGAAGCCGGAGCCGCCACCGCCGGCCTTTTCCCTCGAGGAAACCTCGGATGGGTACAGGTTCCAGCGCCTCGACGGCGAGGACGGACCGCTTCTCCTGGAGCTCGATCTGGGCGCCATCGGCAAGGGCTTCGCCCTGGACCAGGCCTTGGAGGTGCTTTCCGATTGGGACGTGGGAAATGTCCTCCTGCACGGCGGCACCAGCACGGCCTTGGCGGCCGGCACCGCTCCGGATCGGGGGGACGACAAGCCGGGCTGGCCCGTCGGCGTCGGCGGCGGCTGGCCCTGCCTGGGCGTGCCGCGGGAAATCGTCCTGGAGGACCGGGCCCTGAGCGGATCGGGCACCGAGGTCAAGGGACAGCATATCCTGGACCCGCGGACCGGCAAGCCCGCCCGCGGACATGTGGCCGCCTGGGCCGTCCATCCCTTGGCTTCCATCTCCGATGCTCTGTCCACGGCCTTCATGGTCATGGGCACGGAGGAGGTCGAGGCCTTCTGCCAAGCCAATCCGGACGTCTGGGCCCTGGCCGTCATCGATTACGGGAAGTGCCGGGCTTTCAATCCTGACGCGGTCTGAGCCCGGAAGCCTGGACGATCCGGGGCGGCAAGACCCTCCCCGTCCCGCCCTTGGAGCTGGACAGAGCCAAGACATCGACCGCGGAGATCTCCGCGGCCAGCTCTTCGATGGCAACAAGGCGCGCCCAAACCATCGCGGTCGCCAGCGGCGACGGCTGCTTCTTCTGACCGATCGAGAGCCATTCCCAGCCCTGAAAGACCGACTGGGGCGTCACGGTGCCGTCCTCGGCGACGTTGTAGGCCAGGAGACAGGCGGCAATCTCAGCTAGGGAGCGGCGGTCCGCGGCCGAGCCGCGCCATGTTTCAGGCAGGCGGCCGAGGACGTCAACGATCTCATAGGCTTCATACCATGTCGGCGGCCACTTGACGACCTTGAATTGCCGCCCGTGGCCGAACATATAGGGCTTGCGAGCGCCGCGCTGNNTGCCGCCAGATCTCGAGAACCGTGTGAACAACGGCGGCCAGCCTCTTGGGGCGCTCCCGGACCGGCAGCCAGGAGAAGGCGCGGAGCGCTTCCAAGGTCGTCTGCGGGCAAGGCTCGCCCTTGCGGCCGGGGCCGCGGAACCCCGTGCCGGGGTCCGGGCGGCAACCCCAAGCCGGGCCGAGGTCGGTCTCGACGATATCCGACTCCGCCGCCGCGAGAGCCCGGCGCACGCGGGGATCATCCGCCCAGCCGTGCTGTCCGGCCGCTTCGACGATCGCGTGCGTGTCGCAAGGCACGCAGCCCCAGATGGCCGGTCCGGATCTCTGGGCACCGAAAGCCTGGAAGCGGCCGTCGGCGTCGGAGTGGGAGAGCAGCTGATCCAAAAGTCGGGCTATGCGGGGTTCGGTTCCTGCCTTCAGCCCAAGCTCGGCCAGAAGGTCGAGGAGGTTGGTGACAAGCTCGGGCTTGTCATGGCCGCTGACGCGGGCGGGTTCGTTCCCGGCCTTGGGCAGCATCGCCAGCAGCCGCCGGGTGGCCGGATGGGAGCGGACATCCTCGGTCGCGGCGGCCAGGGCGGCCTTGCGCGCAGCAGGGCGACCTTTCGGTCCATCGATAGGGAGAAAGGCCAAGGCCAAGCGGCGCGCCTGCGCATCGTCCGAGGAGAGGATCCACGGCACGGGATCGGCCCGACCCAACCGACGGAAGAGATCCCCCGGGCTCATAGAGCCAAGGATAGAGGATGTCGCCCAGGACTGTCAAGGATGGCGCGGCTTCGGTTCATGAGATCGAATCCTATTGGATATCGGTTCAATATCCTCCAAAGAAATCGTATGATAGGAGGGGGAGGCAGGTGATCATGCGAAATCTCCTGTGGGGGGCATTATTAACAGGATTGATCGCAGTTCCCGCGTTGTTTCCGAATCAACCAGGGGACGGGCTCCTCATACGAGTCGTTCTTCTCAAATCAGAGGCGGGCGAGTCCGTGCCGGAGCAGGTTGAGGTCTTGACATCGGCATCCCGCCCCGAAATCGGGTCCCTCCGCAGAGCTGTCCCGGGATCCTTGAGCGCGTTCGCTTCCGCGGCGAACGAATGTCTTATGGACATCCAGACTCTCGATGCCGTCGACACTCTTTTCTTTATCGAAAAGCCCTGGAGCGGCCAGAGATCCACCCAATGGAGCGATCTCATCGCGGGAGAGAAGACCTTCTATAAGCTCGGCCTCTATCCAAAGCCGCTTGCCGATGGGCGGATTCCTCTCCGACTGACGATATCGAGCGGGACGACTCGCGCCGCGCCGGACGCCTTGTTTGATCGAGACGTCCTCTTGAACAGAAACGAGCCCACGATTTTAACCGCGAAGCGAGCTGGGCAAGCCTACTACGCCGTCGTCGTCGTCCAGACCCCCCCGTCGACCGAGAAGGGGGCAGCGGCACAGACGTCCTCCAAAATACAAATCGTTCCGGCGCCTGCGGCCGAACGCCTCGTCCGCCCGACTTATCCCGAAGCGCTGCGGAAACGCGGCATCGGAGGAGTTGTCCGTCTCTTCATCCAAATCGACCATAGCGGAAAGGTCCGCGCCGTAGGGGTTGATCAACCGGCTCATCCCTACCTCGACTATGCCGCCGTCCAGGCCATGCTCCAATCGGCATTCGAACCGGTATTTCTTGACGGAAAGCCCGCCGCCGTGGGATTCGTCCTCTCCTATCGCTTCGAGCCTTTGAGCTATAAACCCGACCCGCGTCCAACCAGTCCTTGGCCCGAATCAAGCTCCTATCCCTCCGCCATCGTCGCTCAGGTTCTGGCTCAATCCGGCCAGTATAGCCGGAGGCTGTCCGACGCCGTCATGGATTTTATCTGCGAAGAGATGATTCGGGACACGCATTTCAGCCTGAGGAACAACCTGAAGATCGAAAATGACCTTATCCTGGTCGGGAAGGAGCGCGAATATCCGCGAATCGCCGCCATGATTCCCCACTTTGTCATGGACCCCTCAAAAACGAAGCGGATCACCTATGTCTGCGATTATCAGGTCATCAGAAAAGACGGCGCATTGAGCGAGAGAAGAATCCTGCTCAAAGAGAACCGCATCTCCTTCCATGATCCGGCCAAGCTATTGGAAGACCGACGCATCGCCTTATTAAGCCCCCTCTTCGCCCCGCTAAGGCTTCTTCTCCCCGAAAAACAGTCCGCTTTCTTCTTCCGAATTCGGGAGGAAGACACGATTCGCGGGCGGAGGGCCTATCTCCTGGAAGCAAGCCCCAAATCGGGAGATGAAGATGGAATCGGATCCGCGAGAGTTTGGATCGACAAAGAAAAATTCACCATCCTCAAATGCGAGATCGAGGGAATTCCCGTCGAGGGATATGAAGATATCCTGGAGGATTGCGCCAATCTGAACATACGCCCCAGCTTCGTGACGACGCATGAATACAAGCTCGAGAAGGAAGGCATCCTCTTCCCCTGGCGGTCCCGGGTCCGCGTCGGCTATCCCGATATAAGCCCGGAAGTGTCCATTCCTATAAACGATATCGTATTCTCCTATGATCAATATCGTTTCTTCACCGTCTCCTCGGAACATCAGATCATCCGGTAAAGAGAGGATTAAGAGCCGCCGGGAGCGCCGTCCCGATACGCATCGGAAAGCATAGTCGCGGCGGCCCACGCACATCCCACCTAGACCAGGCGCTCGGATATTGAGATTTTCGCTCATTTGACCCTCAGGCCGGGAGCGGGATATATTATCCGTCCGCAAATAATGAGGAGTCGCCCCATGGCCAAGAAGACCTTTTTGATCCTTCTCGCCGCGGCCTCGCTCGCCGCTCTCGTGGCGGCCGCCGTGCCGGCCCAGCAGGATCCGTCCAAGGAAGAGCTCAAGCTGAGCCTGCCCAAGCCGATGTTCGTCGGCACCCCGCGCAACATCAAGACCCCCAACCTGGAGCTCGTCACCGGCAAGCCCCGCGGGCCGTTCTTCGTGGCCAAGGGGACCAAGCTGCTGTCCCTCAAGAAGCCGGTCAAGTCGAGCGACATGCAGCCGGTCATCGGCGAGCTTTCCTTCGTCTGCGACGGCGAGAAGTCGGGCGAGGACGGCTACTTCGTCGAGCTGGGCCCCGGCAAGCAGTGGGTCCAGATCGACCTGGGCGCCTCCTTCGCGATCGGCCCCATCCTGGTCTGGCACTACCACAGCCAGGCCCGCGTCTATCGCGACATGGTCATCCAGGTTTCCGACGACAAGGACTTCCTTAAGGGCGTCATCACCGTCTACAACAACGACCACGACAACTCCGCCGGCCTGGGCCTCGGCAAGGACAAGGAATACATCGAGACCAACGAGGGCCGCCTGATCGACGCCAAGGGTGCCAGGGGCCGCTTCGTCCGCCTCACCTCCGGCGGCAATACCTCGAACGACATGAACCACTACGTCGAGGTGGAGGTCTACGGCCTGCCGGCCAAATGAGCAAGTCGTCCTTCCGCCTAGCCGTCCTGGCCGCCCTGATCGCGGCCGCCGTCCTGCGTTTCGACCGCCTCGAACGGAGGCCGATGCACCACGACGAGGCCAACCAGGCCGTCAAATTCGGCACGCTGCTCGAGACGGGCCGCTACACCTACGACAAGGCCGATCACCACGGGCCGACTCTCTACTACCTGACCCTGCCGGCGGCCTGGGTCCGGGGTCAGAAGACTATGGCCGCCCTCGACGAGACGACCCTGCGGGCCGTCCCGGCCGTGTTCGGGCTGGGACTGGTGGCCCTCCTTCTTTTCCTGACGCGGGCCGTCGGGCGCTGCGCGGCGGCCGGAGCCATGGTCCTGGCCGCCGTCTCCCCCGCCCTGGCTTATTACAGCCGGTCCTACATCCAGGAGATGCTGTTCGCCTTCTTCGCCTGGGGATTTCTCATCGCCTTGGGCTGGCTCTTCGTCAGGCCGAGCGGCTGGAAAGCCGTCGCGGCCGGAGCCGCGGCCGGGATGGCCTTCGCCACCAAAGAAACGTCCGTTCTGGTCTTCGCCGCCGCGGCGGCCGGGATCGCGGCGGCCTGGCTTCTGACCAAGCCGGAGCCTAGATCGAAGAGAAAGGTTCCGAAGCCGGGTCACATTCTGGCCGGTCTGGCTTCGGCCGCCGGATCCGCCTTCCTTTTCTATTCCTCGTTCTTCCGTCATCCGGCCGGCATCATCGACTCCCTGACAGCGTTCAAGGATTACGCCGTCCGCGGCACGGAGGCGGGCCTCCACTCCCAGCCCTGGTTCTACTACCTGAAGACGCTGGCTTGGACGCGGACGGAGGGCGTCACCTGGACCGAGGCCCTCATCCTGGGACTGGCCCTGATCGGGGTCGTCGCGGCGGTCCTCCGCAGAAAGCAGAAGCCGGAGGCCGTCCAGGTTATGTCCGAAGAGGCCGCCTCAAGCTGGGCCAAGACCTTTTGGCTGCGCTACTTGGCCGTCTCGACGCTGGGGCTGGCCATTCTGTTCTCGGCCCTATCCTACAAAACGCCCTGGAACACGGTCGTCTTCCAGGCTGGATTCGCTATCCTCGCCGGGATCGGAGCCGATGTCCTTCTTCGGCTCGTCCGTCCCCAGGCAGCCAGGATGGCCCTCGCCGCCGTTCTGCTCCTGGGCGTCCTCCATCTGGGCCGCCAGAGCCTGCTGGCCAACCAGGTCTATCCGGCCGATCCCCGCAATCCCTATGTCTACGCCCAGACCAGCCCCGACTTTCTGCGCTTGGTGGATCGGGTCAAGGATCTGGCCGGCTATCATGGCGACGAACAGGCCATGCCGATCAAGGTCCTGGCCGAGCCGTCGGAGCAGTGGCCCCTGCCCTGGTATCTGCGCCGCTTCACGGCCGTCGGATATTGGACCGAAGAGCCGGCGGCCGGGAGCCTGGAGGGATTTCCCGTCGTCATCGCCTCGCAGAAGCTCGCCGAGCCCGTCGAAGCCGCGGCGGGCGAAGCCTACCAGCCCTCCCATTACGGCCTGCGCCCCGAGGTGGTCCTGACCCTTTTCGTCGAGCGGACCCTCTGGGAGGATTTTCTAAGGAGCCGGATCCGCCGCTGACGGCGGCGTCGAAAGAAGCCGGGAAGAAAGGAACTGCCCCGATGAAACACGCCGCGCCGATCCGCAGGTCAGTCCTGGGCTGTCTCGCCGCGCTCATCCTTGTCCTCGGCCTTCCGCCGGCCAGCCCGGCCGGCCGGCCCGACGGCCAGGCCGAAGCCGTCGACCTGCGCCCGACGCTGGAAGGATACGGCCTGACGCCCCGGGTCCAAGGCCGGCGGGGCAATTGCTCGGTCTTCGCCATGACCCAGGCCATCGAGTTCGCCCTCGCGCGCAAGGGGGACCCGGTCCAGCGGCTCAGCCCCGAGTTCCTCAACTGGGCCTCCAACCAGGCCGCCGGCGACAAGGACGACGGGAGCTTCTTCTCGGACCTGTGGAAGGGCTTTGCCGGCCACGGCATCTGCGGGGAGGGCGACATGCCCTACGCCGAGACCTTCGATCCCGCGGCCGCGCCGAGCCGGGCGGCGCTGGAGGATGCGGCGACCCGACGGGAATCGGGCCTGCGCTTCCATTGGATCAAGGAATGGGATCCGAAGCGCGGATTGAACGAAGCGGAGCTGGCCGTCGTGACCGCCACCCTGGCTAAGGGCTGGCCGGTCAGCGGCGGCTTCCTCTGGCCCAAGAAGGCCGTCTGGACGGAGGGCGTTCTCGGGATGTGCCCCCGGGACCAGGTCTTCGACGGCCACAGCCTGCTCCTGGTCGGCTTCCGGAACGATCCGAAGATGCCCGGCGGCGGCGTCCTCCTCATCCGCAACTCGGGCGGACCCTCCCGCGACGGATTCGTGACCTACGAGTACGCCCTGGCCTACATGAACGACGCGGCCTGGATCGACGTCGAATAGGGCCGAATCCCGGGAGCCCTTCTAGGTATCGACGCATTGACCGGGCCGGATCGCCCCTCTATACTGTTGGCGACGAACAAGGAGGGACCATGAATCGTCGAGCGGTGTGTCTGTCTGTCCTCGTCCTCATCGTTGCCCTGATGGCCTGGAGCTGCGCCGCCGGGCCCAATTCGGCCGAGAAGACGGCCCGGGCCGACGGCAAGGTCGCCGGCTTCTGGATGGGCCTGTGGCACGGCATGATCTCGCCGGTCACCTTCATCATCTCGCTGTTCTCCAAGACGGTCCGGCTCTACGAGGTCCACAACAGCGGAAGCTGGTACAACTTCGGCTTCGTCCTGGGCGCGGGCTTGTTTCTCGGCGGCGGCATCTTCGGCCGCAAAAAGTGCGGCTGATTCTGGTATACTGTCGCGTTTGAACCGCCCCTGACGCAAGGAGTCCGCTGATGCATCACACCGCGCTCGACCGCCTGCTCGAGTCCCTGGCCGGAGCCGTCTCCGTGGCCGACGGCCGTCTGGCCGTAAAGAACGCCGAAGCCCTCCCTTCCCTCATGGACGAGCTCATACGCCGGGCCGTCTTCGGCGATCCCGAGACCAAGGCCGCCGCCCGCTGGATCATCGGCGAGGCGGCCCAGGCTCTAGGCATCCGGCCCGCTTCCATCCACAGCCTCTACATGGCCATGGGCCAGGGCCGGATCGAGCGCTGGTTCACCGTTCCGGCCATCAACCTGCGGGTCCTGGCCTACGACGCGGCCCGGGCCGTCTTCCGGGCCGCCCGCAAGATCGGCGCGGGCGCCTTCATCTTCGAGATCGCCCGCAGCGAGATCGGCTACACCGAACAGAGACCGTCGGAGTACGTGGCCGCCGTCCTGGCCGCGGCCATCCGCGAGGGCTTCCGGGGACCGGTCTTCATCCAGGGCGACCATTTCCAGATCTCGTCCAAGAAATACGCCGCCGCGCCCGAGCCCGAAGTCAAGGCCGTGCGCGACCTGATCGAGGAGGCGATCGCGGCCGGCTTCTACAACATCGACATCGACACCTCGACCCTGGTCGACCTGTCCAAGCCGACACTCGACGAGCAGCAGAGGCTGAACTACGAGCTGTGCGGCGACTACCTGAGCTTCATCCGGAGCCGCGAGCCGGACGGGGTGACGATCTCCGTCGGCGGCGAGATCGGCGAGGTCGGGCAGAAGAACAGCACGCCGGAGGACCTGGACGCCTTCATGCGGGGCTTCCAGTCCCGCCTGGACGGCCGGACCGGCATCAGCAAGATCAGCATCCAAACCGGCACCAGCCACGGCGGCGTCGTCCTGCCGGACGGCAGCCTGGCCCAGGTGGCCATCGACTTCGAGGCCCTGCGCGAGGTCAGCCAGCGGGCCCGGGCGGCCTACGGCATGGGCGGCGCCGTCCAACACGGGGCCAGCACCCTGCCCGAAACGGCTTTCCACAAGTTCGTCGACGTCAAGGCCTGCGAAGTCCACCTGGCCACGGCCTTCCAGACCCTGGTCCTCGACCACCCGGCCGTACCCGAGAGCCTGAAAACCGAGATGGTTGAGTGGGTCAAGATCCACGCCGCCGACGAGCGCAAGGCCAAGGACTCCGAGGCCCAGTTCATCTACAAGGCCCGCAAGAAGGCCGTTGGCCCGTTCAAGGAGAAGTTCTGGTCGCTGCCGGAGGGCGTTCGCGCGGCGATCGGGGCCGACCTGGAGAAGACCTTCGCCTTCCTTTTCGGCCAGCTGGCCATCGAGGGCACCGTCAAAGCGGTGGCCGAGCATATCCGGGCGCCGGAGATCCGCAAGCCGCGGCCGGGCGAGGGCATCCAGGCCTCAAAGAAGGAAGACGTCTCCGGCCTGGCCGACTGACGGACGGGGAACGCGATGAGCCTGGCGGCCGGCCATCTCGATGTTCCTCGAGACGGCCGGCGCCCCTATCTGCCGATCTATTTATAGGGATTGGTCGGCTTGGGATCGTCCCCCGAGCCGGGCACACGGGCCGCCCAAAGGAGGCCCAGCTTGACGATCTCCAGGGCCTGCGGCACCTTGAAATCGGCCGAGACATGGCCGAGCGAGGTGTAAAAGACCCGACCCTGGCCGTACATCTTCTTCCACACGACCGGCATGACCGTGCCCTTGGTCCAGGGCGCATGCTCGCCGCTGAAGGTCGTGGTGGCCAGCACTTCGACGTTGGGATCGACCAGCATGTAATACTGCTCGGACTTCATATGGAAGCCGGTCAGGCCTTTGGTGATCGGATCGGTCCGATTCCGGATATCGACATCATAGTCGATGACGCCGCCGGGGTGGGCGGCCCAAGCACCCCCGACCATGAACTCGTACTCGGTGTTGTTGCGAAAGGAATCGGCCAGGCCGCCATGCCAGCCGGCCAAGCTCACGCCGCTTTTAACGGCCTCCTCCAGATTCTTTTCCTGGGTTCCGGAGATGGTGGCCATGGTGAAGATCTGGATGATCAGATCGAGTCCCTTGAGCTTGGCCCCGTCGTTGTAAGCGTCCAAGGTGTTGGCGATCTCGACCTCGAAGCCCAAACCCTTGAGCCAAGGGGCGAAGATGTCAACGCACTGCTTGGGCTCATGGCCGTCCCAGCCGCCCCAAACCATTAAAACTTTCTTGCCGGCGCCAGGTAGAGGTTGCGCGGAAATCGGAACCGCTGAAAGAAGAACGGAGAAGAGGATCATCGCCACCCATGCGGCAGCAGCCTTGGTCCGAGAACTTGTCATGATCGACTCCTTTGACCGGCTGGGGAACCCGCGCCTTGGGTACAGGCTCGCCACATCACCCACGGTCGATATCGTTGGCTGATAATCCGTCAACAAACGTTGTCAGAAACCTCAAATTTTGAGACCTGACCCCTTTTTAGAGGCCGCGGATCCAGATGTTGCGGAAGCGGACCGGGTTGCCGTGGTCCTGCAGGGCAATCGGCAGGTGCTCGGCATGGGCCGCGTAGGGCGGCCGGGCCTTGTGCGCGGTCGGCCCGCTCAGCTCCTGGCCGTTGTGGACCAGGATGCCGTTCCAGAAGACCGTCATCCTGGCCGGGCTGAGCAGGGCTCCGGCCTTGTCGAAGCGCGGAGCCGTGAAGACGATGTCGTAGGTCTGCCACTCGCCGGGCTTGCGGCTGGCGTTGACCAGAGGCGGGTACTGGCCGTACAGCGAAGCGGTCATGCCGTCGGCATAGGTCTTGTTCTCGTAGCAGTCCAGGACCTGGACCTCGTAGATGCCCATCAGGAAAACACCGCTGTTCCCACGCCCCTGGCTCTCGCCCTTGACTTCCACCGGCGAGGCCCACTCCACATGCAGCTGGCAGTCGCCGAAGCGGGCCCGGGTCCGGATCTCGCCGCCGCCCTGGCTGACTTCCATAAAGCCGTTCTCGACCTTCCACTTGGCCGGTTCGCCTTTGGCCGTCATCCACTGCGATAGGTTCGCACCGTCAAACAGGATGACCGCGTCGGATGGCGCGGGCACGGGCAGTCCGGCCGGGCCGGGATCCACCACGGGCGGCATCGGCCGGCTCTCGTCGTGGACGCCCCATTTCTGAAGCTCGCCCGCCCGCGGATTGACCTGTCCAGCCTGGGACGCGGAGATCGCGGCGGCCCCGGCGATCAGGCCGAGGATCGAAACGACCGAGAAGACGATTATGGCTCTGTGTCTCACCCTATCCTCCTGGCGCAGCCAGCCCTGCGGGCCGGAAAAGATCAAAAATCGCGGCGGAATAGAGAGGTGGCCCTTCCCCAACCGCCGCGGAATCGTCAGAGCGACCAGCCCTCGCGGTAGGTCTTGTGAACGAATGGGTTGGCCTCGGGCCGGTTGGGGAACTCCATCTTGACCGGATCCCACTGCAGGATGGTCTTGCTGTCCTTGAACCGCAGGGCCACGACGCCCAGCAGCATGACCTCGGTCAGGGGCCCCGAGTAGGTCGGGATGTCGGTCGTCGACTTTTTGCCGGCCTTGATGGCCGCGACCCATTCCTCCATGATGCCCGGTGAGCGCGGGATGGTCTTATCCGGCCGCTTGTAGTCCTGCATCAGCTTTTCGGGCAGGAGGCGGGGATTCTCGCCGTAGGTCGAGCACATCAGCATGCCCTTGGAGCCGACGAAGAGGCAGCCGCCGCCGTCGTCACCCATCATCCGGCCGTTGTCCAGCAGCTCGGGTCGGGGCGGGGTCAGGCCGCCGTCGTACCAGATCATCTTGACCGGGCCCATCTTGCCGCGGGCCGGGAAGGTATAGGTGACAATCTCGGCCTCGGGGTAGGAGTCCTTATTGTACTTGCTGGAGCTGGCCTGCACGGTCAGCGGATGGCCCAGGTTAAGGGCCCAGAACGGCTGGTCGAGGAGATGGGCGCCCATATCGCCCAGGGCGCCGGTGCCGTAGTCCCACCAGCCGCGCCAAACGAAGTGGCTGAAGGCCGGGTGGTAGGGCCGCCAGGGAGCGGGCCCCAGCCAGACGTCCCAGTTTAGGCTGGACGGGCAGGACGGAATCTCCTTGGGCGCTTCCACGCCCTGCGGCCAAATCGGCCGGTTGGTCCAGACATGGACTTCGGACACTTCGCCGATAGCCCCGTCCGCGATCCACTCGCAGACGAGCCGGGCGCCTTCCTTGGAGTGGCCCTGGTTGCCCATCTGGGTGACCAGATTGCGCTTCGTGGCCTCCTCGGCCAGCATCCGGGCTTCCTTGATGGTGTGGGTCAGCGGCTTCTGGATGAGGACATGCTTGCCCCGCTTCATGGCGGCCATGGCGATGACGGCATGGTTGTGGTCGGGGGTCGAGACCGTGATCGCGTCCAGATCCTTGACCTGGTCCAGCATCTTACGCCAGTCGTTGAACTTGGCGGCCTTCTCGTACATGGCCCGGCGCTCGGGCGAGTGCTGGTCCGATTTCAGGAAGGCGGCCATCTTTTCATCGTCGACGTCGCAGAGGGCCACGATGTTCTCGGTACTGGCTGCCTGGACGTCCGAAAAGCCCTTGCCGCCCACGGCCACGCCGGCGATGTTCAGCTTGTCGCTCGGGGCGGTATAGCCCTTGCCGCCGAGGACATGGCGCGGCACGACCATCACGCCGGCGGCCGCGGCCGCCGCCGTACCCAGGAATTCACGGCGCGTTGTCATGAGTTTCCTCCCTTGGGGATGTGTTGCGTTCCGATCCGCAGGGGACAACTCTACTGCGGCCCGGCCCCAGTCGTCAACCCGCCCGACGGTCCGTCCTCCGCGCAGGCGGCCGCCTCCCCGTCCTTGCTTTCGCCGCTCGGCCCGGGCTATGATTTCGGGCGGCCGCCGGAGGCCGTTACCGAGCCGCGGGGGGCGGTCACGCCGCCGGACCCAACGCCGTCGATTCCAACCCAGGGAGGCTTCATCATGTCCCGCCAAGCTATCGCCCGCATCGGCCTGTCGATTGCCATTCTGGGCTTCACGGCGGCGGCCTGCCGCCCCTCCCCTCCTCCGGCCGAACATCTGGCCCGCGACTTTGCCTCCCCGCCACCCTCCTCCCGGCCCTGGGTCTATTGGTTCTGGCTGAACGGCAACATCACCCGCGAGGGCATCACCGCGGACCTCGAGGCTATGAAGACGGCCGGCATCGGCGGCGTCCTGATCATGGAAGTCGACCAAGGCGCTCCGCAGGGGCCGGTGGCTTTCGGCGGCCCGGAATGGCGCAAGCTCTTCGCCTTCGTCTGCTCCGAAGCGGACCGGCTCGGGCTCGAAGTGAACATGAACAATGACGCCGGCTGGTGCGGCAGCGGCGGCCCCTGGGTCAAGCCGGAACACGCCGCCCAGAAGGTCGTCTGGACGGAGACCGCCGCCCGCGGACCGCAGCGCTTCGAAGGGGCCCTGCCCGCCCCGCCGAAGATCGCGGACTACTACCGCGACATCCGCGTCCTGGCCTTCCCCTCTCTCCCCGCCGGCGCGGCCCGCATCGACGGCATCCGCTACAAGGCCATGGAAGCGTCCACCGACTTCCACTATGCGGGCCGCTCCAGTCTGCTTCCGTCGCGAGCGGTCTGGCCCGAGCCGCCGGCCGGCGAGACGATCCCCCGGAACCGGATTGTGGATCTGACCGATCGGATGGACGAGGCCGGGCGGCTCGTCTGGGACGTTCCCGAGGGCGACTGGACCATCCTCCGCCTCGGCTCTACCCCGACCGGCATCGTCAATGCCCCGGCCCCCGCTTCCGGGACCGGACTGGACTGCGACAAGATGAGCCTGGAGGCGATCAAGGCCCACTTCGACGGCTTCCTCGGCCCACTGGCCGACGCCGTGGGAGGGCTGACCGGCAAGTCCTTCGTCTCCGTCCACATCGACAGCTGGGAGACCAACACCCAGAACTGGACCGGCGACTTCGCCCAAGAGTTCCAGCGCCGCCGCGGCTACGACCTAAGGCCGTTCCTACCGGTTCTGACCGGCCGCTTCGTGGACGGACGCGAGGTCTCGGAGCGCTTCCTATGGGATTTCCGCCAGACGATCTCCGAATTGGTCCCGGATCGCTACGCCGCGGGACTGCGCGACCTGGCCGCCCGGCGCGGCCTGCGGCTCTCCATCGAAGCCTATACCACCTGTCCGACGGATGAGCTGGCCTATGCCGGCCGGGCCGACGAGCCCATGGGCGAGTTCTGGCCGATCTGGTTCTTCAGCGGCAAGCCCTACGGCTTCGGCTTCACCTGCACCGAGATGGCCTCCGCGGGCCACGTCTACGGCAAAAAGATCATCGGGGCCGAGGCTTTCACCTCGACCGACGGGGAGCGCTGGCTGCTCCACCCCGCCCTGGTCAAGGAGATAGGCGACTGGGCCTTCGCCGAAGGCATCAACCGCTTCGTCTTCCATCGCTACGCCATGCAGCCCTGGATCGGCGTCCGACCGGGCATGGCCATGGGCCCCTGGGGCCTGCACTACGAACGGACCCAGAGCTGGTGGGGCCTTTCGGGGGCCTGGCATGAGTACCTGGCCCGCTGCCAGCATCTCCTTCGGCAGGGGCTTTTCGTGGCCGATGTGTGCTATCTCACGCCGGAGGGGGCGCCCTTTTCGATCGGGGCCCAGCAGCGCCTCTTTTCCGGCGCTCCGGACAATCGGGACGAGCCGCGGGAGCGGACCGGCTACAATTACGACCTCTGCCCTCCAGAGGCCCTTCTGACCCGGATGTCGGTCAAGGACGGTCGCCTGGTCCTTCCGGACGGCATGAGCTACCGCCTGCTCGTCCTGCCCCAATCGGCCACCATGACCCCGCCCCTCCTGCGCAAGATCAAGGCTCTGCTCGAAGCCGGCGCGACCGTGGTCGGCCCACGACCGGTCCGCTCGCCCGGCCTGGCCGGCTACCCAGAATGTGATTGGGAAGTCCGCAAGCTGGCCGGGGAGATCTGGGGAACGGGCGAGCCGCCTGCCGTCCTGACCTCCAGGAGCGTCGGAAAGGGGCGGCTCTACTGGTCGGCCGCCATCCAGGCCAAGGCCGTCGCCACGGCGACGCCCGGTGAGGCTCTGGGACAGGCCCGTTGGATCTGGCACCCGGAGGGCAACCCGGCCGTTGTCGTTCCGCCCGGGGTGCGCGCCTTCCGGAAAGTCTTCAGCCTGGAGGAGGGCAAGACGATCGCCTCGGCCCGACTGCTGATGCACGCCGAGGATGCCTTCACGGCCTGGCTCAACGGACGCAAGGCCGGCGAGGGGCACAACTTCCACCGCAACGAGAACGCCGAAATCACGGCCTTCCTGAAGCAGGGGGAAAACACCCTGATCGTCGAAGCCGTCAACCGCGGCGAGAAGCCAAGCCCGGCCGGTCTGATCGGGCGCATCGCCATCCGCTTCACCGACGGGACGAGCCAGGACATCTTTACCGACGGGGCCTGGGCCAGCACCGCGGCCGGGCTGGAAGCCGGCAAGTCCGCTCCCCCCGCACAAACGCGCTGGGCCGCCGCTAAGGATGTCGGACCTATGGGCATGCCCCCCTGGGGCGAATGGACGCCGACTTACAACGAGGCCGACGTGATTCCCGGAGACGAAATCGCAGCCGCAGTGATGAAGGATCTCGATGTGCCGCCGGATTTCGCCCACCAAGCGGCGCTCGGCCCGAGCGCCTTGCGCACCACCCATCGATCGGCCCCCGAAGCCGAGATTTACTTTGTAGCCAACAAGCTGCCGCGGCCCGAGCAAGCCGTCCTGTCCTTCCGGACGGCGGGAAAGCGGCCGGAGATATGGCATCCGGACAGCGGCCGCATTGAACGTCCGGCCGTCTATGACGAAGTCGGAGGCATCCCCCGCCTGCCGGTTTCTTTCGAGCCGTCGGGATCGGTGTTCGTAGTCTTCCGAGAGAAGGCCGGGAAGCCGGGCCAAAGGCTGAAGGCCGTTGCGCGGGATGGCCGGGAGATCTTCTCCACGGCCCGGATCAGTGTCACGGGACAGGCGCCCGGACCGATGCATTCGGCCTGGGATCCCGGTCTTGGATTGTCCTTCGATCCGGGAGGACGCGTCGAGATCCTGTCGGACAAGGGAGGCCGTTTCGAGCTGACGCGGGGCGACGGCCGGACGGAGACCGTCGATGTCCCCGCCGCGGCGCCGCGGCGGGAGATAGAAGGGGCTTGGACCGTTCGCTTCGCCCCCGGCGGCGGCGCTCCGGAGTCGGCGGTCTTCGAGAAGCTGATGTCGTGGAGCGATCATCCGGACAAGAGCATCGCCTTCTTCTCCGGGGAAGCGGCCTACGTGAAATCGTTCGACCTGGCCGCGGACGAGCTGGCCAAGCCCAGGCGCCTCACGCTCGACTTAGGCGACGTCCAGGTCATGGCCGCGGTTAAGCTGAACGGGAAGGACCTGGGCATCCTCTGGAAGCCGCCTTACCGCGTCGACATCACGGAAGCGGCCAAGCCCGGGCGCAACGAGCTGAAGATCCGAGTCGCCAACCTGCCCATCAACCGGCAGATCGGCGATGAATTCCTGCCTGAGGACAGCGGCCGCAATCCCGACGGCACTCTGAAGGCCTGGCCGCGCTGGCTCCTTGAGGGAAAGCCCAGCCCGACCGGACGGTTCACCTTTTCGTCCTGGCGGCTGTGGAAGAAGGGCGAGGCCCTGCAGCCGTCCGGTCTGCTTGGGCCCGTCGTCGTGACGGCCGCCTCGGTCTTCAAGATCGGGAGATAGCGCGGGACGTGCAACAAAAGCCGGGATACCCGCGTAGAAGTAGAACAGGAGGCCTTGTTCCGGCGCATCGTATCATGAGTTCGGGCTCCGCCGCCCCGGGTTGTGGGATAATATTAGTCAGGGAGGGATAAGATGAACTCATCATGCGTTTTTCTCGCGGCGCTCGCCGTGTTCCTGCTCGTCCCGACGGGGGTCGCCCTGTCCGCCGATCAGGCGCCCGTGTCGGACGGGCCGGCCCGCCTGACCATCCTCTACGACAACACGACGGCCCGTGAGGGCGTCCAGGGCGACTGGGGCTTCGCCTGCCTGATCGAAGGGATGGGCAAGACCATCCTCTTCGACACGGGAACCAAGCCTGAGATCCTCCTGGCCAACCTCCAGGCCCTGAAAGTCGACCTCGGCCAAGTGGACGTCATTGTCATCTCGCACCTGCACGGCGACCACACGGGCGGCCTCCTGGCAGCGCTCGAAAAGCGCCCCGGCGTCGCGCTCTATGTCCCCTCGGCCATCGTGTCCGTTCCCGAGTCGGCCTACGAGAGAGGCCGGGTTCCGTCTCTGGCCAGGCTGTCCCGTCCGGACACAAAGATCATCCAAGTTGACGGCCCGGTCGAAGTCTGCCCCGGCGTCCGCTTGACCGGCCAGATCGTCGGTCCCAATTTGATCCCCGAAGTCGCCTTGCTCCTCGAGACTCGATCCGGCGGGACGCTCGTCACGGGATGCGCCCATCCCGGCGTCGTCCTGATGACCCGCCGCGCCGCGGCTCTGCGCGGCAAGCCGGTCGAGGCGGTCATCGGCGGCTTTCATCTCAACCAGACGCCGGAGACCGAGGTCCGCTCGATCATCGCCGACATGAAAGCGGCCGGCGTCGTCCGCTGCGGGGCCACCCACTGCACCGGCGACGCGGCGATAGCCCAATTCCGGGCCGCCTTCGGGACGGACTACATCCCTCTGGGCGTGGGCCGGGTGATCGATTTCTGAGGTCCGCTCTGCGCTCAGCCCCTCGGGAACGGCAGGGGCGGGCTCTTGACCTCGGCCCCATCCCAGCAGTAGGTGCACATCGAATCCTTGGGCTTGCCGATGGCCGCCACCAGGTCGCCGAGGTGCTGGTACTTGAGGGTGGTCAGGTTGAGCCGCTGGCGGATGCGCTCCTCCATGTCGGCATAGGCCCCACTGGCCGGGTCGGCGTAGGTCGCCAGGTCGCTGGGCGTCTCGCCCTCGATCTCGCGGATGGCCCGCCGGGCGGCCAGGTCCATCTCCGAGCGGGAGATCGAGAAATTGAGGAACTTGCAGCCGTAGACCAGCGGCGGGCAGGCCGGCCGCATATGGATCTCGCGGGCCCCGAAGTCGTAGAGCCTCTGGATGGTGTCCTTCAGCTGGGTGCCCCGGACGATGGAGTCCTCGCAAAAGAGAAAGCGCTTGCCCTGAATCAGCTCGCGCACGGGGACCAGCTTCATCCTGGCCACCAGGTCGCGGATGTCCTGGACCTGGGGCATGAAGGAGCGGGCCCAGGTCGGGGTGTACTTGACGAACGGGCGCCGGAACGGCAGGCCGGCCTCGGCCGCGAAGCCCAGGCCGTGCCCGACCCCGGAATCGGGGATTCCGGCCACGAAGTCGACGGCGGCCGGGTGGCGCCGGGCCAGGGCCGCGCCGCAGCGGTTGCGTGACCATTCCACGTTGATGCCCTCATAGCTCGAAGCGGGATAGCCGTAATAGACCCACAGGAAAGCGCAGATCTGGTCGACCGTCCCCGGGGCGCGGCGGACCTCGATCCCGTCGGCCGAGACGAACACGATCTCGCCCGGCCCCAGGTCGCGCACGACCTCGTAACCGAGGTTGGGGAAGGCGCACGTCTCCTGCGTCACCGCCCAGGCGCCGTCCTTGCCGCCGATGATGATCGGTGTCCGGCCGTAGCGGTCGCGGGCCGCGTAGAAGCCGTCCTTGGTCAACAGCAGCAGCGAGCAGGAGCCCTCCACGGCGTCCTGCAGGGCCGCGATCCCCTCCTCGAAGGTGTCGCCCTGGTCGATGAGGGCCGCGGCCAGCTCGGTCGGGTTGATCCCTCCCTGGCTCATCTCGGCGAAGTGGACTCTTCGGCTGCGCAGCGCCCCGGCCACCAGGTCATCGGCGTTCTTGATGGCTCCGACCGTGACCAGGGCGTACTCGCCCAGGTGGGAGCGGATGAGGAGGGGCTGGTCGTCCGTGTCGCTGATGACGCCGATGCCGCGGGCCGCCCGCAGGCGGGGGATCTCGGCATCGAACTTGGTCCGGAACTGGGCGTTTTCGATGCTGTGGATAGCTCTGGCGAAACCGTCGGCGCGAACGACGGCGATGCCGCCCCGCTTGGTGCCGAGGTGGGAATGGTAGTCCACTCCGTAGTAGAGGTCCGCGATGATGTCCTGCCGGCCGGCGACTCCGAAGAAGCCTCCCATCCTGTCCTCCTCAGCGGGCCTGGCCGCTCAAGTCCTTGATCCGCAGTTTCCGGAACTCGACCCGCGAGCCGTGGCCGCAAAACGCGATGCGGCCGCTCATCCGTTTCAGACCGGGATGGTCGCGCCCATCGATGGTCGCCGGCGTCGAGGCCTTTTCGATATCGGCGTCGACGATCACCGTCCCGTTCAGCCTGACGGTGACCCGCCGGCCCTGGACCCGAATCTCCTGGCTGTTCCACTCCCCCACCGGCTTCTGGAAGCCGCGCCGGGCGGGAACAACGCCATAGATCGAGCCATGGTATTGGTAGGGCTTGAGGGTCTTGTAGATCTCGGCCCCGTCGTCCAGGACCTGGATCTCCATGCCGACGTAAGCCGCATCGCCCTGGGGCGGCGTCCGGATGCCGATGCCGTTGTTGGCCCCCGGCGTCAGCTTGAACTCGAAGCGGAAGATGAAGTCGCCGTAGTCTCGGTCCGTGAAGAGGTTGCCGCCGCTGTCCGGCTTGACCGCGATGGCTCCGTCCTCGACGGCGTAGCCGGCCGTGTCGCCCGCCCAGCCGGCCAGGTCGCGGCCGTTGAAGAGAGAGACGAATCCGGCCGCCTTCTCCGCCTCGGGCGTCTCCCCGATCGGCGCCGGCTCGGGCATCAGGCCGGTCGTCCCGGAGACGATGCGCCGGATGAAGACGTTCTTGAAAGTCAGCGGCGTGGAGTGGGCCTGCAGCTCGATCTGCCCGGCCGGGTAGATGGGCTTGTCCCGCTCCCAGTAGTTTTCCATGACCACGTCGTCGACGACCAGGACGCCGTTCAATCGGACCGTGACCCGCTCGCCGATCATCTTGATGTAGAAGGTATTCCACTCGCCGATCGGCCGGTCGGCCTTGACCAGCGGGTTCTTGGGGTTCTTTTGGTTGTTGTAGAGGCCGCCCGAGCCCTCCGGCCACTGGGCCGGGTCCCAGATCTGGACCTGGGGCGATCCGCGCAAGTAGATGCCGCTGTCGCCCTTGTCCTGGATCTTCCAGTCCACGAACATCTCGAAGTCATCATAGTCGGATGCGGTGCAGAGGCTGTGGCCCTGACCGTCGAAGAAAAGCGCCCCGTCGACCACCTTCCAGTGGGCCCGCATGAGGGCATCGACTTCGGCCTGGGCCTTGGCCATCTCTTCGGGCGTCATCTTGGCCCGGGCCGGCGGATCGGCCACTAGGCCTTTCCAGCCGGTCAGATCCTTGCCGTTGAAGGCGGCTTCGAAGCCGGCCTCCCGCAGCAGGATCGCGGCATAGCTCTCGGCCTGCTCGCGGTCGTAAGCGCTCTCGACATATGGCAGGGCGCCGCGCACGGCCAGGGCGGCATCGAAGCCTCTCATCCCCGGGTAGCCGGCGGCCGGCATCACGATCCGGAGGATGGCCGCGGCGGCCTTGGCCTGCACGGCGGGTTGACCTAGGAAGGAAGCGGCCTTGCGCAGCGAGGCTTCGCCGCGCATCCCCCCCAATCCCGTCACCAACAGGCCCCTCTCATCGTCCTGACCGGCCAGGGTGAAGGCCTTGTCCCACAGCCTCATCCGGTCGGCCGGCGCGGAAGGTTCGCCCAGCAAACGGGCGATCCCCTGCAGGCCCAGGTAGCGGGTCTTGCGGTCCGACGAGGCCGCCAGCTTGAAGAGCTCGGGCTGAGCCCCGGCGTCCGGCCAGCTCGACAGGACCGAAAGGGCGGCGGCCCGGGCGGCCGGAGCCTTGCCCGAGACCTCGGCGGCAACGGCCTGAAGGGCCCGCGTCCCGCCGATGCGGGCCAGGGGGCGGATGAGGTCGGCCCGCTTGTCGTCCTTCGCCTTCTTCAGCGCGGCCAGGACCGCGTCGGCCCGCCGTTCGGGCTCGGCGATCCGCAGGCACGCCGCGGCCAGGGCGTTCTGGAGCGGCACGACCTGCTTGGGTCCCTCGGCTCTCAGGATCCGGTCGATGAGCCCGGGAATCTCGCCCGGACCCACGGTGGACTCCAAGGCGACCAAGGCCGCTTCGCTCACGCCGGGATCAGCCGAGGAGGTCAGCTCCAGAACGGCCGGGCCGGCGCCGGGCGCCCCGCGCTCGGCCAGGATCTGGAGGAGAGCCTTCTGGGCCGGGGGAGGGTAGCCTGAGGCCGAAGGGACGAGCCGGGCCAGGACGACGTCGGTCGGCCAGCCCCGGGCGGCGTCGCGCATCACCACAGCCTGGTCCTCGTCATCCGTGGCAAAGAAAGGCAGCAGCGTCTCAACGGCTTCGATTCCGCGCAAGCGGGCGTAAGCTTCCAGGCAGGCCAGCCGCAGGACCTTCACGTCGGAGTCCAGACCGGCTCTGAGGAACGGCTCGGCCTCCTTGTCGCCCCGTCGGCCGAACATGCGGGCCGCATCGGCCTGGGCGGGAACGGGGAAGGACGAAGCCTTCTCGATCCAGCCGGCGGCGTCGAAGCCGGGCAGCTTTTCGACCAGGCCAAGGGCCTTGGCCCTGAAGGCCGGATCGGGGGACGCGGCGGCGCTCAGGAGATCGGGCATCGCTTCGCGGCCCAAGGTCGAGACCAGACGGTCGAGGGCGCTCGAGCGGATCTGGCTCTCTCCGGCGCCGGTCTGGCCGGCGGTCATGGCCCGCAGGATTTCCAAGCCGAGGTCGCGGTGGCCGTTGTCGATCAGGCGCTCCGCATAGCGGAGGTAGCGCGAGGCGGCGGCCAGTCGATCCGGGTGAGCGGTCTCCAGGGAGAGCGAGTCGAGGGCCGGACGGGCCCCGGGATCGCCGATCTCGGCTAAAGCGGCCAGAATTGGCTGGCGAAGTTCGGGATCAGCGGTTTCGAGCCGCGCCATGAGGGTCATGACCGCGGCCCGGCTCTTCATAAAGCCCAGCGCCTGAACGAAAGGCCGGACGGCCGCATCGCCTGGCGCAGCCAGCGCCGCGATCAGGGCCTTTTCAGCCGGCACGCCGCCGATGGTCGCCAGGGCCCGGGAGGCTGGGTCGGCCAACGCGGGCATAGACAGGCAGGCGGCGATCGCGGGGACGGATTCATCCCGCCCGACCAACTGCAGCTGGCTGAGGAGGAAGGCCTTGGCGTCCGCGGCCGGCTGCTCGGCCAAACCCTTGACCAGGGCGGAGGCCAGAGCCGCCCGCTCAGGCTCGGCTCCGGCCCGCGCCGCGTAGACGGCCGCGCCGTGCAGAGCGTAGCGGACCAGGCTGTCGTCGGCGGCGCCCGTAGCGGCCAAGCCCCGGCAGGCCTGCAGCAGGCCCGGCTCGCCGAGCGCCAGGAGCTCGGCTGCCGCCTTGTCTCTGGCCGGCCCGGAGTCAGAGGGGAATTTAGCCAGGATCGAGGCGACCTTGGCGGCAGCATCGGAAGCCTGGAGGGCGGTATCGGATGCTTCGGCTCNNGCTCGTGCGGTTAGAGCTGCGGCCGACGATAGAGCAACAGCGAGGATGAATCCCGCCAGGAGAATCCGGAAGGTGCGATGGAAGCGGGCGTCGGGGTTGATCATGGCATCCTCAAAGCGTCCAGGGCGCCCGCATAGGCTCGTCGATCAGGCGGTTGGCCTCCTCGTCGTCGAGGAAGACCTGGCGGTCGGGATCGAACCGGAGCGGGCGGTTCAGACGAACGGCGATCTTGGCCAGGTTGACCAGGGTGCAGGAGCGGTGCGCGTTGGTCTCGTTGAGGGCGAAGGTCCGCCGCTCGCGCACGCAGCGGGCGAAATCGGTTTCCTGGGCCGGGGGATCGGGCAGAGCCGCGATCTTCTCCTTGAGGCCCGGGATGTTCGAGCGGAAGCCGCGGTAAAGCTTGCCCTCGGGGCCCTCGATGAATGGCGCCTGGACGTCCCGGTTCTCGCCGTCCAGGACGATCTCGCATCCGTCGGCATAGCGCAGGCTGACCCGGCGCCACCGCCCGCAGGCGTCGGGATGCTGCTGGGGTGCGTCGGCCTCGATCTCGACCGGGCTGGTGCCGTCTTTCTCCAGGAGGTACTGGACCGGATCGAGGTAGTGCATGCCCATGTCGCCCAGCCCGCCGCCGTCATAGTCCCAGTAGCCGCGGAAAGTTTGGTGGACGCGGTGGGGATGGTAGGGCTTCTCCGGGGCCGGACCCAGCCAAAAGTCATAGTCCAGATCGGCCGGGACGGGCTGGGGCGGGAGCCAGGTCTTGCCGGACCAGTAAAACTTCCAGTCGAAGCCGGTGATGCCGCTGACCGTGGCCTTGAGCGGCCAGCCCAGGAGGCGGTGGGCCACGGCCTTCTTGATCGGCAGGACGGTCGTGCCGAAGCCGTAGAAGCCGCCGCTGAAACGGAACCAGGTGTTGATCCGGAAGATGCGGCCGTTGCGGCCGACGGCCGCGGCGACCTTCCGCCCTTCCCCGATCGTCCGGGTCATGGGCTTCTCGCACCAGACGTCCTTACCGGCCTCGGCCGCCCGAATGGACATCAGGGCGTGCCAGTGGGGCGGCGTGGCGATGTGGATGATATCGATGTCGGGACGGGCCAGGACCTCCCGGAAGTCCTTGTAGCCGGCGACACCGGGGCCGGACGCGTCCAGGGCGGTCTTCAGGTGGCCCGCGTCCACATCGCAGACGGCCAGCAGCCGGGCGCCCTCGTAGCGAAGGTGGCCCAGGCCCATGCCGCCGACGCCGATGACGGCCTTGGTCAGCTCGTCGCTGGGGGCCAGGAAGCCGGGGCCGCCGAGCACGCGGCGGGGAACGATGGTCACAGCGACGGCCGCGGCCAATCCTTTCTTGAGGAAGTCGCGGCGCGGGAATCGGGCAGATTCAGTCATTGGCGCTCTCCTGGCCGCAATCGGTTGAGCCGGCGACAGATCAAGCGCCCCCTATCTTACTTTTTCAGACGGCGGGGGATCAATAAGAGAATCGGGCCGTGAAGAGAACGGCCCCACCGCCCTTCGGGAGCGGGGGGGCCGCAGGGAATCGCCGGAGTTCAGGCGCCGAGGTTGTAAACGGCGGGATCAAAGCAGGATCCGGCCGGCCAGGGACGGGCGGCCAGCTCCTTGTCCAGCATGTAGAGTCCGTCCTTGCTGCCGCCGATCCGCTCGATCTGGGCCAGGATGCCGGAGGTGTTCTTCTCCTCCTCGATCTGCTCTTTGACGAACCAGTCGAGCATCGGCTCGGCCGTATAGTCGCTCTCCTCCCGAACCACCTTGACGATGCCGTGGATCTTGGAGGTAATGAACTGTTCGTGGGCGTAGGCATCCTTCCAGGCTTCCAGAGGCGAGGACCAGGTCTTCTTCAGCTGCTTGAGATCCAGAAGCTCAATCGCGCCGCCGCGGTCGATGATGTGGTCGAAGAATTTCAGGGCGTGGGTCGTCTCCTCGTGAGACTGGACGCGCATCCAATGGGCCATGCCGTCGAGGTTCTGTTCGTGGAAGTAGGCGACCATGGACAGGTAGATGTACTGGGATTCCAGCTCGGCCTTGATCTGATCGTTCATGATGTCGCGGACGCGGGCATTGATCATTGGTTCCTCCGTCTTTCAGTTTGTAATGATTACAGATTGATTGTACATGCGAATCCAGCTCTTGTCAATTGTCTTCCCGTTCTGGATTTCAATCGCATTCTGCAATAATATCCATTCTGAAAATGAAATTAGGGTTGTTGCTTAATCGGTACTCGGGGGATTCATAATATGGCGCCAACAATTGAAAAGGCGGCTGCAGCTTCATTTGAGGAATTTCAAAAAGAGCTTGGTCGGCTGGCCGAGCAATTTGGCCGCAGCATTCATCACTACAAAAGCGGCGTTTATGACGAAGCCAGTCTTCGGCAAGAATTTCTAAATCCTTTATTTCGCGCCCTCGGCTGGGATATGGAGAACAAAGCAGGCTTAATTCCCCAGCACCGGGAAGTTGAGATCGAGAGCCGTACGGAGATAGCTGGCCGGAAGAAGCGCGCCGACTATCTGTTCCGCACTGATAGACGAGATCGTTTTGTCTGCGAGGCAAAAAAGCCCGCCGAAACACTCGACGCCCGATATGCCTATCAAGCCAAGCGGTACGCCTGGAATAAAGAACTTGCTTTGGCTGTTCTCAGCGCTTTTGAGGAGACTCGGATCTATGTGGTTGGAAGCAAGCCCATCCCGGTGAAGCCCTCATCGGATTATGGAAGACTTGGGGTTTTCACGAGTATCCTCTTGTCGCGCGAGAAATCTGGGGTCTCCTCTCTCGCGCTGCAATCGCAGAGAGCAGCATCGAAAAGCTTATAGAGAGCTTGCCCCGGATTTCTGTCGCCAAAGGGAAAGCCCGTCAACAATGGCTCTTCAGGCCTGATCGTACCCGCGCTATCGATACGGATTTCCTGAATTTTCTAGATGAATCCTGGCGCGAGCTTGCCCCCGATCTGCTCCGACAGAACATCCGCGCGGATCTCCTCGAAGGTACCCGCCTCAATGAGGCCGCACAACGAATCCTCGATCGTCTATTATTTCTGCGTATCTGCGAGGATCGAGACATCGATACCGGCCGCTCGTTAGCTTCCATTTTAAAGTTCTGGCGAGATAATGCAGAGGCCCCTACGCCTCGCCGCATGCGGCGTTCTCTGCTTCTTGTAAGAGATAACGAGGAAGAAGATAAGGCAATAGTTCCAAGACCTCCGATTTCTCTATGGCGCGAGATGGTAGCCCATTTTCGCGCCCTTGATCATCGCCCTCGAACCTCAACACCTTTGTTCAACGGAAACTTATTTAAGCCCCATTTCCTTGAAGAACTCACTGTTAGCGATGAATGGCTTGCTCATTTTTTAGACGACATCGGTGATGAAGAGTCCCCTTATCTGGTGTTGCTGCCAATCATCATGGTCGGCCAGAACGTCATCCAATCCCAGAACGAAGCCAAGGCCGACGCCGACCACCACACCTTAACGTACCTGGCGACGCTGCAGGACGAGCAGATGCTGGAATTGAAGAACCAGACGGCCATCCTGCAGACGCTCGAAGCGCTTCTGCGGAAAAGTAAGGAAGCGCTTGACCTTCGCCGCGACCGCGGCTATTCTCATAGCATAGTTCCCCCGTTAGCTTCGGCGAAGGGGTGCGGAGCCGATCCTTTCGGATCGGCTCTTGCTGTTTATGGGCGCATAGGACGCGGATTGACCCCCCCGCGTCGTTCCGCTACCTTGGGGAGGAGAAAGGGATCCCCATGTCGAACCTCCCCCGCCGCCGAGCCGCCGCGATCCTCATCACCATACTGGCCGTCCTGCCGCTCATCGCCTCGACGACGGCGCGAGCCGAAGGAACGGCGCAGGACAAATCCCCGTCCCTGGGCGTCGGGGAGCACGAGATCACCATCCGCAACGTCACCGCCAAACCGGTCGCCTACAGCCTCCGCCCTTACGGGTCGGAGGCCGCCAAGCCCGCGAGCTTCACCCTCCCGCCCTCGGTCCTGCGCCGCCACCCCACCCCCGGCATCATGATCGTCGCCTACCTCAAATATGGCCGCGAGCTGACCTACTCGCTTTACCCCGGCCGGGCCTACTCCTTCCGGGTCGGCAGCGGCGGGCAGACCGACATCTGGGTCGGGGCCCATGGGCGGGAGGACGCGGTCGACTTGGCCCCCTATGTCCCCACCCCGCCCGAGGTCGTGGCCAAGATGCTGGAGATGGCCAAGGTCGGCCAAGGATCGCTGGTCTACGACCTCGGCTGCGGCGACGGCCGGATCGTCATCGCCGCGGCCAAGACCTACGGGGCCCGCGGCGTGGGCATCGACATCGAGCCGGCCCGCATCCGCGAATGCAAGGCCAACGCCGCGGCCGCCAAGGTCGAGAGCCTGGTCAGGTTCAGGACCTCCGACGTGATGAAGGTCGACCTGTCCCCCGCCACCGTCGTGACCACCTACCTCCTGCCCGAGAGCAACGCCCTGGTCCGCCCTAAGCTGGAGCGGGAGCTTCGGCCGGGCGTTCTCGTCGTGACCCACAACTACATCATCCCCGGCTGGGAGAAGAAGGAAGTCGACTCGGCCGTCGTCCGCGACGCCGAGGACGTCGAACACAGCGTCTTTCTTTACAAGCGTTGAGCGGGGATCTCAGCGGACGCGGCGGATGGACGCCGCCGGGACTTCGATCTCGCCGGCCGCCGCGCCGATGCGGCGTGCGGCCGTCCCCATGTTGAGGGCCCAAACGCCGTTTGTCGTCTCGGCCAGGAACAGCTCCGGCGTCGACAGGCTCAGGCTGGAGGGTTCGCGCTTGACCAGCCCGGCGGAAACGGCGGCCCTGAGGCCGTCCTTGAGGAAGCGCAGGGGGACGTTCTGGGCCACCATCCAGTCCTGCTCCTCCTGGCGGATGTCCATCGGCCCGTAATAAGCGAAAACTTCGCCCCTTCCGACCTTCCTCCGCCAGGCTGCCTTGCCGGCCGTCGCGTAGGCCATCGACAGGACCGGCCTGGTGTCGGCCGCCAAGCCCGTGAAGGCCCGCGTCAGGAACACGCCGCTCAGCGAGGCGATGGACGGGAAGACCCGGGGCCGCTCGACCTTCATCTCGGTGATCCCCCGGATCTCGTCCGTCCCGGGCTCGAACCCGGCCAAGCCGTCGAAAGCGGCCGTGCTCCCGTCCCAATCGGCCGGACGGCAGTCCAGGACAAACAGCACGCCGCCCCGTTCGATCCAGCCGCGGACCGCCGCCGTGACGCCGGCTTCCATGATCCCGGCCCCGGCCAGGATCAGGATGGACTTACTCTCCAGCGCCCCGTCGAGGATGAGCCGGTCGTCGAGAAAGTCGAAATCAAGGATGCGTCGCAAGCGGGAAGCCAGGTCGCTCCATTCCTGCCGGTCCTCGCCCGTCTGCCGCGATGTTGGATGGGGATGGTAGAAGGCGGCGTCGATCACGGGGACGGTCGTTTTGAGAAGGGACGCGTTGTCTCGCAGGAAGGCGCCCCCCTCCCCTGCCGCCGGGATCTCGTCCTTGACGCTCATGAGGTCCGGCGTGTTGTAGAGGAAAAGCTGGCGGGCCCCCGACATGACCGCGTTGAAGATCCGCCCCAGCGTGCCGACCGGTGTCACCGCCGAGGCCGGCTCGTGCCCGAAGCCGGCCCCGTAGAACCGGCAGGCGGAGCCGACCATCCGCGTCAACCGGACGTTCATGGGGAAGGAGCTGGCCTCGTTGGTGATCCGCAGGTGGGCGCCCCGAGCCGCCGCGGCCTTGGCCTGGGCGCTGAAGTCCGAGCCGTGTTCGGGGGCCATGTCGCCGCCGGTGCAGAGGTAGATGTCCACCCCGGGAAAGGCCTCCCGGGCCTCCGCCAGCCAAAAGTCGGACCAGCCGGTCATGGCCTCGCGGTACCAGCGCAGGAGTTCCTGAAAGGCCCGCTCGGACGGCGCGCGCTCCGGCAGGAAGGGAGTCACCTCCTCAAAAGAGGCATAGCCGCTCCGCCAGGCCTTGTTCAGGGCGCCGATGTCGCCGGCGTAGAGCGCGCCCATGGATCGGCGGAAGTCGGCCAGGGCCAGGGCATCGCCGCACCAGTAGCCGGGATGGGAGTGGTACTCGCCGGGCCAATTCCCCAGGACGGGATAGATGGCTTCGCCGTAGTCGCCGGAGACACCCAAATTGATCGACTCCAGGATCCCCAGGGGCCGGAAATGCCCGGCGAAGGCTCGCAGGTAATCCCGGACGATCCCGCGCAGGCCCGGATTCCAGAGCGACGGGATGCCGGAATCGCGGCCGTGCTCCAGGCAGCGAAACGGGACCATCCCGGGCGCGGCGCGGACGAATTCCGGCGTGACGTACCAGGGACCGGCGATGATGAAAGGGACCCATTTCAAGCCATGGGCGGCAAAAAGCGACGCATCGGCATCGTATTCGGACCAATCATAGACTCCCGGCGTTTTCTCCACCTTGTTCCAGTAGATATAGGTCTGGATGCTGGTGACGCCGAGGCTTTTCAACAGATCCAGGCGCGCGCCGGCGGCCGGATCCTTGTGGGAGACCGTGCAGACGGTGACCTGGAGGGGCGCCCCGGCGGGAGCTTGGGCAAGAGCCGGGAGCCCCAAGGCCAGGGTCAGGACCGCGAAAAGCGACGTGCGGACGGATCGGCTCATCGCGAACCTCCCGGCCGGAACCGGCATCCCGAAGCGCAGCGGGAACCGGAGCCGCGGCCTACTTTCCAACCGGAGCGCAGCCGGCTTTGGCCGCCGCGAATTCCTCGGCCGTAGCCAAGGTCACGGTCTTGACCGCCGGATCGATCATCCGGAAGAGATTGCCCAGGGTTTCCGCGGCCGAGGATTCGGCCCGCTCGCTCAGCCCTTCCCGCATCGCGTTGTCGAGCAGGCGCTTGCGGCACTCTTCCTTGACCGCGTTGATGAACTCAAGAGCGTCGTCGGCCTCCAGGTCGATCCCATCCTGGGAGATAATCTCGAAGCCTTTGACGAAGACCTTGTTCGCTTCGTCATAGATCAGCCAGGGGTTGATGTCCTTGCCCAGGATCTCGGGTTCGGCTTGGATGAAGGCCGTGCCCGTGGCGGCGCAGAAAAAATAGGCGTCGGCCCCGATCTTCGTCAGGTCGTACCCCGCCTGGACGACACCCCTGGCCAGGTAGGCCAGGTCGCGCTTGGCCAGGAGAGTCTCGACCATCGAGTCGGCGAAGGCCGGGGTGAAGCGGTTCTCCATAAGCTCGGGTTTGACCAGGGAGATCAAGTGGCTGCGGTCAAAGGCCCGTTCGGCCAGGCGAGGGTTCATGATGCCGCGGCGGATCAGGGCGCCGCGCACGCCGTCTAGCAGAGTCTCCTCGGCCGGGGTCAGGGTCAGGGAGGCCGGATGGGCCTCGTTCATCAGCCGCAGAAGCAGCTTCTCGGCCTCGGGGACGGCCGTCCGGATGAAGTAGTTGCGGGCCGTACCGATGACCTCGCCGTAGTATTCAGCGGTCACCAGGTATTCGACGTCCTTGATGTCCTCCAGGGTCAGAGCGGAGGGCTTCAGGCTGAGGGTTTGGCGTAGGAAGCCGAAATCGTAATGGAAGAGGAAATGCAGGGCCAGGACTCCGGCGAGCAGAACGGCCGCGGTCCAGAGAAAGGGCTTGATCACGGCGGCCAGCAGCGAGCGGTGGGGGCGGGGGCGTTTTTCCTTCATGGGGCGCCTCATTCGTAGGACTTGAAGGTCAGGGGACCCCCGTCCGTGAATTCCAGATCGATCGTCTGGAAGCCGAACTTGGCCAGGACCCGGGTCAGCAGGGCGCTGGTATTCGCTTCGGCCCGCTTGCGCAGTCCCAGCCCGTCCAGGCTCCGCCGCACGTCGGCATCGGCCTGGCGGAGGAATTCCTCCATGTCGTCCAGGCGGATGGGATTGAGGAATCGGCTGGAGGTGTAGCTGCGGTCGACCTCGACCTTCTCGAAGGGATAGGAGTAAGCCACGATCTCGACCGGCGGCAGGGTCACCCGGATGGATTTGCCGGACACGATCACGTCCGTGGCCTTCAACTTGCCCAGGTCGATGCCGGCCGTGATCTCAATCTTGGAGAAGGCCAGGAAGGAAGCGTTGCGCAGCTTGATGAAGACGCGCTTCTCCTTCTCGCCCCAGATGACTTTGTGGAATGTGAACTTGACGGTGGCCAGCTTGGCGGCGCTCTTCAGCCGGTTGAGCAGCTCGCTTTTACCGTCGCCCGGGGCGCACCCGGACGCAAGAAGCAGAAGAAACGCTGCCAGGACGGCCCAGGCCCCGTTTTTCTTCATAGTCTCCCTCCCTTGGCCGCGCCTTCCGGCAAGCGGCTCGGCCCCATTATACGCCATTGGCAATAAAAGAAGGCTTGGGAAGAGGAAGATGGCGGAGCGGCGGAGAGGCGGCCGTCTATTTAGAGGCGTCCCGGACAGCCTTCTTCAGGCCGGGATGGATGGCGACCTTGCGGGCCTCGGCCTGCTCCAGAGCCTCGCGGGCTTTGGCGACCTTGCCTTGGACATAGAGCAGGTTGATCAGGTTGCCCGCCGCGCCGGCATGCTCCGGCTCGACCGCCAGGGCCGCCCGGTAGGAGGCCTCGGCTTCGGCCGCTCGACGGCTTGATCGAACCCCCTCGTCCTGCTCCGGAGAACGGCCCTGTTTGTGGTAGGATGGAGCCACTTCCCCTCGGAGGCTCTCATGAATAAGGCAGCCCTTCCCCTCATCCTAGCGGCCCTGCTGGTCGTATCCGCGCCGGCGGCGGCCCAGGCCAAGCGCGTCCCCACCGTCGACGATCTCCTGGCTCTCAAGTCCGTCGGCGGCGTCCGCCTCTCCCCCGACGGCCGCTGGGCGGCTTACATGGTCACCGAGGCCGACCTCGAACAGGACGCCTTCGTCAGCCGGATCTGGCTGGCCGAGACCGCCTCCGGGAAAAGCTTCCAGCTGACCCGCGGCGAGAAGTCCTGCTCCAATCCCGAGTGGTCCCCCGACGGCCGCTGGCTCACATTCGTCAGCGCCAGGATCGGGGACAAGGGCCAGATCTTCGCCATCCGCCCGGACGGGGGCGAAGCCCTCGTCCTGACCAAGTCCGAGACCGGCGTCGGTGGCTACGAATGGTCGCCGGACGGGAGCCGCATCGCCTTCCTGACGCCGGATCAGGCGCCCAAGGAGGCCAAGGACCGCAAGGCTGCCTTAGGTGATTACGAGGTCGTCCGGCGCGAGTATGTCTTCAGCCACCTCTGGACGATCGACGTCGGGGCCGCCTTCAAGGAGCCCCAGGCCGGGACGCGGTGGACTCAGAGCCGGGATTTTACGGTCAACTCCTTCTCCTGGTCGCCCGACGGGAAGCGCCTGGCCTTCAGCGCCTCGCTCAACGCCGATCTGATCAACAGCGGCACAAGCGACATCTGGATTCTCGACCTGGAGGGAGGCGCGACCCGCAAGCTCGTCGCCCAGCCCGGCCCGGACAACGGGCCGCGCTGGTCCCCCGACGGGCGCTCGATCCTCTTCTCCAGCGCCATGGGCCATTCGGATTACTACGCCGCCAACACCCGGCTGGCCATCGTCCCGGCCGAAGGAGGCACGCCCCGTTCCCTGACCGACGCCTTTGACGAGAATCCCTCCTATGTTGCCTGGACGGCGGATGGCGTCTACTTCGCCGCCTCGCAGAAGATGAACGCCCATCTCTTCCGGTTGAACCCCGCCGACCTTAAGATCGAGCGGATGACTTCTCCCGACGCCTTCGTCGGCAGCGGGTATTCCTTCGCCAAGGACGGCCGGACCTTCGCCTTCATCTCGGCTTCGCCGACGACGCTGTCCGAAGTCTGCGTCTCAGCCCTGCCCTTCGCCTCCCGGACCCTGACCCATATGACCGACCAGGCCGCGCCCTTCATCCTCGGCACGCGGGAAGTCATCTCCTGGAAGAGCCGGGACGGGGCGGCCATCGAGGGCGTCCTGATCAAACCGGCCGACTTCGATCCCTCCCGCCGATACGCCCTGCTCTGTGTCATCCACGGCGGCCCGACCGGGACGGACCGGCCGCTTCTCCTCTCCCCCGACGCCCGCTACTACCCGGGCGATATCTGGGCCGCGCGGGGAGCGTTGATCCTCAAAGTCAATTACCGTGGCAGCGCCGGCTACGGTGAAGCCTTCCGCCGCCTGAATTATCGCAACCTGGGGGTCGGCGACGCCTGGGACGTGATCTCCGGCGTCGACTTTCTGGTCGCCAAGGGCTGGGTTGACCCGGCCCGGGTCGGCTGCATGGGCTGGAGCCAGGGCGGCTATATCTCGGCCTTCCTGACCACGTCTTCGGACCGCTTCAAGGCCATCTCGGTCGGGGCGGGCATCTCCAATTGGGCAACGTACTATTACAATACCGACATCACCCCATTCACGATCAACTATCTGGGCGACGACCCGGCCGACGACCCGGCCGTCTACGCCAAGACTTCACCGATGACGTACATCAAGAAGGCCCGCACGCCGACCCTGATCCAGCATGGCGAATTCGACCGCCGGGTGCCTATCCCCAATGCCTACGAGCTCAGGCAGGGCCTGGAGGACCGCGGCGTCCCGGTGGAGATGGTCGTCTACAAGGGCTACGGGCACGGCATCACCAAGCCCAAGTCCATGCGGGCCGTCATGAATCACAACCTGGCCTGGTTCGGCCACTATATCTTCGGTGATCCCAAGCCCGACTTGGCAAAATGAGGCTTAAAGAAAGGTTCTCGTCAAATTTCGGGGTGCGCGCTTCGGGGCATCGTCCCGGCGGCTCGGGCGGCGGCGATGTCTTCCTGTCGGTGGTCATCCCCGCCTTCAACGAGGAGGCCCGCATCGGGGAAACCCTGCGCAAGATCCGGGCCTACCTCGAGACCCGACCCGATCCGTTCGAGATCATCGTCGTCGGCGACGGCTGCCGCGACCGGACCTGCGCGGTCGCGGCCGCTTGCTTGCGGGAGGAGGGGCGTGACCGGGTTCTGGAGCGGTCCGAGAACAGGGGCAAAGGGCGGGCCGTGGCCGAGGGCGTTGCAGCCGCCCGCGGGGGGCTGATTCTCTTCAGCGACGCCGACCTCTCGACCCCGATCGAGGAGATCGAGAAGCTCCTGCCCCTGGCCGGGGAGGGCTTCGATGTCGTCATCGGCTCGCGGGCCCTGCCGGATTCCGACGTTCAGGTCCGCCAGCGCCGCCCGCGCGAGAGCATGGGCAAGATCTTCAACGTCTTGGTGAGGCTGCTCGTCCTGCCCGGCATTAGGGACACTCAATGCGGCTTCAAACTCTTCCGCCGCGAGGCCGCCCGCGACATCTTTCCCCGCCTGCGCATCGACGGCTTCAGCTTCGACGTCGAGGCCCTCTACCTGGCCCGCAAGCGGGGCTGGCGCATCGCCCAGGCGCCAGTTATTTGGCGGAACTCTCCCCGGAGCCGAGTGCGCATCGTCCGCTCCTCGGCCGCCATGCTCCGTGACCTGCTCCGCATCCGCCGACTTCACCGGCACGATGCTTTTTAAACTCCCATCTCCTGGAAATCTACGGGACGGAGTGCCGGCCAACGGCGAAATCGCGAGGGCCTAGCCTTTTCCACATCTCCCCGAGGGAAGCCAGCGGCCGCCGGAGTATGTTTGAGCACGAGACTCGCTGAGGCAATAGAGATGGAGTGGGCAGTTGAACGGATTCCGTCAGATAGGAATGCGGAGTTGCGGAGGCGCCGAGGGGATCGGTGGGAAAGGCGTTAAAGGCCCGAAGCCGCCGGGACGGCACCCCGGCCCGCATTTCCGGGAGATGGACTACCAAAGCGCTCGATCAGAGCACGTAGGCCTGGAGCATGACCAGCAGGCCCATCAGCCCGGCCAAGGCCAGGCTGTGGAAGAAGACGTAGCGCAGGATCTCGCCCTCATGGCCGTACCAGCGAGTAGCCGTGCTGGCCACCACGATGCTCTGGGCGTCGATCATCTTGCCCATGACCCCGCCCGAGCTGTTGGCTGCGGCCATGAGCAGCGGATCCAAGCCGAGCTGGCGGGCGGTGATGGTCTGCAGGCTGCCGAAGAGGACGTTGGAGGACGTGTCGGAGCCGGTCAAGGCCACGCCCAGCCAGCCAAGCATGGCCCCGAAGAACGGGTAGAGGACACCGGTCCGGGCGAAGGCTAAACCCATGGCCGCGTCCAGGCCGCCGTAGCGGGTGACGAAGCCGACGGCCATCATGGCGGCCACCGTCAGAAGCGAGAAACGGACCCGCTTGAGAGTCTGCAGCCAGGCCCGGACGATAAAGCGCAGGGAGCAGCCCATGACCGCGGCCGCGAGCAGGGCGGCCAGGAAGATGCCCGTCCCGGTTGCCGAAAGCCAATTGAGACTGAAAATCGCCGGCTCGGGTGCCGCCGCAAGAACGACCGGCGGGACGCGCAGCACGAGGCCGTCCAATCCGGGCACGGCCATCTTGATAGCCGACAGCCCGTCCAGGGCCCGCTTGATGCCCGGAACACCCCAGGCAAAGACGACCAAGCAAAGGATGAGCCAGGGCGCCCAGGCCCGACCGATCTGGCCGCGGGACGGCGGCGCCTCCTTCTCCGGAGCCTCCCCGCTCCCATCCGTCCAAAGCCGCCGCGGCGACCAGAGCCTGAGGAATCCGGCCAATCCGGCGATCGACAGGACCGCCGCTCCGACGTCGGCCAGCCAGGGTCCGTGGAAGTTCGAGATCAGGAACTGCGGCAGGGCGAAAGTCAGCCCGGCCGCGGCCAGGGCCGGCCAGACTTCGAGCATGCCGCGGAACCCGGCGTAGGCCCAAACCAGCCAAAAGGGAATGATCAGCGAGAAGAGCGGCAACTGGCGGCCGACCATGGCGCTCAAGGCCCGTACATCCAGCCCGGTCACGCCGGCCAGGGCGATGATCGGCGTGCCTAGAGCGCCGAAGGCAACCGGGGCGGTGTTGGCGATCAGCGAGAGCCCGGAGGCCGCCAGCGGCGTGAAGCCCAGCCCGATGAGGATGGCGGCCGAGACGGCCACGGGAGTGCCAAAACCCGCCGCGCCCTCGAAAAAGGCCCCGAAGGAGAAGGCGATCAGCAGAAGCTGCAGCCGCCTATCCCGGGTGATCCGCTCCAGACTCGTGCGGATGGTCCTGAAATGCCCCATCCCGTCGACCAGGGAATAGAGGAAGATGACGTTGAGAATGATCCAGCCGATCGGGAAGAGGCCGTAGGCGGCTCCGAAAGCCGCCGCGGCCGCGCCGCGCCCCGCCGGCATGCCGAATCCCAGGACGGCTGCGAGCAGTGCCGCGGCCAGTCCGAGCAGGGCCGCCCAGTGGGCCCGCAGCTTGAGGAAAGCCAAGGAGCCGAGCAGGACGAAGATCGGCAGGGCGGCCAGGAGGGCGGATGGCAGCCAATGGCCGAGAGGGTCATAAGCCTGGCTCCAAGGCATGGCGGGCGCTCCTCGCCGGGCATTATAGCAGAAGGCCGCCGGCTCCTTTGAACCGGGGGTCGTTTTTCCATATGCTAGGAGCCGCCGCCGGACTGGCGGAGAAAGGGGCTTCCATGCAGGAAACGGACGGATTAGCTCTGAACCGCCGACGATTCATCGAATACTTCTCCACCCTCGGACTGGGAGCGACCCTCCTGCCGGGAGCCCTGCTGGCCCGGGCCCAGGACGCGCCCATAGTTATTTCGACTATGGTCGGGGAAGCGGCCCGGGTGGCCGGCATCGCCCTGGGGGCCGACGCCGAAAAGCGGATCGCCGAGGATCTAAGCCGCAAGGGCGGCCTGCTGGACGGCTACCGGACTCTGCGCGGGATGAAGCTGGGCAACGACACCCCTTCGGCCCTGGTCTTCAATCCCCTCCTCCCGGGGTTCAGGCTGCCCCTGGCCCGGGGCGTCTTCAAGCCCTCCCGGCCCAAGGTCGCCCGACCCAAGACGGAAGAGGACCTGGCCTTCCTGCCAGTCACCCATTTGGCCCGACTGATCCAGAGCCGCGCCGTCTCCTCGACCGAATTGACCAAGCTCTACCTGGCCCGGCTGAAAAAGCACGATCCGGACCTGCGCTGCGTCGTGACTCTGACCGAGGAGCTGGCCCTCAAGCAGGCCGCCAAGGCCGATGAGGAGATCAAGGCCGGGAAGTACCGCGGCCCGCTGCACGGCATCCCCTGGGGAGCCAAGGACCTCCTGGCGGTCAAGGGCTATAAGACCACTTTCGGCGCCTCGCCTTACAAGGACCAGACGATCGATCTCGACGCAACGGTCTTCACCCGGCTGACGGAAGCCGGGGCGGTGCTGGTCGCCAAGCTGACCATGGGAGCCCTGGCCATGGGCGACCGCTGGTTCGGCGGCCAGACCAAGAGCCCCTGGGATGAAAAGAATCCCTCGACCGGCTCGAGCGGGTCCTCCGCCGGGCCCGCCTCCGCGACGGCGGCCGGACTGGTCGGCTTCGCCATCGGCTCGGAAACGCGCGGCTCGATCATGTCCCCCTCGGCCCGCTGCGGCGTGACGGGACTGCGTCCGACCTTCGGCCGCGTCAGCCGGTACGGCGCCATGGCTTTGAGCTGGACCATGGACAAGCTGGGCCCCCTGTGCCGTTCGGCTGAGGATTGCGCCCTGGTCCTCAAGACGATCAACGGCCCGGATGGCAGGGACAACCACGTCATTGACGCACCGTTCGACTGGGACGCCGGCCGGGATGTGCGCCGCCTGCGCGTCGGCTACGTCAAGGCCGACCATGGGAGCGCCGTTCCGGACGATCCCCGCAATCCAGCGCGGGCCGAGCGCCAGAGGCAGGCCCGCAAGACGGCCGCGGAGGCCCTGCAGGTTATCCGCTCGCTGGGCGTCACGCTGATCCCCATCGAGATGCCCAAGATGGACACGGCGCCGATCGACTTCGTCCTGACCACGGAGGCCTCCGCCGCCTTCGACGAATTGGTCCTCTCCGACCGCTTCGACGGGATGTCGGCCGAGCCCGAGCGCAGCGGCTGGGTCGGCTCTTTGCGCCTGCATCAGCTCGTCCCGGCCGTGGCCTACATTCAGGCCAACCGGGCCCGTTATCGCCTGATGGAGACGTTCGCCGGAGTCTTTAGCGGCATCGACCTGTTCATCGGCAGCCAGCTCGGGGTCACCAACCTGACCGGCCATCCGGAGATCAGCCTGGTGCCCGGATTCAATGCGCAGGGCCAGCCGGCCAGCCTGCGCTTCACCGGCCGCCTGTTCGGCGAGGAGGATATCCTGCTGCTGGCCCACGCCTTCCAGCTAGCGACGGACTTCCATCTCCGGCGGCCTCCCCTCTAAGGCCGCGGCCGGCGGCCGGGATCCGGTCCGGGGGCTCGACGATCGGATCGAGTTGTGGTAATTTCCCCGGTGGACGGCGGGTAGACCGCCGCCGCGAGGGGGGAACGATGAGCCGTCCTATCGACCGTCCGCCCGGCTTCCTGCCGCCCTACATCCTGGAGTGCCTGGCCCGAGCCGCCGAAGAGGCGGTGCGCGAAGCCGCTTTGAGGGCCCTGTCCATGTCGGCCGCCCTGCGGGCCTTGCGGGCGGCCCTTTCGGCCGTACCGACGATGGCCGCCCTGGCCCTACCGGCGCGAGAGAAGGCACGGCGGGTCTACGACATGCGGGGCGAGACATTTCCCCTACCCGGCCGGCTTCTCATCCGCGAGGGGGCTTCGCCCCTGCCCCGCGACACATCAGCGCGGGAAGCCTATAGGCACATGGGGTCGACTTACGATTTCTTCAAGGACCTCTTCGGCCGCGACTCGCTCGACGGCGACGGATGCGCCCTGACAGCCAGCGTCCATTACGGCCGCGGCTACGCCAACGCCTTTTGGGACGGCGAGCAGATGGTCTTCGGCGACGGCGACGGCCGCTATTTCCGCCGCTTCACCCGGAGCCTGGATGTGGTGGCCCACGAGCTGACCCACGGCCTCATCGCCCATACGGCCAAGCTGGAGTACAGCGGCCAGCCGGGAGCCCTGAACGAGCATTTTGCCGACGTTTTCGGCGCCCTGGTCGAGCAGCGCCGCCGCGGGCAGACCGTTTCCGAAGCCGACTGGCTGGTGGGGGCCGAGATCATGGGCCCCAAGACGACGGTCAAGGCCATCCGGACGTTTAAAGCCGAGAAAGCCTACGCCGACGATCCGGTCTTCGGCAGCGATCCCCAGCCCAAGCGGATGAAGGACTACTACGACGGCCCGGAGGACGACGGCGGCGTCCATATCAACTCGGGCATCCCCAATCACGCCTTCTACCGGGCGGCCGCATCCCTCGGCGGACGGGCCTGGGAGACGCTGGGCCCGGTCTGGTACCGGACTCTGGGACGGCTGGGGCGGCGGGCCGATTTCGCCGCCGCGGCCGAGGTCAGCATCGACTCCGCGGTTTCCCTCTACGGGCCCCGCAGCGCCCAAGCGGCCGCCGTGCGCTCCGGTTGGAAGGCGGTCGGCGTCGTTCCGGCCGGCCGCGAAGAAGGAAAGGATGAAGATCACCATCCGTCGTTCCGGCGGTTTCGCCGGCCCCCTCAGCGCCCGCTCGCAGTCCCTTGAGACTACCGACCTTCCACGGGCCCGGGCCCGCCGCATCGAGGCTTTCCTGGAATCCGTCACCGAGGCCGTCGAGACCGGGCGGGCCCAGAAGGGCCCGGGGGGGGCCGACCGCCTGAGATACGAGGTGGAGATCGAGTCGGGGGAAGAGAGCCGCCGCCTCAGCTTCGACGAGTCGGCCGTGCCGCCCGAGCTGCGACGGGAATGGGAGGAGATCCTCGACCTTCCGAAACCCTAGCGTTCACGCCTCCGATTTCGTGGTAGAGGGCCGTCTACTTCACCAGGTTCAGGAAGAAGGTGATGATGATGGCGTTGGTGAAGTCGATGAAAAAGGCCCCGACCATCGGCACGACCAGGAAAGCCCGCGGCGCCGGCCCAAACTTTTCCACCAGGCTGTTCATGTTGGCCACGGCGTTGGGCGTCGCCCCCAGCCCGAAGCCGCAGTGCCCGCCGGCCATGACCGCGGCGTCGTAATCCCGTCCCATCAGCCGGAACGTGATGAAGGCCGCGAACAGGGCGATCATGGTCACCTGGAAGACGAGGATGACCAGCATGGGCAAGGCCAGATCGAGCAGCTCCCACAGCTTGAGGCTCATCATGGCCATGGTCAGGAAGAGGCTCAAGGCCACGGCGCCGAGGTGCTCGATATAGTCCTGGGACAGCTTCATCAGCCGGCCGAAGTCGCAGACGTTGCGGAAGACGGCCGCCACCAGCATCGCACCTATGTAGGCGGGCAGGGTGATGCCCAGTCCCTTGAAGCCTGAGGCGACCAGGGTGCCGACCGCCATGCAGCCTAGGATGACGGTCATGTACTTGAGGATCTCGTGTGAAGACAGGGAGGACTTGGCGGCCGCCTCCTCGCCCAGCTCGTCCATGGCCTCGGCCGGGGCGCTCTTCATCCGGCGGACCTTCCCTGCATGGGGGCGCAGACCGCGGCGGCGAATGAGGGCCGTCCCGATTGGGCCGCCGATCAGGCCGCCCGAGACCAGGCCGAAGGTGGCCGCCGCTACCGCCAGGGTCGTCGCCCCCGGCATGCCCAGTCCCTCCATGATCGGGCCGAAGGCCAGCCCCGTGCCGTGCCCGCCGGTCATGGTCACCGAGCCGGAGATCAGGCCGAGGAAGGGGTGCACGCCCATGATCTTGGTCAGGCCGACGCCCAGGACATCCTGGAGGACGGCCAGGAGCGAGGCCAGGCCCCAGAAAAGAAGGACCTGCGGGCCGCCGACCTTGAGCAGGGACAGGCTGGCCGTCAGGCCGACCGTAGTGAAAAAGGCGATCATGAAGGGGGTTTGAAGGACGGTGTCGAACTGGAAGGCGAACAGCCCGGCCTGGCGGAGCCCCAGGGCGACGAAGGAGAACAGCAGCCCGCCCACGACGGGGGCCGGGATGTTGAGTCGGTCCAGGACCCTCCACAGTTTCTTCAGGCCGTAGCCGGCGAAGAGCAGGAGAGCCGCCAGGGCCAGGGTCGAGATCATGTCCAGGCCGAGAGTGGGGATGCCGTCGATGACTCGCAGGCTCATGAGAGAGGCATTCTAGCACAGCTGGGCGGGCCGGGCCACGAGGGAGGGCGGGTTTAAATCGACTATTCCGCTCGGTTATGCTATATTTAGCCTTTCCAGACCGGACTACCGGAGGGAGTGAGCCATGAGCCATCGCCAAAGCATCGTCATCGGAGCCGTCCTGGCGGCCGCCGCCCTCCTGCCCCCGGGCCTGGCGGCGGCGTGTCANNCAAAAGCGAGATCGTCTGGGCTCCCGTGCCTGGATCGGGCCGGAAGTGCCCGATCAACGACCGGTATTATTTCCGCTGGGAGTTCAACGAGAAGCCCAAGATGGGCTTGGTCATCCTCAAGGTTCGGGTCTATGACCGAAAGAACGATCAGGTCGTCCCGTTCAAGGCCACCGGCCGCTCGGACATGCCCTCCATGCGCGGAGCCCATGATTCGGGCGACGTGGAGTTCAAGCTGAACCGGAAGAACGACTACCTCCTCCCCGTCAACATCGTCATGCCCGGCGATTGGGAGATCCGAGTGATCTTCTGGCTCGACGGACGGCCGGTCTACCACGGGAGCATCCGTTTCGATGTCTAGCCGGAAACGCATCCCCCCGGCTGTGGCGACGGCCGCCCTGCTTGCGATCGCCTCGCCTCTATGGGCCTCCAAGGCTTTGCTCTACTTCGAAGTCCAGGGCATCGCCGGCTACTCCGGCGCGGCCCGCAAGGCCGTCTTCTATTCCGCCTCGCCCATGGACGCGATGCAGAAGCCGAGCCTGGGCTTTGATTACATCCAGCGCATCTCCGGGCCCGCGGGCGACTTCGCCGTCCTGGCCGTGCAGGCCCGCCTGGCCTGGAACCAGGAGGGAGACAAGCGCCTCGAGCCGCAGTTGTACAACGCCTACCTCAAGCTCAAGCTCAAGCCCTTCGACTTCTGGTTCGGCCACGCCGCGCCGGAATTCGGGATGGCCGCGGCACTCGACAGCCACGCCGCGCTCCTGCAGCCCCTGGCCATGTCGGGCTTTGGCCTCGACCGAGACTGGGGCGTCGGACTCGAGCGGGACACGGCCAAGGGGGGCTGGGGCGTTTCGCTGACGACCGGGTCGGGCATGACCACCAGCTTCTCCGGCGGCTACTTTCTGGCCGGCCGTTACCAGACCGGGGTTCTGGCTGCGGACAACGCCGTGGGCGGCTTCTCCCTGGGCTACGGCAAGATGGTCGACGCCATGGGCGTCCAGGTCATGAGCCGGCATCTGATCGACTTCGCCATGGCCGCCATCGACCTGACTTGGCTGCGCAACAATATCGAGAACCGGGTGGAGCTGGCCGGCGGGCAGAGGAACGGGCGAGCCGCCTTCGGCGGCCTCTACCGGATCGGCTTCGGACTTCTGCCCGAGAGCCGCCTCAAGCTGGAGATTCAGCCGGCCTTCATCCTCTCGGAGGGGGCAGCCCGCCTGAAGCTTTCGGCCGGGGCGGCCTGGCTCCCCCACCCGGACTGGACCCTCCGGACGGCCGCAGTCTATGATTCCAAGGCCGAGGACTTTCGATTCGTCCTTCAAGTCTACTTTTACAAGGGGCTGAACCTGTGAGATTCCCCCGCCGCCGAGCCTCCTGGGCCCCGGGCGCCATCCTGGTCGTCCTGTCCGTCCTGGCCCTCCGCCTGCTGGCCGCCGTCGGCTGCGAGCTGAACGACCCCGACCGCGACGTCCGCCGGCTCTTCCCGGGCGCGACCGGGTTCAAGACCGAGTACGTCTCGGTCCAGAAGGCCGGAGGCGAGCCGCTCCTGCGCCGGATCGAGGCCCGTCTGGGGGACCGCTTTCAGGGCCTCTACGAGACCGTCGATGTCTCCTACACCATGTACCGGATCTATAAGGGCCAGGACCTCATCGGCTACATCCACGGCGTCAACCAGAAAGGGCGATACGGCGGCATCCAGGTCTTTCTGTCCCTCGACCTGCAGGGAACGATCCGGGCCTTCTATTTCCAGAGGCTGACCAACCAGTCCGCGGCCAAGCTGCGCGACCCGGCCTTCGGCCGGCAGTTCGTCGGCCTGACCCTGGCCGACTTCGCCGCCTATGATCCGGCTTCGGGAGCCGTCAAGCCAGGCTCCCGGCTGGCCGCCGTCAAGAATCCCGCCCCGGACGCGGAGGATGACTTCCGGGCCGCCCTGCGGGGGGCCAAGAAGAACCTCATCCTCTGCGAGGTCTTCCTGTTCGGGAGGGCCGACAAGCTGTGACGGACCGTCGGCCCGAAGCGGCGGGAAGAGAGGAAAAACCATGAGCGAGATGAGGATCTCCATCTACCAGGTGGCGGCCAAGAACCTCCTGCGCAAGAAGACCCGGACCCTGCTGACCATCCTGGGCATCGGCCTGTCGGCCTGGGTCCTGACGAGTCTGTTCGGCTTCAACCGGGGCTACGAAGCGGCCCTGAACAAGGACATCGACAATATGGGCTTCCAGGTCCTGCTGACAGCCAAGGGCTGCCCCTACGAGGCGGCGACCCTGATGCTCAAGGGCGGCACCGGCCTGCGCTACATGCCGGAAGCGGTATTTACCGACATCCTCAAGAATCCCGAGGTGGACCGGATCACCCCCATGCTGATGCAGGCCGTTTTCGACCCCAACAAGGGCGAGAGCGGCGGCATCTCGGCTTACCTGGGCATCGACCCGGCCACCTACCCCGAGATGAAATCCTTCCTCAAGTTCCGCCAGGGCGGCTGGTTCAAGGACCCGGAGGCCCATGTGGCCGTCCTGGGCTACGAGGCGGCCGAGCTGGAGCAGCGCGAGGTCGGCGACAAGATCTTGGTTCTGGAGAAAAACATCGAGTACACCGTGGCCGGCATCCTGGGGCGCTCCGGGACGCAGGACGACGGGACGATCTTCGTGCCCATCCGGACGCTGCAGAAGGACTTCGGCCAGGAAGGCAAGGTCACGGCCGTCGGGATCAAGGTCCGCAAGGACGCCGACATCACCGGTCTGGAGAACAAGCTCTACGAGCTGCCCGACGTCCAGGTCGTGTCCATGGCCCAGGTCAAGACGACGATCATGTCTCTGGTGGCGACGGCCAAGGTCATGGTCTTCTCCATCGCCCTGATCGCCATCCTGATCGCCATGCTCGGCGTCATCAACACCATCCTGATGTCGGTCTTCGAGCGCTTCCAGGAGATCGGGATCATCAAGAGCATGGGGGCCATGCCCTGGGACGTCTTCCGCATGATCTGGACGGAGACCGTCATCCTCTGCCTCCTGGGCGGCACACTGGGCGTCGGCCTGTCCTTCGGCCTCTCCAAGCTGACCGACCTGCTCATCCGCCGGCTCCTGCCCTACACGCCGACCGGGAGCCTGATCATCGTCAATGCCCCCCTGGCCCTGATGACCCTGGCCATCGTCCTGGTCATCGGCCTGATCAGCGGAATCTATCCCGCCTGGCGGGCCTCCCGCGTCCGGCCCTTGGAATCCATCCGCAGCGAAGGAGAATGATCATGGCCCCGGATACCCCGGCCCTGGAGGCCGCCCGTTTGCGCAAAGTCTACCGCCGCGGCGCCGAGGACATCGTCGCCGTCGACGACGTCTCGCTGACCATCCGGCGGGGCGAGTTCGTCTCCTTCATCGGCCCCTCCGGCTCCGGCAAGACCACCCTCATCAACATCCTCGGCTGCCTGGACAACGCCACGGCCGGGAGCCTGAAGATCGGCGGCCGGACGGTCTTCTCGGAAGACATCTGCCTGTCCGAGACCGCCCTGACCAGGATCCGCCGCGAAGTGTTCGGCTATATCTTCCAGAAGTTCTACCTGGTTCCGACCCTGACCGTGCGGGAGAACGTCCTCCTGCCCTTCGCCTTCTTCCGCAAGGCCGAGGCCCGGACCAACCCTATGGAGATCCTGGCCTTCCTCGGCCTGGACAGGCGGATCGATCACCGCCCGGCGGAGCTTTCCGGCGGCGAGATGCAGAGGGTGGCCATCGCCCGGGCCCTGGTCAACAAGCCCGAGATTCTGCTGGCCGACGAGCCGACCGGCAACCTGGACAGCCGGACCAGCGACGAGATCATGACCATCTTCAAGGACCTCAACGACAAGAAGCACATCTCCATCGTCATGGTCACCCACGAGATGGACATCGGCATGTGCGCCAAGCGGCGCATCCACATGAAGGACGGCCTGATCGTCCGGGAAGAGGTGAACGCGTGAAATCCATCAACCTGATGCTGCGCATCCTGAAAGTTTCCTTGCGGGCCCTAGCCCGCAACAAGATGCGGACCTTCCTGACCTGCCTGGGCATCATCATCGGCGTCGGGGCCGTCATCGCCATGATCTCCATCGGGGCCGGCGCCCGGGCCGCCGTCGAGAGCCGCTTCGCCAGCATGGGCACCAACCTCCTGTACGTGGGGCCGGGCAACCGCAACGTCGGCGGCGTCCGGACGGGCTTCGGCGGCTGGAACACCCTGACCGTCGAGGACGCCGAGGCCCTCAAGGGCCTCTCGGCCGTCGAGTCCGTCTCGCCCTCGGTCAGCGCCCGGGCCCAGGTCGTCTACAACGCCAAGAACTGGAACACCTCGGTCCAGGGCGTCGGCGAGAGCTATCCCGACGTCCGCAAGTGGGAGATGGCGGGCGGCGCCTTCTTCGACGAGACCCATGTCAAGTCGGCGGCCAAGGTTTGCGTCCTGGGCGCCGACGTCAAGACCAACCTGTTCGAGGATGCCGACCCGCTGGGCCAGACCATCCGGATCAAGCGGGTGCCCTTCGTCGTCATCGGCGTCCTCAAGAGCAAGGGCCAGTCGGGCGGCTTCGGCAGCCGCGACGACATCATCCTCATCCCCTACACGACCTGCATGAAGCGTATCCAGAAGGCCGAGTTCGTCGGCAGCATCGACGTCTCGGCCGCCTCATCGACCGAGACGGCCGAGGCCAAGCGCCAGATCGAGGAGCTGCTGCGGGAGCGCCACCGCATCGCCCCCGGGGCGGCCGATGATTTTACCGTCAGGGACATGGCCGAGATCGCCGAAGGCGCGGCCGAGTCGACCAACATCCTGACCATCCTGCTCGGCTCGATCGCCTCCATCTCCCTGCTGGTCGGCGGCATCGGCATCATGAACATCATGCTGGTCTCGGTCACCGAGCGCATCCGCGAGATCGGCATCCGCATGTCGATCGGGGCCAAGGAGCGGGACATCCTGCTGCAGTTCCTGGGCGAGGCCGTGGTCCTCAGCCTCTTGGGCGGGGTCCTGGGCATCATCCTGGGAGTCGGCATCTCCAAGCTGCTCAAGTTCATCCCCATCTTCGCTTCGATCACCACGGTCGTCTCGCCGAGCTCGGTGCTGATGGCCTTTCTCTTCTCGGCCTCGGTCGGGATCTTCTTCGGCTTCTACCCCGCCCGCAAGGCCTCCAAGCTCGATCCGATCGATGCCCTGCGCTACGAATAAGCGAGAAAACGAGGTTCATCATGAATAGAAAAGCCCTTGCCCTAAGTCTCGGCCTGGCCTGCCTCCTGGCGGCCGGGCTGCCGGCCCGGGCCCAGGACGGCGTCCTCAAGCTGACCCTGCAGGACGCCGTGACGCGGGCCCTGCAGAACAACATCAGCCTCCAGGTGGCCGTCCTCGGCCCCGAGAGCGCGGCTCTGTCCCTGGCCCAGGCCAAGGACATCTACCTCCCGACGCTGTCCTTCAGCTACTCCAAGCGCAACAGCGAGAACGCGGGTTACTCCTTCCTGGACACCGGAAGCAGCACCGTCACCAAGACCGACAACGTCCAAGGCACGGTCAGGCAGACCACCCCCTGGGGCGGCACGCTGTCGCTGGGCTTGTCGGACGGCATGACCGATTCGACCCAGATCGGCAACACCATCAACCCCCGCTACAGCACCTCGCTGTCGCTGTCTTTCAGCCAGCCCCTTCTCAAGGGCTTCGGCGCCAAAATGACCAACATGGACATCGTCATTGCCCGCAACAGCCTGGACAGCTCCAAGATCCAGCTGGAGAAGACGGTCGAAGACACCATCTACAGCGTGACCCAGGCCTACTGGATGCTGGTCTACAGCATCGAGAACCTCAAGGTCCAGAAAACCTCCCTGCAGCTGGCCAAGGACCTCCTGGCCCAGAACCAGCGCAGGGTCGAGATCGGCCAGCTGGCCCCCCTGGAAGTCCTCAGCGCCCAGTCGCGGGTGGCCACCCTCGAGGCGCAGCTCCTCTCTTCGGAAGCCTCGATCAAGGCCTACGAGGACAACCTCCGGCTCCTTCTGGCCCTCACCGACGAGGAAGAGAGGCAGTTCAAGTCCATTGAGCCGACGGACAAGCCCGACTTCACCGCCCACCCGGTCGACCTGGACGAGTCCATAGCCACGGCCATGGTCAAGCGCTCCGACCTGCAGGTCAACCGCATCTCCATCCAGACCCAGGAGCTCAACCGGGCCTACGCCAAGAACCAGCTCCTGCCCGGCCTCAACCTGACGGCCGGTCTCTCCAGCCCCGGCATCTCGGGCACCCAGATCACCTACGACGGCAGCCCCCTGAACGGCATCATCCTCAGCACCACGGAACGTGGCCGCAGCGTCGCCTATTCGGATACCTTCGGATTCAAGTATCCCAACTGGAACATCGGCCTGACGCTGGACGTCAGCCTGAGCAACTTCCTGACCAAGGCCGGCTACGGGATGGCCCGGCTGAACCTCAAGACGGCCATGCTCAATCTCAAGAACACCGAGAAGACGGCCCTCAACGACGTTCGGACCGCCGTCCGCCTCCTGCAGACGACCTACAAGCAGGTCGAGGCCTACAAGGTCGCCCGCGAGCTGGCCGAGAAGAACCTGGCCGCCGAGGAGGAGAAGCTGCGGGTCGGCATGAGCACCAATTACCTGGTTCTTGAATACCAGAGCGCCCTGGGCAGCGCCCGCACGGCCGAGCTGCAGGCCATCATCAACTACAACGTGGCCCAGACCGGCCTGGAGCGGGCCATCGGCACGCTCCTGGAGAACAAGTCCATCAAGATCCAGGATATCCCGATCCACTGAAGGCCGTCCGGATCGCTCGGTTGGCGGCCGTCCTCATCCTCCCGTCGCGGAGGATGAGGACGGCCCTTTGCTGTCCGGGCGGCCGGCGGCGTATAATCGGCCCCTTTGCGGGCCCGCCTCGGGCCGGAGGAACGGATCGGTCCGAAGACGTCATACGGAGGTCGGACGAACAATGGATATGAAACCGCGGCGCGCGGGAGCGGCGGCCAGCCTGGGATTGGCCGCCATTCTGCTATTCGGGATGGACCCGGCCCCGGCCCAGTCGCAGATCGGTCCGGCCGGTCCCGCCTCCGGGGGCTCGGAAGCGGCCATGACCCTGGAGACGGCCATCCGGCTGGCCCTGGCCAGCAATGAGCGAGCCCTCAGGGTCGAGCAGGACGTCCGGATCGCCGGGGCCCAGCTGGCCCAGGCCAAGGCGTCCTTTCTGCCCTCTCTGAGCGTCAGCGGGACCTACACCCGCCGGCCGTTCGAGGTGGCCCGCCTGATCGGCAACCAGAACATCATCGTCCAGAGCTACAACGGGCTTTCGGGAGCGGCCAACCTGAGCATGACCCTGTTCAACTCTGGCAACCTGCCGGCGCTGATCTCGGCGAGGGCCAGCCTGGAAGCCGAGACCTACAGCAGCACGGAAGGCAAGCGCAGCTTGGCTTTTGAGGTGGGCACGGCCTTTCTGGAGGCCTTGAGCCAGGACCAAGTCCTGGAAGCGACCAGGCGGCGCCTGGACTACGCCAAACAGAGCCTGAGCGCGGCCAGGGCCCGCTTCGCGGCCGGGCTGGTCTCGGCCAACGACGTGACCCGGGTCGAGCTGGAGCTGGCCACGGCCGAGATGGGCGCGACCCAGGTCCAGGGCCTTGTGGACGCCAGCTACCTGGGGCTGGGCTACCTGCTGAACGCCCCGGCGCCCCGCAAGCTGGTGGCGCCGNNCCGCCGGTCGACCGGCTGATCGGCCAGGCCCAGCTGCGCCGGCCCGACGTGCTGGCCCTCAAGGCCGCCGCCCGCGGCCGCCGGGCCGGGATCATCGAGCCGACTTTGCGCTGGCTGCCCTCACTGAGCCTGACGGGCCGCTACACTTACACCAACGAGGCCGGGCTGACCGGCCGCAACTTCAACTGGAACGCCGGCCTGAACATGAGCTGGAGCCTTTTTGACGGGCTGACCCGCAACAACGAATACTCCGAGCAGAAGGCCCTGGCCTACCAGGCCGACCTGGACGTGCGGGCGGCCCTGCGCAAGGTCGACTTGGACGTCCGCAGCGCCATTGTCTCGGTGGAGAGCCAGCGGGCCGGGCTGAAGAAGGCCCAGGTCGCCTATGACATCGCCGTCCGCAACGCGGCCGAGACGGCCGAGCTCTACCGGCAGGGACTGAGCTCGGCCCTGGAAGTGGCGGACGCCAACGTCAGCCTGTTCGAGGCGGCCGTGGATCTCGTCACGGCCCGCTACGGGCTGGGGCTGGCTTATTTGAATCTCGAGTCGGCCCTGGGGCTCGATCCCCTGGGAAAGGAGCCGGAGCTTGAAGACTAAACATCTCTCCAGGACCGTCCTGGTCATTTTGGCCGCAGGCGTCATGGCCGCCGCGGGCTGCAAGAAGGAAGGGGCCGGCAATCCGTCCGCCAAGCCCGGCGCCTCCCGCGGCCGGATGTCGTTTCCGGTCGAGGTCGAAAAGGTCGGCGTCCAGTCCCTGATCTTCAGCGTCAACGCCGTGGGGGCCGTGGAGGCCTTCGAAAAAGTCCAGGTCACCTCGCGGGTGGCCGGCATCGTCGACAAAGTCATGTTCTCCGAGGGCAGCTATGTCAATCCCGGCGACGCCCTGGTCGAGATCGAGCCCGAAAGGTACACCCTGACCGTCGAGTCGGCCCAGGCCACCTACGACCGGGCTTTGGCTTCCAAGGCCGACGCCGAGGCGGGCCTCAAGCGCCGCGAAGCCGTCAGCGTCCAAAACCCCGGTCTGATCCCGGGCGAGGAGCTGGAGACCTGGCGGACCAAAGTCCGCCTGGCCGCGGCCGACGTGGCCCAGACCCAAGCCGCCCTAAACCAGGCCAAGCTCAACCTGCGCGACGCCTATGTCCGGGCGCCCTTCGGGGGGGCCGTCCAGACGAGGACGGTCCAGACCGGGCAATACGTCCAGGTCGGCACCGTTCTGGCCACGCTGGTCCGCCGCGACCCGCTGCTCCTTCGCTTCCGCGTCCCCGAGAAGGACGCCGCCCAGCTGCGGTCCGGGATGGTGGCCGAGTTCAAGGTCCGCGACAATCCTAAGGCCTATTCGGCCGTCCTGACCCACATTGCCGCTTCGGCCGACGAGGCCTCCCGCATGGTCGAGGTGACCGGACAGGTCCGCGAGTCGTCCGACCCGACGCTGCGGCCGGGCTCCTTCGTCGAGCTGACCATCCCGGTCAGCAAGCCGCGCCAAGCCCCCGTCATCCGCCAGACCGCCATCCGGCCTAGCGAACGCGGCTTCATCGCCTTCGTGGTCGAAGACGACACGGCCAAGGAGCGCATCCTGACCATCGGCATGCGGACGATCGACGGCCAAGCCGAAGTCCTGTCGGGGCTCGAGGTCGGCGAAAGCCTGGTCGTGCGCGGGGCCGAGTCCCTGCAGAACGGCTTC